>NZ_UQXD01000025.1 GCF_900544955.1 uncultured Oscillibacter sp.
TCCCCAGGGCGGCGGGCTTTCCGCCGGAGAGCCCGCGGTAAAAGGGGCGGTCCGGGGCGCTGTCCGCCACCCGGGCCGGGGCGGGCCGCTCTGTGTTCCAGGCGGGACGGGCCGCCGGACGCTCCGCCGGCGCCTTGGCGGCGCTCTCCGCCCGGAAGGCCCCCGCGTCCATGCTGCGGAAGAAGTCCCCCCGGGGGTTCACCGCCTGCTCCGTCGCCTTGGGGGCGGGCACCGGGGCGCCCTTCTCCGCCAGGGCGTCCAGCACGGTGTGGTACACCGCGTCAAAAACCTCCCGCTCCCGGGCGAACTTCACCTGGGTCTTGGCGGGGTGCACGTTCACGTCCACCGCCGTCACCGGCAGCGTCACGGACAGCACGCAGCCGGGGAACCGGCCCTTCATGAGCTGGTTGCGGTAGCCCTCCTCCAGGGCCGCCGTCAGCAGCTGGGACTTGATGAACCGGCCGTTGACGAAAAACACCTGCATGGACCGGGACCCCCGGCCCAGCAGCGGCGGCGTCACGAAGCCGGAGACGGCGATCTCCCCGCCCCGGCCCTCCACCGCCACCAGTCCCCGGGCGAACTCCCGGCCCAGGGCGGCGTACACCGCGGAGTCCAGCCGCCCGTCGCCGGGGGTGTGGAGGGCCTCCGCGCCGTCCTTAATCAGCTTGAAGGAGACGTCCGGGTGGGACAGGGCCAGATGCTGCATCAGCCCTGCCACGGCGGCGGTCTCCGCGCTGTCCTTGCGCATGAATTTCAGCCGGGCGGGGGTGTTGTAAAACAGGTCCCGCACGGTCATGGTGGTGCCCTCCGGGGCCCCCGCCTCCTCCACCCTGCCGGGGACGCCCCCCTCCAGGTGCAGCGCCGCGCCGCAGGCCGCCCCCCGCTGCCGGGTCAAAACGTCCACCCGGCTGACGGCGGCGATGGCCGCCAGGGCCTCCCCCCGGAAACCCAGAGTGCCGATTCTGCCCAGGTCCTCCGCCTGGCGCAGCTTGGAGGTGGCATGGCGCAAAAAAGCGGTGGGCAGCTCCCGGGGCGGAATGCCGCAGCCGTCGTCCGTCACCCGGATGAGGCCCATGCCCCCCCGCCGAATCTCCACCACCACGGCGGAGCACCCCGCGTCCAGGGCGTTTTCCACCAGCTCCTTCACCACGCTGGCCGGCCGCTCCACCACCTCTCCGGCGGCGATCAGGTCCGCCACATGGGCGTCCAGTTGTGCAATCTCAGGCATGGTTCCGCTCCTTTCCCGGGACGGCCCCGCCGCGTCACGCCGCGGAGGCGCCCCGTGTTGCATCCTCACACAAACAGCCACACCGCCAGGGGAATGGTGACGATGGAGAGGACGGTGGTCAAAAAGGTGATCTGGGCCATGGTCTCGGCGTCGCCGTCAAATTCCAGGCACAGCATGGTGCCGTTCACCGCCGCGGGCATGGCCATCTGGGCCACCGCCACCCCCAGCACCAGCGGGTCCGTGTTCAAAAACCGCAGCACCACCCCCAAAGTCGCCGGCATAATCAGCAGCCGCACGGCGGAGAGCACCCACATCCGCACGGAGGTGAGGACCTGCCGGGCGGACATGCCCGCCAGCATGGACCCCAGCACCAGCAGCGACAAAGGAATGTTCACATCGGCCACGATCTCCGCCATGGCGCCCACCATGGGCGGCAGGTGAATGCCCGCCAGGGTGACAAAGAGGGTGAAACACGCCATGAGGATCGCCGGGGAGAGGAGCTGCTTCCAGTGAAAGCGGATCTTCCCGCTGATCATCAGCGGCCCCAGGGAGTAGTTCAGCAGGTTGAAGGGCATCACCAGAATCACCGCGTAAAAGAGGCCGGTGTGGCCGAAGAGGGCCTCTACCAGGGGATAGCCGATGAAGCCCACGTTGGGAAAGCTCAGGAGGAACTGCCACACGCCGATCTGCTTGGGGGTCCCTCCCGCCAGCCGGGGCACCAGCAGGGCAAAGGCGAACTCCACCACGTAGAACACCACCGCCACCAGCAAAACGGACAGCACCTCCGCCACCCCCGGCAGATTCTCCTCGTTGGCCACAGAGGAGAGGATCAGCGCCGGGGTGGTGATGTTCAGAATCAGCTTGGAGAGTTTTTGGTTGGTCTCCCCGCCCAGGTAGCCCAGCCGGTGCGCCAGGTATCCCACGGCCACCGCAAACAGGATGACCACCATTTCGTTAAACGTGTCGAAAAAACTCATGCCCAGTGACTCCTCTATTTCTTTTCTGTCTCTCCCGCCGTCAGGCCAGCATGGTCCACACGGACAGGGCGTTGGCCGCGGCGTGCAGCCCCACGGCGGTCCACAGCGTGCCGCTGTGGTCGTAGGCCCAGGCCAGCACCAGTCCCGGCACCAGATACTGGACCATCAGCACAAAGTAGGTGATGTCCTGGTTCACCACCGCGAACTGCCACACGTGCAGCAGCGCGAACAGCAGGCAGCTCACCAGGTACGCCGCCGCCCGGCTCTTTCCCCGGAGATTGCCGAACACCAGCCCCCGGAACAGCACCTCCTCCACAAAGGGCGCCAGAAACACGACGATCAGCAGCGTCATATGGGGGGCGGCGTCGATCTGGGCAGAGATGGTGGTGTTGTTGAGGTTGGTGTGGTTGCGCACCAGCAGGTTGGTCAGCCGGTACACCAGCTCGTTGAGGCCGTACAGCGCCACCAGCCCCGCCGCCAGGGTCTTGCAGGCGGTGCCCAGGTTCTCCGCCAGCAGGCGGGAGGTCCGGGCCAGGAAGCCGTGGAAGATCACCACGGTGACGGCGAAGAGCAGGTAGTAATAGATGATGTTTTGCAGCACCGGGGAGATGGTCAGCCCCAGCAGCCGCCCCGCCAGGCGAAACAGCGGCGCGGTGGCAAAGGGCAGCACCAGCAGGTAGATCACAAAGAAGATCACCCCGGCAATCTGCTCCCCCGCCGTCATATGGGTCGTGGATTTCCGTCTAGCCATCCCGTGCCTCCGTCAGGAAAGTTTTTGTTTCAGCTCGTAGAGCAGACCCATGGCCTCGATGGGGGTCAGGGTGTCCGGCTGGCAGCGGCGCAGGGCGTCCAGCACCTCGCCCTCCCCGATGGACCCCAGGGACACCTGGTCCGTCTCCCGCCGGGGCGCGGTGTAGGAGACCCCGTTCTCCTCCTCCAGCTCCTTCAAAACCGCCTTGGCCCGCTGGACCACCTTCTCCGGCAGGCCCGCCAGCCGGGCCACCTCGATGCCGTAGCTCCGGTCCGCCCCGCCGGGGACGATTTTGCGCAGGAAGATGATGTCGTCCCCCCGGGCCTTCACGGCGATGTTGTAGTTCACGGTGCCGGGGAGGGTGTTCTCCAGCTCCGTCAGCTCGTGGTAATGGGTGGCGAAGAGGGTCTTGGCCCCCAGCAGCTTCCTGTCCGCGCAGTACTCCAGCACCGCCCGGGCGATGGACATGCCGTCAAAGGTAGAGGTGCCCCGGCCGATCTCGTCCAGAATCAGCAGGGAGTTTTTGGTGGCGTGGTGCAAAATGTCGGAGACCTCCGTCATCTCCACCATGAAGGTGGACTGCCCGGCGGAGAGGTCGTCGCTGGCGCCGATGCGGGTGAAAATCCGGTCCACCACGCCAATGTGGGCGTGGCGGGCGGGGACGAAGGACCCCATCTGGGCCATGAGGACGATCAGCGCCACCTGGCGCATGTAGGTGGACTTGCCCGCCATGTTGGGTCCGGTGATGATGGCCACCCGCTCCTCCCTCTCCCCCATGAAGGTGTCGTTGGGGACGAAGAGGGTGTCTTTGAGGACCTGCTCCACCACCGGGTGGCGGCCCTCCCGGATCTCGATGACGCCGGACTCGTCCACGTCGGGGCGGCAGTAGCCCCGGCGCACCGCCACGGCGGCGAAGGAGGCCAGGGCGTCCGCCTCCGCCAGGGCGGCGGCGGTCCGCTGGATGCGGGCGGCCTGGTCGGAGACCTCCCGGCGCAATTGGGTGAACAGCTCGTACTCCAGGGCCACCACCCGCTCCGAGGCGGTGAGGACGGAGTGCTCCAGGTCCTTGAGCTCCTGGGTGATGAACCGCTCCCCGTTCACCAGGGTCTGCTTGCGGATGTACGTCTCGGGCACCTGGTCCTTGAAGGAGTTGCTGACCTCGATGTAATAGCCGAAGACCTTGTTGTAGCCGATTTTCAGCGTGCGGATGCCGGTGCGCTCCTTCTCCCGGGCCTCCATCTCCGCGATGACGCCCTTGCCCCCCTTGAGAATATGGCGCAGGCGGTCCACCTCCTGATGGAAGCCGTCCCGGATGAAGCCCCCCTCCCGAACGGAGAAGGGCGGCTCGTCGCAGATGGCGGCGGCAATCCGGCCCCCCACGTCCTCCAGGGTGTCCAATTGCTCGGTCAGCTCCGCCAGGCGGCGGTCGGAGAAGGCCGCCAGCTGGGCGCGGACGGCGGGCAGTTTTTCCATGGCGGCCCGGAGGGAGGCCATGTCCCGCCCCCCGGCGGTGCCGTAGACGATGCGGCCCAGCAGCCGCTCCATGTCCCCCAGGCCCGTCAGGGCGGCGATCAGCTCCTCCCGGGCGATGGTGTTCTCCACCAGGGCGGCTACGGCGGCGTTGCGCTTGCAGATGGCGGTGACGCTGAGGAGGGGCCGCTCCATGAAGCTGCGCAGGCACCGGGCCCCCATAGGGGTTTTGGTCTTGTCCAGCACCCACAGAAGGCTCCCCTTCTTCTCCTTGGCCCGGAGGGTCTCCGTCAGCTCCAGATTCCGCCGGGCCGCCAGGTCCAGCTCCATAAACCGGCCCTGCTCGTAGTAGTCCAGGTCGTTGATGTGAGAGAGGTCCGTCTTCTGGGTCTCGTACAGGTAGTTCAGCAGTCCGCCCAGGGCCATGGCCGCCGCGGGGGTTCCGGCGGGCAGGCGGCCCAGGGCCTCCTCGCCGAACTGTCTGCGGATGTTCTTCTCCGCCTCGGCCAGCAAAAAGCGCCGCTCTCCCCCGTTTTCCACCCGGCAGGAGAAGGTCTCCGCCAGGGCGTCGGTCAGGCCCTTTTCGGCATAGGCGCCGTCGTTCAAAATGGCCTCCACGGGGGAAAAGCGGCCCAGCTCGTTCACCACGTGCTCCAGCCGGTCTTTGCCGGTAAAGGCGGTCAGGTGGGCCTTGCCGGTGGAGATGTCGCAAAAGGCCACGCCGGCGGCGCGGCTGTCCATGTAGATGCCGCAGAGGAAGTTGCTGGACTTGTCGTCCAGGCAGGCGGCGGCGATGACGGTGCCGGGGGTGACCACCCGGATGATGTCCCGCTTCACCAGGCCCTTGGCGGCGGCGGGGTCCTCCATCTGCTCGCAGATGGCCACCTTGTAGCCCTTGGCGATGAGGCGGGCGATGTAGGCCTCGCTGGCGTGGTAGGGGATGCCGCACATGGGAATCTGCTCCTCGGCGGGCTTCTGGTGCTTGCCGTGGTCCCGGCTGGTGAGGGTCAAATCCAGCTCCCGGGAGGCCAGGCGGGCGTCGTCGTCGAACATCTCGTAGAAGTCCCCCAGCCGGAAAAACAGGATGGAGTCCGGGTTGTCTTTTTTGATCTCCAGATATTGCTTCATCATGGGGGTCAGCTCCGCCATGCGTCTCACCTCATTGTTTTTTGTCTTTGGGTTGGTGGCAAATCAGCTCGTCCACCGATATGGCGTAGAAGTCCGCCAGGGCCACCAGAGTGGAGAGGGTGGGCTCCCGCTGGCCCCGCTCGTAGTTCTGGTATGCGCGCCAACTAATGCCGATTTGCGGCGCCAGCTCGGTCTGCGTCAGCCCCGCCTTTTTTCTCAACTCTAAAAGATGTTCGGCAAACGTCATCGTTTCCTCTTTTCCAATTGACACGCACGAACAGGTGTGTTATTATAAACGCACACGAACGTGTCTGTCAATTCCTTTCCGTTTCGTCGCCTGAGACGGGGAATGCCGCCCATCGGGCAGGGGTGGGAGTTCCGCCCGCCGGGGCGGGGGTGGCCGCACATCGCGCGGACGCCGCCTGAAGGGGCGCCCCCCCTTCAAATCTCCACCACCCCACCGCCGGACAGGCGGCACAGCCGCTCCCCCAGAATTCCCCGGAGGCGCCGGTAGGCGTACTCCCCGGTACAGTGGCCCGTGTAATACACCGTGGCCCCCGGCAGCAGGGCCTGCCCGGTGCGGTCGATCAGCGCATCGGCCTCCGGGTCTCCCTCCGCCAGTTGGAACAGGTGGAAGCCGCCCACGGCGGCGTCGGGCCGGCGGCCCAGGCGGTCCTCCGCCCCCCGGAGGATGTTAACGATGCCCCGGTGGGCGCAGCCCGCGATCAAAACCGTCTTGCCCGCCGCCCGGATCAGCAGGTTCTGCTCATGGGCGAAGCCGTCCGGACGGAAGTCCTCCCCCATCTTCTCCCGGAGGGCGGCGCTGGCGTCCAGGGCGTCGAACACCCGGGGCGGGTCGGAAAAGAGGGTCAGCTCCCGGTCGATCACCGTCTCTCCGCCGGTGAGGCGGAAGCGGTCCCGGTAGGCCGCCAGCTCCAGCGGCAGGCCGATATAGGCCGGCTCTCCCCCGTCCTCCACGGCGTAATAGGCGCCAAAGGCGGCGCGGTGGAGGTAGACGGCTGCCCGGGTATTGAGACGGCAGAAGGCGGCCAGGCCGCCGCCGTGGTCGTAATGCCCGTGGGAGAGCACGGCCACGTCCACCGCCTCCAAATCCACCCCCAGCGCCTGGGCGTTGGCAAGGAAGGCCTCATCCGGTCCCATGTCGAAGAGGATGTTGTGCAGCGGCGTCTGGATGTACAGCGACAGCCCGTGGGCCGCGGCCAGGCCGGGGCGGCAGGCGGTGTTCTCCAGCAGGGCCGTCACCCGCACGCACCGCTCCCGCCCCACCAGCTCATCCAGGGACAGGTCGTAAAAATCCGCCAGGGCCACCAGGGTGGAGAGCGGCGGCTCCCGCAGTCCCCGCTCGTAGTTTTGATATCCGCTCAGGCTGATGCCGACCTTATCCGCCAGTTCCTGTTGTTTCAGGCCGGTTTCTGTCCTCAACTGAAAAAGGTGCTCGGAAAGCGTCATCTTAACTCCTCTTTCTGTTGACAACCACAAACGTAGGTGCTACACTGTCATTATAGCAACTACGTTTGTAGTCATCAATATGGTGGTGAACATTTATGGACGATTATATCGGCATTCTGCTGCATCATCTGAGCGAGGGGCGCCCGGCCCGGCTGTCCGGCCCCTTCTCCGCCCAGCAGGCGGAGGCGGACCGGGCCTCCCAGGCCCTGTGGGACACCCTCTCCCCGGCCCAGCGCAAGCTCTTCCTGGCCTACGAGGACGCCCAGAACGCCTGCGACGGCCTCAGCGCCGACGCTTACGCCCGGCGGGCCTTTCTGCTGGCGCGGCGCATCTTTCGTCAGGCTTCCCGACCATACAGCGCCCAGGTGTTGCTGTCCGTCACCACCGCGTCCACAAAGCGGCCGATGAGGGCCTTATCCCCCTTCAGCCGGACCAGGCGGTTGCCCTCCGTCCGGGCGGAGAGGGGGTAGTCCCCGTCGCCGCTCTCGCCGTCCACCAGCACCCGCACCGTTTTGCCCACATAGGCCGCGTGGAGGGCGGCGGACCGGGCGTTCTGCACCGCCAGCAGCTTGTCGAACCACACCTGCTTCTCCTCCCGGGGCACCGGGTCCGGCATCTCCGCCGCCCGGGTGCCGGGGCGGGGGGAGTAGATGAAGGTGAAGAGGGCGTCAAAGCCCACCTCCTCCACCAGGGACACGGTGTCCATGGCCTCCGCCTCCGTCTCCCCGGGGAAGCCGATGATGACGTCGGAGGTCAGCACCAGATCCGGCATGACGCCCTTGGCGTAGCGGATCAACTCCAGGTACTGCTCCCGGGTGTAGCGCCGGTTCATCTCCCGCAGCACCCGGTTGTTTCCGGACTGGAAGGGCAGGTGGAGCTGCTTGGCCACGTGGGCACAGCGGGCCATGGTGTCGAAGAGCTTTTTCGTGGCGTCCTTGGGGTGGCTGGACATGAAGCGGATGCGGTACTCCCCGGGGATTTGGTCGATGTCCGCCAGCAGGTCCGCGAAGTCGTACCCCGTCCCCAGGTCGTTGCCGTAGGAGTTCACGTTCTGGCCCAGGAGGGTGATGTCCCGGTACCCCGCCTCCACCAGCTCCCGCACCTCCTCCAGCACCCGCCGGGGCTCCCGGCTGCGCTCCCGGCCCCGGACGTAGGGCACGATGCAGTAGGAGCAGAAGTTGTTGCACCCGTACATGATGGAGACCCAGGCCTTCACGCCCTTCTCCCGCACCACGGGAAGCCCCTCGGCGATGGTGCCCTCCTCGTCCGCCACGGAGAAGACCCGCTTCCCCGTGTCGTACACCTGCCACAGAAGCTCCGGAAACCGCCACAGGGCGTGGGGGCCGAACACCAGGTCCACGTGGCGGTAGGACTCCCGCACCCGCCGGCTCACCCGCTCCTCCTGGGCCATGCAGCCGCACAGGGCCACCACCTGCTCCGGGTTCTCCCGCTTGGTGTGGGTCAGCATCCCCAGGTTGCCGAAGACCCGCTGCTCCGCGTGCTCCCGGACGGCGCAGGTGTTCAAAATCACCAGGTCCGCCTCCCCGGGCTCCTCCGTAAAGGTGAAGCCGCAGCGCGCCAGCATGCCCTTGAGCCTCTGGCCGTCGGCCTCGTTCTGCTGGCAGCCGAAGGTGTCCACGCAGGCCGCGGGGTGGGCCTGCCGGGCGGCAAACCGGGCGGCAATTTTCTCCTCAAACGCCCGCTGGCGGGCCAGGTCCGCCGCCGGGACCTGTACATCTCTGCGTTCCAAATTGCGCTTCCTCCGAATGTTGATACTTTAACGCAGGTATCATAGCATAAAAGCCGGGAAAGCACAAGACGAAAACGCCGGGGAAGCCCCCCTTCCCCGGCAAAAAAAGGGGAGCGGCACCGGTGTGCCGCTCCCCCCGCCTTATCCCATTTTGGAGACCAATCTGCCGAACTGCTTCGGGTCCACGTCGTCCTCGGCGATGACGTGGGCCTTCTTGCCCACCAGTGCAAACAATCCCAGCAGAGAACGGGCGTCCAGCATCAGCGTATCGGTGCTCAGCCAGACTTCGTACGGCGTCTCGCAGGCCAAGTGGTTGATCTTCTCCACCTGCTCCCTGCTCTTGATCGCGATTTCATGGATCATGCTCGTTACCTCCTCACGTTTCCGTTGGGCGCCTTTTCCAGCGCCTACCCACAGTGTAGCAGGCAGAGCGAGCCGCCGTCAAGGTTCGTTTTTGTTAAATCTGACGGTAGTAATCGTTTTTCTACTGTAAGTTTCGCACAAAAGTAATCGTTTTTTTATGTGAAAAAGCAAACAATCCGTCGGAAGGGGAACCTACGCCCGGGCGGCCAGCTTCCGCAGTTGGGCGCGAAACTCCTCCGGCAGGGGGCAGTGCAGCTCCACCGTCTCCCCGGTGCGGGGGTGGACGAACCGCAGCCCCACGGCGTGGAGGCACTGGCCCTGGAGGCCGGGCACCGCCTTTTTGGCGCCGTACACCGTGTCCCCCAGGATGGGGTGGCCCAGATAGGCCATGTGGACCCGGATCTGGTGGGTGCGGCCGGTCTCCAGCCGGCAGCGGAGGTGGGTACAGCCGGGATAGCGGGCCAGAACCTCCCAGTGGGTGACGGCGGGGCGGCCGGAGGCGGTCACCGCCATCTTCTTGCGGTCCGCGGTGCTGCGGCCGATGGGGGCGCTGACGGTGCCCCGGTCCTCCCGGAGGGTGCCGGTCACCAGGCACTCATAGGTCCTTGCCAGGGTGTGGTCCTGGAGCTGGGCCGCCAGGCGCTGGTGGGCGCAGTCGTTCTTCGCCGCGATGATGAGGCCGGAGGTGTCCCGGTCGATGCGGTGGACGATGCCGGGCCGCAGCGCCCCGCCCACGCCGGAGAGGCTGCCCCGGCAGTGGTGGAGCAGGGCGTTTACCAGCGTCCCGTCCGGGTGGCCGGGGGCGGGGTGGACCACCAGCCCCTTGGGCTTGTTCACCACGATCACGTCGTCGTCCTCGTACACCACATCCAGGGGGATGTCCTGGGGGGCGGCGTCCGCCGCCGCCGGGTCCGGCAGCGCCACCGTCAGGGTCTCCCCCGGGGTCAGACGGTGGTTTTTGGCCAGGGGCCTTCCCTCCCGGGTGACCCGGCCCTCCTCTAGCAGCCGCGCCGCGGCGGAGCGGGTGACGCCCTCCAGCCGGGCGGCCAGCCAGGCGTCCACCCGGCTCCCGGCGTCCGCCTCAAGCGCCTGGAGCGTCAGAATCTCCATGTTTCGTTTCCCTCTTGTCGTATTTTTCGTAGAACCACAGGTAGTACACCACCGCCAGCACCGCGCCGCAGACCACGCACATGTCCGCCACGTTGAACACCGGATAGCTCATGAACTGAAAGTCAAACATGTCCACCACATAGCCCAGGCGGACCCGGTCCAAAATGTTGCCCAGGCCCCCGGCGAGGATCAAAAACGCGGCGGACACCCCCAGGGGGTGGCGGACGATGCGCCGGACCAGCACAAACACCACCGCCAGGACAATGCAGGTGGTGACGCCCACCAGCAGCCACCGCTGGCCGGAAAAGCTGGACCAGGCGGCGCCGTAGTTGTGGACGGAGCGGAGCTGGAGGAAGCCCGGCAGCAGGGGCATGGTCTCCCCCAGAGGGAGGTGCAGCGTGACCCAGTGCTTCACCCACTGGTCCAGCCCCAGCAGGGCCAGGGCCACCAGGGCGCCGATTGTATACAGTATCATACGGGAAGTTCTCCTCAAATCAGGTATTTGTTCACCACCGGAATCCGCCGAAGCACCGCGTAGACGGCGCAGCCGCAGCCCAGGAGCAGCAGCGACAGCAGCGGCACGGTCACGGCGGCGGGGCCCACCAGGGCGGTGAGCCCCAGGCGGGCGAAGGTCTTCAGGAAGAAGACATGAACCAGAAAGACGCAGAAGGACGCCCGGGAGACCACCTCCGCCGCCCGTCCCACCGCCTGGGAAATCCGGGCGGTCATGCACAGGCCGTAGATCCCCACGGCCTCCAGGCACATGCCCACGCCCATCCCCTCCAGGAAGTGGGTGTTCAGCCCGCCGTCCGCCAGGGAGGCAACCCAGCTCCCGCAAAAGCCCGTCAAAAATCCGGCGGCGGCCAGCAATGCCCAGGGCCAGCGGCGGGAGGAGGCGTGGTAGGCCGTCAGGTAGCGGCCCAGGAGGGTGTAGCCGATGGCGGCGTAGGTCATGTTCATCAGCCACTGCCGGGGGATGCCCACCAGCAGCGTGAAGGGCCAAAAGGTCTGCACGGTGGGGTAGAGAATGCCCAGGAGGAACCACAGCCCCAGGAGGTACTCCAGCTGCCGCCGGTCCGCCCGGGCCGCCACAAGCTGGGTGATGGGCAAAAAGGCGTACACCAGCAGCATGATGTGCAGGTAGTACAAATGCTCCTCATGGCGGAACAGCACCACCTCCTTCCCCGCCTGCACCAGCGCAGCCCCCGACGGCCACCCGTAGGAAAAAAGGCCGAACAGCTTGTAGCACGCCGCCCAGAACAGCAGCGCGATCAGCAGCCGGGGAAAGTTTTTGGTGTACAGCTTTTTCAGGGTCATCTCCCTGTCCGGGTGCAGCAGCAGCGCTCCGCTGGCCATCAGGAACAGCGACACGCTGATGTGGGAGGCCGCCGCCCAGAAGAGGGCCCACAGCCAGGCCGGTGTGCCCACGCCGCCTGCGCCGAAGGCGGGGACGGCCACATGGCTGATAAGCACGTCGCAGATGGCCACGGTCTTGACCAGATCCACGGCGTGGTCCCGGGTGTGTGCGGTGAAAACGGTAGAACGCTCCATGGAACGCCGTCCTTTCTTCGCTCTCCGCCCGAAAGCGGGAGGAGCGGGGCTGTCCGCCCCGCTCCTAGTGTAATGGATTCCCCCACAAGATGCAACCAGAATCAAAACTGCGGCAGCTTCGCCACCACGGCGGCGCAGCGGGGGCAGAGGGTGGGATGGTCCGCATCCTCCCCCACCCGGGTGGAGTGCATCCAGCAGCGCTCACACTTGGCGCCCTTGGCCTCGCTGACCTCCACGGTCAGCCCCGGGTAGGCGGTGCCCGTGCCGGTGACGGAGCCCGCCTCCGGCGCGGCGCCGGACACCTGGCAGTCCGAGACGATGAACAGCTCCGCCAGATTCAGCCCCATCACCTGCACCAGGGCGGAGGCGGAGGCGTCGTCCCCGGCGTGAAGGGCCACATGGGCCTCCAGGGCCTTGCCGATCTTCTTCTCCGCCCGGGCGGCCTCCAGCACGGCGTTCACGTCCCGGCGCAGGTTCTCCACCACGGCCCACTTCTCCATGGCCGCCTCATCCAGGGCGTAGTCCGTGAAGGGGTGGTTCATCTCGTTGAACACCACGTTGCGCCCGTCGTCCCCGGCCCGGTGGGGCATGGCCAGCCAGATCTCGTCGCAGGTGAAGGGCAGGATGGGGGCCATGAGCTTGGTTATGGTGTCCAGAATCAGGAACAGGGCGGTCTGGGCGCTGCGGCGCTTGGCACCGTCTCGCTCCTCGCAGTACAGCCGGTCCTTGATGATGTCCAGGTAGAAGTTGGACAGCTCCACCACGCAGAAGTCGTTGACGGCGTGAGTCACGGCGTTGAAGGCGTAGTCGTCGTAGGCCTGGCCGCACTTCTCCATGAGGGCATTCAGCGCCGTCACCGCCCAGCGGTCCAGCTCCTCCATCTGCTGGGGGGGCACCAGGTCGTCGGCGTTGAAGCCGTCCAGATTGCCCAGGCAGTACCGGGCGGTGTTGCGGAACTTCAGGTAGTTCTGGGAGAGCTGCTTGAAAATCTCGTCGGAGCAGCGCATGTCGGCGTGGTAGTCGGCGCTGGCGGCCCACAGCCGCAGCAGATCCGCGCCGTACTTGTTGAAGATCTCATAGGGGTCCATGCCGTTGCCCAGGGACTTGTGCATGGCCTTGCCCTCGCCGTCCACGGTCCAGCCGTGGGTGATGCACTCCCGGAAGGGCGCCCCCTGGCCCAGGGTGCCCACGGCGGTGAGCAGACTGGACTGGAACCAGCCGCGGTACTGGTCCAAGCCCTCCATATACACGTCGGCGGGCCAGAAGCCCTGGTCCCGCTTCATGGAGGCGAAGTGGGTGGAGCCGGAGTCAAACCAGCCGTCCAGGGTGTCCTCCTCCTTCTCAAAGCCGGCGGCGCCGCCGCAGTGGGGGCAGGTGAAGCCCTGGGGCAGAATCTCCTCCGCCTCCCGGGCAAACCAGGCGTTGGAGCCCTCCTTCTCAAAGAGGGCGGAGATGGCGGCGATGGTCTCGTCGGTGCACACGGGCTTGCCGCAGGACTTGCAGTACACCACGGGGATGGGCAGGCCCCATCTGCGCTGGCGGGAGATGCACCAGTCGCTGCGCTCCCGGATCATGGACTTCATCCGCTCGATGCCCCAGGCGGGGACCCAGCGCACGTCGTCGCAGGCGGCCACCGCCTCCTCCTTGAAGGCGTCCACGGAGCAGAACCACTGGGGTGTGGCCCGGAAGATGATGGGCCCCTTGCAGCGCCAGCAGTGGGGGTAGCTGTGCACGATGTCCTCCTGGGCGAAGAGGGCGCCGCTCTCCTTCATGTCCGCCAGGATGACGGGGTTGGAGGCCTCGGTGGAGAGGCCGGCGTACTTGCCGGCGTAGTCGGTGTGGCGGCCCTGGTCGTCCACCGGCACCACCATGTCCATGCCGTAGCGGCGGCAGGTCTGGTAGTCGTCGGCGCCGAAGCCCGGGGCGGTGTGGACGCAGCCGGTGCCGGAGTCCATGGTCACGTAGTCCGCGTTCACCAGGCGGGAGGTCTTGGGCAGGAAGGGGTGGTCCGCCAGCATGTTCTCGAAGAAGGCGCCGGGGTGGGTCTCCAGCACCTCGTAGCGGTCAAAGCCGCCGATGCCCATGACCTTCTCCACCAGGGCCTCGGCCATGACGTAGACCTCCCCGCCGGGGGCCTTCACCAGGGCGTAGGACTCCTGGGGGTGGAGGGCGATGGCCAGGTTGCCCGGCAGCGTCCAGATGGTGGTGGTCCAGATCACGAAGAAGAACTTCTCCTTGTCGTAGGCGGAGAGCTTCCCCAGGTCGTCGCGAAGGGGGAACTTCACGTAGACGGTGGTGCAGGGGTCGTCCTGGTACTCGATCTCCGCCTCCGCCAGGGCGGTCTCGTCCCGGGGGCACCAGTACACGGGCTTGAGGCCCTTGTAGATATAGCCCTTCTGGTACATGGCGCCGAAGACCTTGACCTCCTCCGCCTCAAAGGTGGGGTGCATGGTGGCGTAGGGGTGCTCCCAGTCGCCCAGGACGCCCATCCGCTGGAAGCCCTCGCTCTGGACGTCCATATAGTGCTGGGCGAACTCCTGGCAGGCGGAGCGGAAGTCCGGCACGGACATGGACTTGCGGTTGAGCTTGTTCTGCTTGATGATGGCGGACTCGATGGGCATGCCGTGGTTGTCCCAGCCGGGGATATAGGGGGTGTACCGGCCCCGCATGGCGTAGGAGCGGGTGATGAAGTCCTTGATGGATTTGTTCAGGGCGTGGCCCATGTGCAGCGCACCGTTGGAGAACGGAGGGCCGTCGTGGAGGTTGAAGCGGGGCTTGCCCTCGTTCTTCTTCAGCATCTCGTGGTAGACGTCCAGCTTCTCCCAGCGCGCCAGCATCTCCGGCTCCCGCTTGGGCAGGCCCGCCCGCATGGGGAAGTCGGTCTTCGGCAGATTGATGGTCTTGTTGTAATCCATATCCGCGGTTTCTCCTTTATTACAGTAATCAATTCCTGGCAAAAATAAAAAGCACCCTGTCTCCGAAGAGACAAAGTGCCAGAAAACACTCTGCGGTACCACTCTTGGTTGCCCCTCCCTCGCGGGAGGCGGCCGCTCACAGCCTGCGTTCACAGGCCGACGGAGTAACGCCCGTCACACGTCCACGCTTACTCGCGTCGTCTTTCAGCAGGAGGCTCCAAGGTGATTTTCCCCCTCTGCGCCCGTCCGCCTCTCACCAACCGGCGGCTCTCTTTGCGGGGATCAAAGGGATACTCGTCCTTATCGACGCCAAAATGTTCAATTACCGAATTATAATATCACGTTTTGGCGGTTTGTCAACAGGAGAATTGTGTGATTTCCGGGGCTGACCGCCTGCCGGGCAAAGACGGGGGAATCCGCGCACGGCGCGGGGACAAGGGATTCTACCCCTCGGGGCGGAAATCAATTCCCCCTGCCCGAAGGGCAAAAAAAGGACCGGCCCTTTCGCCGGCCGGCCCTCGCTCACTGATAGCGATACTGCATGCCCGTGTACTGGTCCACGCAGCTCAAAAACATCTCCCTGCTGCGGAACTCCAGCAGTTGGCAGCCCTCCTCCTCATGGAAGGACACGATGCGCCGCCGGGTGTCCACCCAGACGCGCCACAGGTTTTCAGCAAGATTTTTTTGTTCCATACGGAGTACTCCCTTCCTGGTATTCACACAACAGCGGATTTCTTCCCTGCTTCTGACTATAAGACGATTCAGCGGGCCGTTTTGTTGCACGGTTTTCAAAAAAATTTCCACGGCGCCTCAGGACATCGCCTCCAGCTCCGCCGCCACGTCCCGGAGGAAGTCCGTCCATGCCTCCGGGTTTTCCACATAGTAGAGGGGGCACGCCTTCCCCGTCACGTCGTAGTGGCGGATCACCGCCTCCTCCGGGTCCAGCCGGAAGGTCTGGCACAGCCAGGCGGTCAGCTCCACCAAACGGCGGTAGGTGACGGGGGCGAAGGCCCCCGTCTCATCCGGGTGGCAGACCTCCACGGAGACCGTGTCCTCATTGCGCCCGTTGGAGGCATAGGCCACCTCCGTCAGGGGCACGCACTGGACCACCTCCCCCTCCAGCCCCACGATGAAATGGCTGGAGGCGTAGGTCCCCTCCTCCCCGGAGGCCAGGGAGGCAAAGTAGTTGCGGTTGGCCTGGGCGGTGGTGCCGGGGTTGCCCACGTAGTGGATCACCACCCCGTCGATGCGCTCCAGGGGGGTGCCGGGGCGGGACCACTCGTTCACCGGCAGCAGGTCCTGCTCCACATCCGCCGGCACCTCCACCCCGGCGCCCTCCGGGCCCCGGTTCGCCCACCAGATCCAGGCCGTGCCGCCCGCCAGGACGAACACCAGGCCCAGACACAGCGCCACGAACCGGGGATTCCATCTTCTTCTCTTTCTGCGTATCCGCGTCGTCATGCTCTCAGACCCCGTTTGATATGTTTTGGACGCCCGCCGTCAGGCCGGGACCTCCGTCTCCTCCAAAGAGGCGGGCTCCTCCACCAGCGTGCCGGCCGAGGCGGCGGTATCCTCCGCGTACAGCTGCGAGTAGGTGATGAGGTCCCCCTCCGTCACCAGCCCCAGCTCCCGCAGGCAGTTCAGCGTCTCCGTCATGCCGGGGCGCAGAACCACTCTGATCCAGTCGTTGTAGGTGCGCTCCTCAAGGTAGCAGGAGAAATTCAGCTCCAGGGAGACGGCGTAGGAGCCGTCGCTGTCCCGCCCGGCAAACCAGTCGTAGCTCCCCCAGGCACCGGCGGCGGCATCCCGCTCCACGGCGGCCAGGATAGCGGCGGCCTCCCGGCTGCCCAGGTCGTAGCCCTGCTGCCGGCGCTCCACATAGAGGGAGCCGTTGGAGATCTCATACCGGCTGTCCCCGACGCGGAGGCGCTTGGTCCGCATCTCCTGGCTGTTCAGCAGCTGATCCAACAGCTGGTCGTAGGTCCCCGCCTGGGCCAGCCGGTCCCGGGCGATGGGCAGGTTGTAAAACCGATCCACCGTGCGCCCGTCCTTCAAGACATAGGTCAGGTGCAGGGCGTTGCCAAAGGAGAGGTTCTCGTCCTGCCGGAGGTCTCCGTTCCAGTCCTGCTGCTCCAGCTCCCGGATGTACGCCCAATCGGCGGCCACGGCGGCATGGACCCGGCGGACCTCCTCCAAAAGGGCGTCCTCCTCGCCGGGATAGAAGGTGTAGTTATTGTCCGCCACATAGAGCTCCACCCGCTCCACCTCGCCGACCGCCGGCACCCGGCCGGACACGCCCAGGAGGTCGAAGCGCAGCACGCAGCACACGGCGACGCAGCATGCCGCCAGAAGGAGCAGGCCCTTCCAGCTGCCCCGGAACACCTGCAGGGACTTTCGCAGCAGCATGGCGGAGGCGTAATAGCCGATGACGCCCGCCACGATCATGCACACCGTCATGGGCACCGCGTCGTAATACGGGCTGTACTGCACATTCTGCCAGAACAGCTCATAGAGCAGGATGCCCCCCAGCAGGGCCGCCAGGGCGGTGACGCCGCAGCGGAACACCGGCCGCAGCCAGCCCACCGCCACCACGTCGCCGGCGCTCTCACTGTGGCGGCGGCGGTACAGCAGCCAGGCGGCGGCCAGCAGCGCCGCACCCACCAGGACATAGACGCCCACGATCCAGAAGCCCTCCAGGTCGATGGCGGTGAGGGTGTTGCGGTAGTAGCCCGTGCCGTTGGCGGCCCGGCGCAGCACCTCCTCATAGGTCCCGTTGGGCCGCAGTCCCCGCTCCAGGGTCACGGTGGGGCACAGCCACTCCGCCACGCCGGAGTAACTGCGATTCAGGCCGAAGATGAAGCCCTGGGCCAGGGTGGACACCAGCCAGTCCAGCAGCACCGACAAAAAGTGCAGCAGGAAGTAGACGGCGGGCAGGGCAAAGAGGTTGCCGGTGACAAAGGCCGCGAAGGTGGCGCTGGCGAAGTAGAAGAAGCTCTCCCCCAGCACCCCCAGGACGGTGACCGCCAGCCCCACCGGCTCAAAGCCGCCGTAGGCCAGGGAGATGAGGACGCACAGCGCGCCGGTGACGGCGTAGGGAATCAACATCATGGCCATGCCGGAGAGGAAGTTGGTCCAAAACAGCCCCTCCCGCCGGATGGGCAGGGTGTGCAGCAGCCCCACGCTGCGGGCGTTGTAGAGATAGCTCCACACCATCATGGCACAGAGGATCGCGTACAGCAGCGACACCACCGGCACCGCCACGGTCAAAATGCTGTAATAGGCCCGGGTGAACTCCAGCGGGTCGATGCTGCCCTCATGGCCGCGTATCAGCTGCATCAGCATGGCCAGGGGGAACAGCGCCCCCACAAAGGAGGCCATGCCCCACAGCGGCCAGAAGCGGGTCAGATTCTTGCGGAACAGGGCTCTGTTAAAGAACGATGTCTTTGACGGCATAGTTCGCACCTCCCAATTCATAAATAAAGATCTCCTCCAGCGTCAGGGGCACCGCGTCCACCAGCATGGGGTTGTACGCCGCCAGCCGGGCGGTGGCCTCCTCCGCGTTCATCCGCATGATGAGGGTGTGAATCCGGCCGATCCGGGAGACGTGGAGCACCGGCAAGTCCGCCGGCACCTCGTTCACGCCGTCCTGGAACACCACCTGCAGCTTCACCATGTTGTCCTGGAGCTGGGCCAGGGACCGCTCCAGCAGCACCTTGCCCCGGTCCATGATGCCCACGTGGTCGCACACGTCCTCCAGCTCCCGCAGGTTGTGGGAGGAGACCAGCACCGTGGTGCCCCGCTGGGCCACGTCCCCCATCACCAGCGACCACACCTGCCGCCGCATCACCGGGTCCAGCCCGTCCACCGGCTCGTCCAGAATCAGGTAGTCCGGCATGGCGCTGAGGGCCAGCCAGAAGGCCACCTGCTTTTGCATGCCCTTGCTCAGGCGGCGGATGGCCCGCTTTTCGTCGATGCCGAAGACGTCTTTCAGCTTCTCATAGCGCTCCATGGAAAAGCTGGGATAAAATCCCCGGTAAAAGCGCATCATATCCCGGATGGTGGACTGCAAAAAGTAGTACCAGTCGTCGGGGATGGAGGCGATTCGGGCCTTCAGCGCCGCGTTTTCCCACACGGTCTCCCCGCCTATGCTCACCTGGCCCCCGTCCTGGCGGTAGATGCCCGTCAGGTGGCGGATCAGGGTGGATTTTCCCGCGCCGTTAGGGCCCACCAGGCCGTAGACGCTGCCGGCGGGCACGGACAGCGTGGCGCCGTCCAGCGCCGCGAAGCCGTCAAACCGCTTGACCAGGTTCTTCACTTCGATCATGTCTTCTCCTCCTTCACCAGCGCCAGCAGCTCCTCCTGCCCCACGCCCAAAAACCGCAGCTCCGCCAGCAGCTCCCGCACCTTGCCCAAAAGCTCCCGCTTCCGGGCCTCGTCTGCGCCGGCGTCCCCGGCGGCAAAGCTCCCCTTGCCGGGGACGGAGTAAATGTACCCCTCCCCCTCCAGCTCGTTGTACGCCCGCTGAATGGTGTTTGGATTGATGCTCAGCTGGGTGGCCAGCGCCCGCACGGACGGCAGCTTTTCGTCCGGCGACATGGCCCCGGTGACGATCAGCTTGCGCAGTCCGTCCTTGATCTGCTCATAGATGGGCCGGGAATCCCGGTAGTTCAGGCTGATCACATCCTCACGCTCCCTTCCGTTTTTCCTGACGGCTCCCCCCGGGTCCGCCGTTGCAACTGTACTAACTGTACTAGTACAGATAGGATAACACGGAAGTATTCCCTTGTCAAGGGGGTTTCCCCGGTGGTTTTTTTCCGGATTTCTCCTGAAAAAGCCGCAGGTTTCTCTTTACAACGGAAAACCCATATGATATAGTTATAAAGCACGCAATCGTGCAGAAACCGCCCCAGGACTTCGTCTCACGGACTTTCACCGGCCTGACGCGCAGTTCTGCGGGGAATTTTGGAAAGGTGGAAAAAACCATGCTGCGCAAAGAACAAAAGACCGCTATCATCGACGCCAACCGCACCCACGAGGGCGACACCGGCTCTCCGGAGGTCCAGATCGCCATTCTCACCGAGCGGATCAACCAGCTCACCTCCCACATGCAGGCCAACCCCCAGGACAAGCACTCCAACCGGGGTCTGCTGAAGATGGTCGGTAAGCGCCGCAGCCTGCTGGATTACCTGCAGAAGAAGGATATTGAGCGCTATCGTGCCCTGATCGCCAAGCTGGGTATCCGCAAGTAAGATGCAAATTGGGTGACGGAGGCTGTTTCTCCGTCACCCTTTTCCGCAAAAAAAGCGTTTTTTTGCCGGGAGCCGTTGCTTTTTGTGTTTGAAACTGTGCCCGAAGCCCTTCGGACATACTTTCAAATACGAAAAGGGCCGCTCCCGAGCACCTGTTGAAAAGGAGCAGATTTATGTCAACCATCATCACCAAGAGACAGTACCCCGGCTACCGCAAGTACGAGATGGAGCTGGCCGGCCGCCCCCTGACTTTGGAGGTGGGCAAGCTGGCGGAGCTGGCCAACGCCGCCGTCATGGTGGGCTACGGCGACACCCGCGTGCTGGTGTGCGCCACCGCCGCCCCCCGTCCCCGGGACGGCATCGACTTCTTCCCCCTGAGCGTGGACTTTGAGGAGAAGATGTACTCCGTGGGCCGCATCCCCGGTTCCTTCAACCGGCGGGAGGGCCGCCCCGGCGAGAAGGGCGTTCTGACCAGCCGGGTCATCGACCGCCCCATCCGCCCCCTGTTCCCCCACGACTTCCGCAACGACGTGTCCATCATGGCCACCGTCATGAGCGTGGACCACGACTGCTCTCCCGAGATTGCCGCCCTCATCGGCACCTCCGCCGCCCTGGCCATTTCCGACATCCCCTGGAATGGGCCCGTGGCCGCCCTGAAGGTGGGCCTGGTGGACGGGGAGCTGGTACTCAACCCCACCTCCGAGCAGCGCAAGGCCAGCGCCCTGGACGTGACCGTGGTCTCCACGGACAAGAAGGTGGTCATGATCGAGGCCGGCGCCGACGAGGTGGACAACGACACCATGTTCCGCGCCATCCAGCTGGCCCACGAGGAGAACCAAAAGCAGATCGCCCTCATCGGCCGGATGGTGGCCGAGATCGGCAAGCCCAAGTTCGACTATCCCCACGCCGACTTCAACCAGGAGCTGTTCGACCGGATTGTGGCGGACTTCATGGACGAGGCCAAGGCCGCCATGGACACCGACGACAAGAACGTGCGGGAGGCCCGCTGGAATGCCATGATCGAGCACTGGCACGAGAAGTATCTCGAGATCTATCCCAACATGGACCAGTACCTGGAGGAGATCACCTACAAGTTCCAGAAGAAGATCGTCAAGGCCTGGCTGCTGGAGGGCCACCGGGTGGACGGCCGCGCCAAGAACGAAATCCGTCCCCTGGACGCCGAGGTGGGCATCCTGCCCCGGGCCCACGGCTCCGGCCTCTTCACCCGCGGCCAGACCCAGGTCCTCTCCGCCTGCACCCTGGACACCCTCTCCGCCAACCAGAAGCTGGACACCATCTGGGAGGAGACGGAGAAGCGGTATATGCACCACTACAACTTCCCCGGCTACTCCGTGGGCGAGGCCAAGCCCGCCCGCAGCCCCGGCCGCCGGGAGATCGGCCACGGCGCCCTGGCCGAGCGGGCGCTGCTGCCGGTGCTGCCCTCCGTGGACGAGTTCCCCTACGCCATCCGCGTGGTCTCCGAGGTGGTCAGCTCCAACGGCTCCACCTCCCAGGGCTCCATCTGCGGCTCCACCCTGGCGCTGATGGATGCCGGCGTGCCCATCAAGGCCCCCGTGGCCGGCATCTCCTGCGGTCTCATCCAGGACGACGACGGCGCCTTCACCACCTTCATCGACATCCAGGGCGTGGAGGACTTCCACGGCGAGATGGACTTTAAGGTGGCCGGCACCAAGAAGGGCATCACCGCCATCCAGATGGACCTGAAGAACGACGGATTGACCATGGCCATCATCAAGGAGGCCCTGGACACCACTTACGACGCCCGCTGCCAGATCCTGGACCAGATCATGCTGCCCGTGATCGCCGAGCCCCGCAAGGAGGTCTCCCGCTACGCTCCCAAGATGCTGACCATGCACATCGACCCCTCCCGCATCCGGGAGGTCATCGGCTCCGGCGGCAAGGTCATCCAGAAGATCGTGGCCGACACCGGCGCCAAGATCGACATCAACGACGACGGCTCCATCTTTATCGCCGGCGTGGACGCCGCCAGCTGCGACGCCGCCAAGAAGTGTATCGACGACATCGTGTTCGTCCCCGAGGTGGGCTCTTTGTACTACGGCCGCGTGGTGCGGCTGATGACCTTCGGCGCCTTCGTGGAGCTGGCCCCCGGCAAGGACGGCCTGGTGCACATCTCCAAGCTGGCGGACCACCGCATTGAAAAGGTGGAGGACGCCTGCAAGATCGGCGACATGATGTGGGTGAAGGTCACCGAAATCGACGAAAAGGGCCGGGTGAACCTCTCTCACAAGGACGCCGTGAAGGAGATTCAGGCCAAAGAGGCCGCCGGCGAGCGGATCAAGTAATCCCCCTTCTCCCCTGAGCTGCTGCGGGGCGGGCTGACTGCCCGCCCCGCTTTTCCATTTCCCCCCGCCCGCCTCCCCCGCCCGGGAGCGCAGGAGAAAGGACGTCTCTATGCATGTGCGCACCTACCACCCCCAGGACCTGCCCGCCCTGCTGGCGCTGTTTTACGCCGCCGTTCACACCGGCTGCGCCGCCGACTACACCCCTGCCCAACTGGACGCCTGGGCCCCGGCGGAGCCGGATACCGCCGCCTGGGCCGCCGCCCTCTCCAAGGGCACCGCGCTGGTGGCGGAGGAGGCGGGGCGGCCCCTGGGCTTCGGCGCCATCGGCCCCGACGGGTATCTGGACCTCCTCTTCGTCCGCCCGGACCGGCAGGGGCAGGGCGTGGGCTCCGTCCTGTGCGGATTTTTGGAGGGGCTGTACCCCGTCGGCCACGTGACGGTCCACGCCTCCCGGACCGCCCGGCCCTTCTTCCGGCGCCGGGGCTACCGGCTTGTGCGCACGCAGCAGGTGGCCCGCCGGGGGCAGACACTGACCAACCACGTCATGGAAAAGGAGCTGATCTGAATGGACGTCATCGCCGCCATCTCCACCGGCAGCGGCGCCACCGCCATCGGCATTGTCCGGGTCTCCGGGGCGGGGTGCTTCGCCCTGTGCGGCCGTGTGTTCCGCGCCGTCTCCGGCAGGCCCTTTGAGACCCTGGCGCCCCGGACCATGGCCTTCGGCGAGATGCTGGACCAGCAGGGCCGGGTGATTGACCGGGGGCTGGCGGTCCGGTTTCCCGGCCCCCACAGCTACACCGGCGAGGACTCCGCCGAGTTCCACTGCCACGGCTCCCCGGTGGTGCTGCGGGAGCTGCTCTCCGCCCTGTTCGCCGCCGGGGCCCGGCAGGCCCGGGCCGGGGAGTTTACCCAGCGGGCCTTTTTGAACGGCCGCCTGGACCTGACCCAGGCGGAGGCCGTCATCGACCTCATCGACGCGGAGACCGCCGCCGCCGCCCGGAACGCCGCCGCCCAGCTGGACGGCGGGCTGCGCCGAGTGCTGGAGCCGGTGCAGGAGGCCCTGCTGGACATCTCCTCCCGGTTTTACGCCGTGGTGGACTACCCCGACGAGGACATCACGGACGCGGCGCCGGAGCAGGTGGCCCGGGCCCTCGCCGGCGCCCGGGAGACCCTGGACCGGCTCCTCTCCACCTGCCGCCGGGGCCGGGTGCTGAAGGCCGGCGTCCGCACCGCCATCGTGGGCCGCCCCAACGCCGGAAAGTCCTCCCTGCTCAACGCCCTGGCGGGCTACGACCGGGCCATCGTCACCGACATCCCCGGCACCACCCGGGACACGGTGGAGGAGTCCGTCCTCTGCGGCGGGGTCCTCCTGCGGCTGATCGACACCGCCGGCATCCGCGCCACCGGGGACACCGTGGAGCGGATGGGCGTGGAGCGGGCCCGGGCCGCCCTGGAGACCGCCGATCTGGTGCTGGCGGTGGTGGACAGCTCCGCCCCCATGACCGAGGAGGACGAGGCCGTGCTGGCCCTGGCCGCCCGGCAGGAGCGGTGGATCCTGGTGGCCAGCAAGGCCGACCTGCCCGCCGCCCCCGCTCCCCTCGTCTCCCGGCAGGCCCCCCGCCGCGTCCGTCTCCGTCTCCTCCGTCACCGGGGAGGGGCTGGCGGACCTGGAGGCCGCCGTGGCCGCCCTGTTCCCCGCCGGGGACGGCGAGGCCCCCGGCTCCCTCCTGACGGACCAGCGGCAGGAGGAGGCCGTCTCCCGGGCGGAAGCGGCCCTCCGGCGGGCGGCGGAGGCCCTGGCGGAGGGCATGACCCCCGACGCGGTGCTCACCGACGTGGAGGAGGCCCTGGACGCCCTGGGAGAGCTGACGGGCCGCACCGCCCGAGAGGAGATCGTCTCCCGGATTTTCTCCCGGTTCTGCGTGGGAAAATGAGCCGCTGGCCGTTTTCGTTTCCGCAAAATACGGTTTACAAAACGACGTCTGAGTGGTAAACTTTTCTCATACGAGGTTTTGACTTCCAGAATCAAGGAGGAGTATTCATGAGTGACCTGACCGCGCTGCGGGAGCGGCTGGAGACCCAGCGGCCCGTGGCCTGGGACCAGCTGCCGGACTTCACCCTCTATATGGACCAGGTGCTCTCCTATATGGACCGCCAGGTGCTGCGCTTCGACGAGGAGGACGCCCTGACCGCCGCCATGGTGAACAACTACACGAAAAGCGGCCTGGTGCCCCGGGCCGAGGGCAAGAAGTACAGCCGGGACCACCTGGCCTACCTCACCGCCATCTGCGTTTTGAAACGGGTGATGTCCTCCCGGGACATGGATTTGCTCATCAAGGAGGAGCTCCAGGGGGAGCGCTCCGTGGAGGACGGCTACGCCGCCTTCTGCGCCAGCCTGGACAAGGCGCTGAACATCACCTCCCGGGAGATGGCCCAGCGGCCCGAGGAGGACACCCTGGCGGACGCCGCCATTCACTTCGCCCTGCTGAGCTACGCCGCGGGCCTGGCCAGCAGCCGCTACGTGTCCCTGCTGCGCCGCCAGAAGGCACCGGCGGAGGAGAAGCCCGGCAAGAGCCGGAGCAAAAAAGAAAAGGAGCGTGACTGAGCCATGCGCGATTATGTCATCATGACCGACAGCTGCTGCGACCTGACCGCCCAAATGGCGGAGGAGCTGGAGCTGGCCGTGCTTCCTTTGAGCCTAGAGATGGGCGGACAGACCTACCGCAACTGGCTGGACGGCCGGGACATCCCCTTTGAGACCTTCTACGGCCGCCTCCGCTCCGGCGAGACCGCCACCACCTCCGCCGTCAGCGTGGGGGACTTTGAGGAGGCCATGCGGCCCATTCTGGCCGCCGGGAAGGACATTCTCTGCCTCAGCTTCTCCTCCGCCCTGTCCACCACCTACCAGTCCGCCTCCATCGCCGCCCAGAGCCTGGCGGAGGAGTTTCCCCAGGGGCGGGTGCTGGTGGTGGACTCCCTGTGCGCCTCCCTGGGCCAGGGGCTGTTCGTCTACCTCTGCGCCATGGAGAAGCGGAAGGGCCGCTCCCTGGAGGAGCTGCGGCGCTATGCCGAGGACATCCGGGGGCGCGTGTGCCACTGGTTCACCGTGGACGATCTGAACCACCTGAAGCGGGGCGGCCGCATCAACGCCGCCACGGCGCTGTTCGGCACCATGCTGGCCATCAAGCCGGTGATGCATGTGGACGACGAGGGCCGCCTGATCCCCGTGTCCAAGGCCCGGGGGCGGAAGGCCTCCCTGCTGGCCCTGGTGGACCACATGGAGCAAACCGCCGCGGACCCCGCCGGGCAGACGGTGTTCATCAGCCACGGCGACTGCGCGGAGGACGCCGGCTTTGTGGCGGAGGAGATCCGCCGCCGCTTCGGCACGGCGGACATCCGCATCAACTACGTGGGCCCGGTCATCGGCAACCACTCCGGCCCCGGCACCGTCGCCCTGTTTTTCCTGGGCAACCGGAGGTGAGGCGGATGGACTGGCTGGAACTGCACATCGACACGGTCCACGGCGGCCTGGAGACGGTGGAGACCCTCCTCTCCTCCCTGGACATCGACGGATTGGTGATCGACGACGAGGCGGAATTCCAGGACTTCCTGGAGCACAACCGCCAGTACTGGGACTACGTGGACGAGGACCTGGAAAAGGCCATGGCGGGCAAGTCCCGCGTCACCTTCTACCTCCCCGCCGACGAGACGGGCTTTTCCAAGCTGGGGGAGGTGCGCCTGGCCCTTCAGGCCCTGAAGGACGCCCGGTCCGACTGCGGCTCCCTGCTGCTGACCATGGACAACCTCCAGGACGCGGACTGGGAGAACAACTGGAAGCAGTACTACAAGCCCATCGAGATCGGGGAGCGGCTGCTGGTGGTGCCCCAGTGGGAGGCGGAAGCCGCCCGGCCCCGGGCGGAGGCCGCCGGCCGGGTGCCCCTGATCCTGGACCCGGGCCTCACCTTCGGCACCGGCAGCCACGCCACCACCCAGCTGTGCCTACAGGCGCTGGAGCAGGCCGTCCGGGGCGGGGAGCGGGTGCTGGATCTGGGCTGCGGCAGCGGCATCCTCTCCATCGCCGCGCTGAAGCTGGGCGCCGCCTCCGCCCTGGCGGTGGACATCGACGACAAGTGCCTGGACGTGGCCTATGAAAACGCCGCCCTCAACGGCATCGGCCGGGACGTCTACACCGTGCGGGCGGGGGACGTGCTCAGCGACCAGGCCCTGCGCCGGGAGATCGGCGGGGGCTACCAGGTGGTGCTGGCCAACATCGTGGCGGACGTCATCATCGGCCTGGCCCCGGTGGTCTCCTCTCTGCTGGCCCCCGGCGGGGTGTTCCTCTGCTCCGGCATCATCGACACCCGGGCGGAGGAGGTGGCGGCGGCCCTCCGGGCGGCGGGCCTCACCCTGCTGAGCAGCCGCAGCGCCGGCGGCTGGTTCGCCTACACCTGCCAATAACCGTCTCCAAAGTGCGCGGCCGGGCCGCGCACTTTTTTTGTCCGCCGGGCCTTCTTCGACAGATTCCATCCGACTTTTCCACAGGAGGGCTGTAAAATGGTGGAAAACGAAAGGAGGCGGTCACTTGGAACCCACAGAGGAGCGGCGGGTGCTGCGGCTGCCGGCGGCGGACATCCGCCCCAACCCCCGCCAGCCCCGGCGGGTCTTTGACGAGCGGGGGCTGCGGGAGCTGGCGGCCTCCATCCGCCGCCACGGCATCATCCAGCCCCTGACGGTGCGGCGGGGCGCCGAGGGCTGGGAGCTGGTGGCCGGGGAGCGGCGGCTCCGGGCGGCGAAGATGGCGGGACTGGAGACGGTGCCCTGCATCGAGGCCGCCGTGGACGACCGGGAGTCCGCCCTGCTGGCCCTGGTGGAGAATTTGCAGCGGCGGGACCTGCACTATTTCGAGGAGTCCGCCGCCATCGCGGACTACCTCCGCCAGAGCGGCGTCACCCAGGAGGAGGCCGCCGCCCTGCTGGGCCGGTCCCCCTCCGCCGTGGCCAACAAGCTGCGGCTGCTGCGGCTGTCCCCCGCCTGCCGGGAGGTGCTGGTGAAAAACGGCCTCTCGGAGCGCCACGCCCGCTGCCTGCTGCGGCTGGAGGACGAGGGGGAGCGGCTGGCGGCCCTGCGGCACATCTCGGAAAAGCAGATGAACGTGGCCCAGGCGGAGCAGTACGTGGAGCGGCGGCTCTCGGCCCTCCAGGCCGCGCCCCCCGCCCGGCGGCGGACCTTCATCCTCAAGGACGTGCGGCTGTTCCTCAACAGCCTGGACCGGGGGCTGCGGCTGATCCGGGAGGCGGGGGTGGACGCCCAGAGCGGCCGGGAGGAGACGGAGGACGACATCCTCCTCACCATCCGTATCCCCAAGCAGCGGCGGGACAAGTCCCCCAAACAGGGGTGAACGGGCTGTTGTTACTGGATTGTAATACTCTTTCCCACGAAATCGTGGTAAAATAAAGCCCTGACGGCATAGGCTGTCAAGACCATGGAATATCAGTGACAACAGGAGGGCTTCATGGAACAGACAAACGAAGCCATTGTGCAACCTTCCGGCGGCGCCCGGCTGAAAAAAGGCGGAAAGGCCCCCTTCCTGCTCCTGGGCGCACTCGTCGTCCTGCTGGCGGCCTACCTGGGCCTGTGCGCCTGGGCGGTCCGCAGCCCCTCCGTCTGGCGGGGGGCTCATGTGCTGGGCCAGGACATCGGCGGGCTGACGGAGGAGGAGGCCGCAAGGCGGGGGGAAGCCGCCCTGCCGGGCCTGGAAATCGGCCTGTACTTATACGACGGCGCACTGGAGGCTGTTCCCGGCCAGATGCCGGCGGCGCCGGACGCCGTGATTTCCCTGGCGGACCTGAATGCCGCCATCGACGTGCCCGCCCTGGTGCGGGGGGCGGCGGACGCCGTCCGCTCCGGCCCGTTCCTCACCGCCGGCTGGCGGTATTTCACCAGCCAGGACATCTACTACGGCGGCGGGGCCGGCGGGGAAATCCAGGTGGACGCCGCCGCGGCCGCCCAAGCCGCCCGGGACGCCGCCGCCCAACTGTCCTGGGACGCCCGGGACACCGGCTTTGAGACCGGGGAGGACAGCCTCCTCATCCACCTGGCCAAGGACGGCCGGGCCGTCAGCGCCCCGGCGCTGCAAACCCAGCTGGAGCGGGCATACTGGGACGCAGAGTTGACCCTCTACGTGCCCTACACCGTCACCGCCGCCCAAACCCTCACCGCCCGGGAGATTTACGAGCAGGTCTCCGGCGAGGTGAAAAACGCGGGGTACGACGCCGCCACCAACACCATCATCCCGGAGCGGATGGGGGCGGAGTTCGACGTGACCGCCGCCCAGGCGGCCATGGACGGCGGCGCCCCCGGGGAGACCGTCTCCATCGCCGCCCAAATCGAGTATCCCCGGGTCACCGCAAAGACGCTGCAATCGGTGCTGTTCCGGGATGTGCTGGGCGAATGCCGGACCCACGTGGGCGGCACCGCTGCCCGGAAGAGCAACGTGCGTCTGGCCTCCTCCGCCTTCAACAACGTGGTCCTCAACACCGGGGACGTGTTCTCCTACAACGAGACCGTGGGCCAGCGGACCACCGCCAAGGGCTATCAGGCCGCCCCCGCCTATGTGAAGGGGGAGACCGTGGACGAGATCGGCGGCGGCGTGTGCCAGCCCTCCTCCACGCTGTACCTGGCCTGCCTGCGGGCCAACATGGAGATCACGGAGCGCTACGCCCACCGCTACGTCCCCGCCTACATCCCCTGGGGCATGGACGCCACCGTGTCCTGGGGCGGCCCCGACTACAAGTTCACCAACAACACGGATTACCCCGTGAAGATCGTCACCACCTACGAGGGGGGCTATCTCACGGTGCGGCTCCTGGGCACCAACGAGCAGGGCATCACCTCCAAAATGACCAACGAGACCCTCTCCACCACCCCCTGGGAGACGGTGTATCAGGAGGACGCCACCCTGCCCGCCGGCACGGAGAAGGTCCAGACCACGCCCTACACCGGCTACAAAGTCCGCACCTACCGGAACCTGTACGACGCCGACGGCAAGCTGATCTCCAGCACCTACGAGGCCACCAGCGATTACAAGGTCCGCAACAAGGTGATCCTCCGGGGCCCCGCGCCGGTGACCGAGCCGGAGACCCCGGTGGCGGGCCCGGTGGAGATTCCCGCGGAGCCCGTGTCCCCCGTCACGCCCCCGGCGCCGGGGGAGGCGCCGGACGTCGCGCCGGAGGTTCCCCCCGAGGAGACGCCGGTGATCGTGATCCCCGAAAACGGCGGAGAGCCGCCCGCCCCGTAACCGCCCCAGTTCCGTACAAAAGAGACCGGCCGCCTGATGGGCGGCCGGTCTCTTCCGCTTGCCGGCGCCGTCTCTCCCCGTTTTTCCGCCGGCGGGGCAAACCCAAAGGCAATCGGTTTCCTCCGCGGAACGTCCGTGGCGGAACCGATTGCCGGCCCGCCCGTATGCCTTCGGCGCATCGCCTGCGGAGGCAGCCGTCCTCTTGAAAAGTGCCTGCGGCACGGTGCAAAAGTTGGGAAGCTGCCGGTCTCTTTTTCGTCCCCTTCGATAAAATCCGCCGATTTCCGCATACTACCTCCATTCCAGACAAGGAGGCGGGCCCATGACGAAACGATGGTGGCTGCCCCTGGGCGTGCTGCTGTGCGGCGCGGCGCTGCTGTGGCCCTGGCGCGGCGCCCTGACGGCGGAGGCCATCGCCGCCCGCTCCCCGGAGCAGGCGGCGATGGCGGCGGTTTTTTTGCTGGCGCTGTACGGGGGAAAGGGCCTCTCCCTAGTGCTGCCCCTCTCGGCGCTGGAGGCGGCGGGCGGGCTTCTCTTTCCCCTCCCCGCCGCCCTGGGCATCAACCTTGCGGGGGTGGCGCTGACCCACGCGGGGCCCTTCCTCCTGGGGCGGCGGCAGAAGGGGGACTTTCAGGCGCTGGAGGCGCGGCATCCCCGGCTGGCGCCGCTCCTCCGCCCGGCGGAGCGGCCGGGGCGGACGGTGTTTTTGCTGCGGCTGGGGGGCGCGGCCCCCGGCGACCTGGTGAGCTTCTGTCTGGGGGCCGCCGGGGTGCCCTGGGCGGCCTATCTGCTGCCGGGGCTTCTGGGAAGCCTGCCCCGGGTGGTCGCCGCCACGGTGCTGGGCAGCGCCCTGTGGGACATCGGCGGGCGGCGGTTCTGGCTGTCCCTGGCGGCGGGGGCGGCCCTCACGGCGCTCTCCCTGGCCCTGTGGCGGCTGGGGCGGCGGACGGCGTAGACGGCGAAAGAGGCGGCCCGCTGTTGCAGGCCGCCTCTTTTTTGTTGCCTGAGAACCGCCCGGTCAGGACTCCCGCTCCCGTTTCAGCTTGCGGATATCCTCCCCCACAAAGGGCAGCAGCTGGTACTCCCCCTCGATGCGGGAGGCGATCTGGGGCGTGTACCGCTGGGCCAGCTTCTCCGGGGAGAGGTTGGTGTTCAAAATGGTGGAGCGCTTCTCCATCAGCCGGGTGTTGACGATCTGGTACAGGGCGCTCTGGACGAAGGCGGTGGTCATCTCCGTGCCCAGGTCGTCCAAAATCAGCAGATCGCAGCCCAGCACCCGCTCCACGTCGGTGTCCGCCTCCCCGCTCTCCCGGCCGAACTTCTGGGCCTCAAAGCGCTCAAAGACGTGGGCGGCGGTGTCGTACACCACGGAAAAGCCCCGGCTGCTGACCTCCCGGGCGATGGCGGCGGAGAGGTGGGTCTTCCCCAGCCCCGGCGCCCCGAAGAGCAGCAGGTTCTCCGCCTTGCGGCCGAAGCGGTGGGCGTACTCGGCGCAGCTGTTGTAGACCTTCTCCTCCATGTGCTGCCGGGCGGACTTCCGCTGACCCGGGGCCAGCCGGTCGGAATACCAGTCCAGATCGAAGGTGTCGAAGCTCTGGCTCCCCAAATCCAGCATCCGGGACAGCTCCCGCTGCTGCTCCCGGGCGTAGTACTCCCGCAGGCACCGGCACACCCGGCCGCCGCAGTAGCCCGTGTCCCCGCAGAGGGCGCAGGCGGGCTGCTCCTCCAGACAGTCCTCCGGCAGGCCCATCTGCCGCAGCAGCGCCCGCTTCTCCGCCTGGAGCCGCAGGTTCTCCTCCCGCAGCCGCTCCACCGCCGGGCGGGGGTCCGCCCCCCGGCGGAGGGCGCCGGAGATGATGCGGCTCATGGTGGCGCGCAGCTCGCCGTCGATCTCCCGCAGCCGGGGCTGGCGGCTGAAAATGCTCTCCCGCCGCTCCTGGAACCGCTCCCGCCGCTGCTGGCGGTCCTCCTCAAATCGCTGGAGGGCCCGGCGCAGCACCTTTCCGTCATAGGCCATCTCTCACATCCGCCCCTCTCACACGTATTTCCAGGCGTCGTCGGAGGGGGCGGCGCCGCCCTCCCGCCGCGCCGCCGGGCGGTCCTTCTGCAAAACCTCCTCCGGCGTGTGCAGCCCCGCCTCGTGCCAGCGCTTCAAAATGCCGTTGCAGTAGGGCCACTTCAGCTCGTGGCACTTCAAAACCGTCTTGTCGCAGGCGATGGCCACCGTCTCCGGCGGAAAGCCCATCTCCTGCCAGGCGGCCAGGTACTTCTCCTCCGAGGCCACCGGCGGCCGGTCCCCCAGCTGGAGGGCCCGCATGTACCGCGGCAGGGCCCCCTGCCGCTCCGTGTAGGTCTTTAAGTACGCCGCCGCCTCCGCCTGGGTGTCGATCCCCCGGCGGGCCCAAGCGTAGCCCTCCTTTTCGATCTGACGCAGGGTGGGGCGGCGGCCCTCGCCGTACCGGCGGACCACCCGCTCCACGCAGTGGCACACCAGCAGGTAGATCACGTCCGCCGGAAGGCCCAGATAATCGCTCAGCCCCAGCAGCACCCCGATGTCCGGCGTGGTCAGTTTCTTGCCCAGCTTTCGCTCCACCTCGGCGGTGAGGTTGCGGAACTCGCCGCTCTCCTCCAGCCGCTGGGCGATGTCGGTGCGCTGGTAGGCGGGCCTTTCGTCGGCGGGTTCCGGCGGCAGGCTCTCTGCCGCCGGGGCGATGAGCCCCAGCTCCCGCAGGGTTCTCTCCGCCCCCTCGATGCGGGGCCGGTCCCACCGCAGCTCCCCCGCCAGGGACCGGGGCTGGGAGGCCCCGTGGTGACGCAGAAGGGCCAGGTACAGCAGCGCGGCGTCGCCGTCGCCCCGCTCCAGCAGCCGCCGGGCGGCCTGGGCCGTCAGGGTGATGCTCTCTTCCGCCGTGTGTACCAATACGCTTGCCATCGCCGCGCCTCCCTTCCTCGCATTCCCCTGTATTCTACACGAATTTTCCCCCGGCGGCAACCCCCCGCCCAAAAGGCGTCCCGAATTCATGAATTTTTTTGAAATCCCCCTCTTTTCTTCTGGCGCTGGCACCCCCCGTATGGTATACTGTACGCTGTAAAAATAGGCGGGGTCCGCCGTTTCACAAACGATAGAGGAGGAATCTTTCATGGCAAACCGGGTGGTCGTCAGCATCTGCGGGGAGGAGTATACCTTCGTGGCGGAGGAATCCGCGTCCTACATGCAGAAAGTGGGCTCCTATGTCAGCGAGAAGATGGACGAGGTCCTCAACGGCGCCAAGGTGGGCCGCACCGACGCCGCCGTTCTCACCGCCGCCAACATCGCCGATGAGCTGTTCAAGGCCCAGGCGGCGGCGGCGGAGCTGCGCTCCCAGATCAAGGGCTATCTGGACGAGGCGGGCAAGGCCCAGGCGGAGGTCAGCGAGCTGAAGCGGGAGGTGTTCCGCCTGCAGCAGCGGCTGGACCACCAGAGCCGCGGATGAGGCCGGAGCTTCTCTCCCCCGCCGGCTCGCCGGAGTCCCTCCGGGCCGCCGTGCAAAGTGGCGCCGGGGCGGTGTATCTGGGCTGGGGGGACTTCAACGCCCGCCGGAGCGCCAAGAACTTCTCCGACGAGGAGTTTGCCTGGGCCCTCGCCTACTGCCACGAGCGGGGCGTGCGGGTTTTCCTCACCCTGAACACCCTGCTGACGGACCGGGAGCTGCCCCGGGCCCTGGAGACCGCTGCCGCCGCCTGCCGCATGGGGGTGGACGCGGTGCTGGTCCAGGACTGGGGGCTGTTCGACCTGCTGCGCCGGTCCCTGCCGGACCTGCCCCTCCACGCCAGCACCCAGATGAGCCTCTTCACCTCCGGCGGCGCCCGGGAGGCCGCCGCCGACGGCTGCGAGCGGGTGGTCATCGCCCGGGAGTGCTCCCGGGAGGACACCGCCGCCATCTGCGCCGCCTGTCCGGCGGAGGTGGAGGTCTTTGTCCACGGGGCCCTGTGCATGTGCTACTCCGGCCAGTGCGCCATGAGCGCCGTTCTGGGCGGCCGCTCCGGCAACCGGGGCCGCTGCGCCCAGCCCTGCCGCCTGCCCTGCGAGGTGGTTCCCGCCGGGGAGGCCGCCGGCGCCGCCCTTGCGGC
>NZ_UQXD01000026.1 GCF_900544955.1 uncultured Oscillibacter sp.
GTGGGCCTGTTTTTGGCGGGCCGCATCGGCTTCCACGACATTCCCCGGCTGGTGCGCAGGGCCGGGGAGGAGGTTGCCCCGGCGGATCATCCGTCCTTGGAGGACATTCTGGCGGCGGACCGCGCCGCCCGGGAGAGCGTACTGCGGGACGGGAAATAGGAGTTTTTGCATGAAACCAATTTTTATCCTGGCGGCTATTTTGATTTTCGGCGTGCTGATCGCCGTCCATGAGCTGGGCCATTTTCTGGCGGCGAAGCTCTGCGGCGTGCGGGTCAACGAGTTTTCCATCGGCATGGGCCCGCTCATCTGGCGCAGGGAGCGGGGGGAGACCCAGTACTCCCTCCGGGCGCTGCCCATCGGGGGCTTCTGCGCCATGGAGGGGGAGGACGAGGACACCGGCGACGAGCGGTCCTTCGTCCGCCAGGGCTTCTGGAAGAAGTTCATCATCCTGGCCGCCGGGTCCTTTATGAATTTCCTGACGGGCGTGGTGATTCTGCTGGCGCTGTACGCCGGCGCCACCGTCCTCTTCGCCGACCAGATCAGCGGCCTGGCGCCGGAGTTCTCCCATACCGGGGAGAACGGGCTGATGGCCGGGGACATCGTGTACAAGGTGGACGGCTACCGCACCTACCTCAAGGGGGACACGAAGCTGTTTTTGGAGTACGCGGGGGATACCGCCGACATCGAGGTGGTGCGGGACGGCCGCCACATCCTCCTGGAGGGGCTGATGCGCCAGACCTACACCTCTACCGACGGAAATACCACCTACCGGGGCTTCGGCATCTACGTGGGGACGGCGGCGCTGGAGGCCACCTTTGCCGCCAAGCTCCAGTACACCTGGAACACGGCGCTGGACTTCGTGCAGCTGGTGTGGTTCAGCCTGGTCCAGCTCTTCACCGGCAACGCCGGGATGGAGGACCTCAGCGGCCCGGTGGGCATCGTGTCCACCATGACGGAGGTGGGCAGCGAGGCGGAGACCGCCGCTGCCGCCTGGAGCCAGATTTTCTACTTTGCGGCGCTGCTGGCGGTGAACCTGTCCGTCATGAACCTGCTGCCCTTCCCCGCCCTGGACGGCGGGCGCATCTTCTTCCTGGTGGTGGACGCGGTGGCGCTGCTGCTGTTCAAGCGCAAGGTGCCGGAGCGGTATCAGGCGGCGGTGAACGTGGCGGGCTTCGTGGTGCTGATGGGCTTTATGCTGCTGGTGACCTTCCACGACGTGTTCCGGCTGTTTCAGTGAGGGAGGCGGAGAGATGACAAAGCAACTGCTGGTGGGGTCCGTGGCCGTGGGCGGCGGTGCGCCGGTGAGCATCCAGTCCATGTGCAACACGAAGACCGACGATGTGGCGGCCACCGTGGCCCAGATCCACGCCCTGGAGGACGCGGGCTGTGAGATCGTCCGGGTGGCCATCCCGGACCAGGCGGCGGCGGAGGCGGTGGACCGGATCAAGGCCCAAATCCGCATCCCCTTGGTGGCGGACATCCACTTCAATTACAAATTCGCCCTGGCGTGCGCGGAGCGGGGCATCGACGCCATCCGCATCAACCCCGGCAACATCGGCGGGGAGGAGAAGGTGCGGGCGGTGGCGGAGCTGTGCCGCCGAAAGCGCATTCCCATCCGGGTGGGCGTCAACGGCGGCTCCCTGGAAAAGGAGCTGCGGGCCAAGTACGGCGGCGTCACCGCCCAGGCCCTGGTGGAGAGCGCCATGGGCCACGTCCGCCTGCTCAACCGCTTCGACTTCGACGATATCTGCATCTCCGTGAAGTGCTCCGACGTGCCGCTGACCATGGCGGCCTACCGGCTGCTCAGCGAGCAGACGGACTACCCCCTCCACCTGGGGGTGACGGAGGCGGGCACCCCCTCCATGGGGCTGGTGAAGTCCGCCATGGGCATCGGGGGGCTGCTGTGCCTGGGCATCGGGGACACCATCCGGGTGACGCTGACGGCGGACCCGGTGGAGGAGATTTACGCCGCCAGGAAGATTCTGCGGGCCGCGGGGCTGCGGCGGGAGGGGGTCAACCTCATCGCCTGCCCCACCTGCGGCCGCACCCGCATCGACCTTATCCCCATGGCGGAGGAGGTGGAGCGGCGGCTGGCAAACTGCCGCAAGAACATCACCGTGGCGGTGATGGGCTGCGCCGTCAACGGCCCCGGCGAGGCCGCCGCCGCCGACATCGGCATTGCCGGCGGCAGGGGGGAGGGCCTGCTGTTCCGAAAAGGGGAAATCCTTTACAAGGTTCCCCAGGAGCAGCTTGTGGACGCCCTGATGGCGGAGATTGAGAAACTTTGAGAAAAGAGGAAAGCTGCGGCGCCTCCGGCGCCGCGGCTTCCCTGTTGTCATCAACGGAGGAACCCATGTCCAGAAACATCCCTTTTTTTGAAATGTTCGCGGAGCTGCAGCTCTCCGGCGAGCTGCGGCTGAAGCTGGCGGGGGCAGAGCTGACCGGCGCGTGCATCGACCAGTCCGCCCTGTCCATGGCGCTGCGCCTGACGGTGAAGACCCCGCTGACGGAGGCGGACGCCCAGGGCATCCGCCGGGCCATCCAGGCGGTGTACGGCTTCACCGCCGTGGAGATGGAGGTGACCTGCACCGCGCCGGAGAAGGCCCCCAGTGCCCCCCAGGCGGCCCCTGCCGCCGGCGGCGGCGGGAAGAAGCCTGCGGGGAAGGTGCTGATGGGAAATCCCATCAAGGGCCGTCCGGTACCCATGAAGACCCTGGACCTGAAGATGGGCAACGCCACCGTGTCGGGCAAGGTCTTCGCCTTCGAGTGTCGGGAGACCCGGCGGCCGGGCATGTGGCGGCTGAGCTTCGACATGACGGACTACACCAACTCCGTCACCGTCCAGAAAAACCTGACCACCCGGGAGGCCCAGAGCCTGGAGAGCGCCATCAAGCCCGGCATGTGGCTCACCGTCCAGGGGAAGATGGAGCCCACCTGGGACGGCAAGGACATCCAGCTCAACCCCTATCACATCAACGTCACCACCCACGCCGAGCGGGAGGACACCGCCCCGGTGAAGCGGGTGGAGCTGCACCTGCACACGAAGATGAGCAACATGGACGCCCTGACGGACACCGCGGAGGTCATTCAGGAGGCCATCCGCTGGGGCCATCCCGCCATCGCCATCACGGACCACGGCGTGGCCCAGTCCTTCCCGGACGCCTGGCACGCCGCCGGGAACAAGATCAAGATTCTCTACGGCGTGGAGGGCTACTTCCTCAACAACATCGACGACCGGGTGGCGGTCCACGGGGCGCTGGACTGCCCTCTGGACGGGGAGTTCGTGTGCTTTGACATTGAGACCACCGGCCTTCGGGTGGACCGGGAGGCCATCACGGAGATCGGCGCGGTGGTTCTGCGCAACGGGGAGGTGGCGGAGCGGTTTCAGACCTTTGTGAACCCCAACCGCCGCCTGACGCCGGAGATCATCGGCCTGACGGGCATCACCGACGACATGCTCCGGGACGCCCCCCAGCTCAAGGAGGCCCTGGCGGACTTTTTGAAGTTCGTGGACGGGCGGCCGCTGGCGGCCCACAACGCGGAGTTTGACATCGGCTTCATCCGGGCGGGGTGCAAAAAGGTGGGGCTGCCCTTCGAGCCCACCTATGTGGACTCCCTGATCCTGGCCCAGAACCTGCTGCCGGGTCTGGGGAAGTACAAGCTGGACATCGTGGCGGAGCACCTGGACCTGCCCGCCTTCAACCACCACCGGGCCAGCGACGACGCGGCCACCGTGGCCTACATGCTGATCCCCTTCTGGAAGATGCTCCACGAGAAGGGGGTGGACACCCTCCAGGCGGTGAATCCGGAGATGGAGAAGCTGCGCCCCCTGGGGAGCAAGTCCAACCGCTTCCCCAAGCACATCATCCTCATCGCCCGGAACAAGACGGGGCTGAAAAATCTGTACCAGATGATCTCCGCCTCCAACCTGACCTACTTCAAGCGGGTGCCCATCATCCCCAAGAGCCTGCTGCGGGAGCACCGGGAGGGGATCATCGTGGGCTCCGCCTGCGAGGCGGGGGAGCTGTTCCGGGCGGTGTCGGACCACAAGGACTGGGACGAGCTGCGGCGCATCGCGGACTTCTACGACTATCTGGAGATCCAGCCCCTGTGCAACAACGCCTTCATGCTCCGCAACGGCGACGCCCAGTCCCAGGAGGACCTGAAAAACTTCAACCGCACCATCGTGCGGCTGGGGGAGGAACTGGGCAAGCCCGTCTGCGCAACCGGCGACGTCCACTTCCGGGAGCCGGAGGACGAGGTCTACCGCCATATCCTGCTGGCCTCCAAGAAGTTCCCCGACGCCAACGAGCCCCTGCCCATCTACTTCAAAACCACCGACGAGATGCTCCGGGAGTTCAGCTACCTGGGCAAGGAGAAGGCCTATGAGGTGGTGGTGCGCAATACGCGGCTGGTGGCGGACCAGGTGGAGACCTTCGAGCTGCTGCCCGGCGAGCTGTTCCCCCCCCGGCTGGAGAACTCCGAGGAGGACTTGAACCGCCTGGTGTGGGAAAAGGTCCACCGGCTCTACGGCGAGGACCCGCCCAAGCTCATCGTGGACCGGCTGAACGTGGAGCTGGGAGGCATCCTCGGCAAGTACGACGTGGTGTACATGTCCGCCCAGAAGCTGGTGCAGCGCAGCCTGGAAAACGGCTATCTGGTGGGGTCCCGGGGGTCTGTGGGGTCCTCGCTGGTGGCCTACATGTCCGGCATCACGGAGGTGAACTCCCTGCCGCCCCACTACCGCTGCCCCAAGTGCAAGAACAGCGAGTTCATCCTGGACGGGTCCTACGGCTGCGGCGCCGACATGCCGGACAAGGCGTGCCCCGTCTGCGGCGAGCCCTACGTGAAGGACGGCTTCGACATCCCCTTTGAGACGTTCCTGGGCTTCGGCGGCGGCAAGGTGCCGGATATCGACCTGAATTTCTCCGGCGAGTACCAGGCCCGGGCCCACCGCCACGCCATCGAGATGTTCGGCGAGACCCAGGTGTTCCGGGCGGGCACCATCGGCACCCTGGCGGAGAAGACCGCCTACGGCTTTGTGAAGAAGTACCTGGAGGAGAACGGCCTGGTGGCGGGCCGGGCGGAGGAGAACCGCCTGACCCTGGGGTGCGTGGGCACCCGGCGGACCACCGGCCAGCACCCCGGCGGGCTGGTGGTGGTGCCGGACGACAAGGACATGGAGGACTTCTGCCCCGTCCAGCATCCGGCGGACGCCGACGACTCCGACACCATCACCACCCATTTTGAATACCACTCCATGGAGGCCAACATCCTCAAGTTGGACATGCTGGGACACGATGACCCCACCATGGTCCGCATGATGGAGGATCTCACCGGCAAGGACGCCCAGACCATCCCCCTGGACGACCCGGACACCATGTCCATTTTCACCTCCAGTAAGGTGCTGGGGTACGAGAACGACGAGCTGCTGGGCCCCACCGGCGCCGTGGCCATTCCGGAGTTCAACACCCGCTTCACCCGGCAGATGCTGATCGACACCCAGCCCAAGGACTTCAACACCCTGGTGCGGCTGTCCGGCTTCTCCCACGGCACCGACGTGTGGATGGGCAACGCCCGGGAGCTGATCGTGGGCGGCACCGCCTCGGTTCTGGAGACGGTGGGCTGCCGGGACGACATCATGCTCTACCTCATCTCCAAGGGCCTGGACCCGAAGATGAGCTTCAAGATCATGGAGAAGGTGCGGAAGGGGAAGGTGAAAAAGGGCGGCTTTGACGAGGGCTGGGTGGAGGCCATGCGGGAGCACAGCGTGCCGGAGTGGTACATCGACTCCCTGGCCAAGATCGGCTACCTCTTCCCCAAGGCCCACGCCGTGGCCTACGTCATGATGGCCTTCCGCATCGCCTGGTACAAGGTCCACGAGCCTCTGGCCTTCTACGCCACCTTCTTCTCCGTCCGGGCCAAGGCCTTCGACGCGGAGTACTGCTGCGCCGGAAAGGACGCGGTGAAGCGGAAGATCCGGGAGATTGAGAACAACAAGGATGCCACCGCTGTGGAGCAGTCCATGATGACCACGCTGGAGGTGTGCTACGAGTTCTACCTCCGGGGCTTCCACTTCGACACCATCAACATCTACGAGTCCGACGCCACCAAGTTCAAGGTGACGGAGGGGGGCCTCCTGCCGCCTTTCACGGCGGTCCACGGCCTGGGGGACACGGCGGCCATCGACACGGTGGAAAAGCGGCAGGGGAAGACCTTCATCTCCATCGAGGAATTCGCCATGTGCTGCAACAAGCTCTCCAAGACCCATATCGAGCAGCTGAAGAAGCTGGGGGCCTTCGCCGGCATGGCGGATACCAGCCAGATCACCCTGTTTTAAGTGCCGGGGGGACCCCCGGAGACGAAAAAAAGCCACCGCCCTATGGGCGGTGGCTTTTCGCGGCTTACTTTTCCAGCTTGGCGGAACACTTGGCCATAAACCGGCCGTTGTGGATGACCGCCCGGGTGTGAACACCCTGGCCGATGGGGCCGGATTCGTCCCAGGCCCGCACGGCGAAGTCCACCAGCTTGCCGTTTTCCGACACGGCGGTGATCTCCGCCTCCGCCCACACGGTCATGCCCAGGGGAGTGGGGGCGTCGTGGGTGATGTCCAGATGGGTGCCCACGCTGCCCTGGCCCTCCTCCAGAAAGCTCTGGAGACAGACGCAGGCGGCGTTCTCCATCATGGCGGCCATGGAGGGGGTGGCGAACACCGGCAGGGCGCCGGAGCCCACGGCGGCGGCGGTGAGCGCCTCCGTCACCGGCTGCTCCAGGCGGCATTTCGTTCCAACAAAGATCATGGGAATTCCTCCTTGTAAGTTTCCTGGGAAAACAGCGCCGGAAAGCCCTCCGGCGCTGTCGGGGTTGCTCAGATGCCCAGCTCCGTCCACAGATCGTTGTACAGCGTCAGGGTGGCGGCGGGCAGGTTTTCATACAGGGTGCAGCGGTCTAGCACCTGCTGGGGGGCGGCCATGATCTCATAGAGGCCCATGTTCAGCTCCTCGCCGTAGGTCTCGGCGTAGTAGGCCGGGTACTGCTCCAGCGCCTCGGCGTTGGGGGAGGCGTACCAGATATAGTCCATGTTGGCCAGGTTGGAGGGGGTGGAGGCGATAAAATTGATCCACGCCTCGGCCTCGTCCTTGTGCTGGGCGTCCTTCAGCACGCACATGGCGTCCACAAACCAGTTGCTGCCCTCCTCGGGCACCACGAAGGCCAGGTCCTCGTTGTTCTCGAGCATGGTGAGGTAGTCCCCGGCGTAGTACATGGCGATGGCGGCGTTGCCGCCCTCCATCTTGTTGAAGATCTCATCCATGACGAAGGCCTGGTACACGCCCTCGTTCTTGGCGCCCGCCAAAAGCTGGTAGGCCTCCCGGATCTGGGCTTCGTCGGTGGTGTTCAGGTCGTAGCCCAGGCACAGCAGCGCGGCGCCCAGGGCGTCCCGGGAGTTGCGGATCATCAGCACGTTCCCGGCGTACTGGGGGTCGAACATGGCGCTCCAGCTGGTGATGGGGGCGTCCACCATGGCGGTGTTGTAGATGATCCCCAGGGTACCCCAGGTGTAGGGGACGGTGTAGCGGTTCTCCGGGTCGAAGCTCAGGCTCTTGTACCGGGGATCGATCTTGTCGTAGTTGGGGATGTTGCCGTAGTCCAGTTCCGCCAGCATCCCCTCTTCGATCAGGCGGGCGATCATATAGTCGGAGGGGACGATGACATCAAAATCCCCGGCGCCGGTTTTCAGCAGGGAATAGAGGGCCTCGTTGCTCTCGGCGGTCTGGTAGTTGACCTCGATGCCGGTCTCGTCCTCGAATTGATAAATCAGGTCTTCGTCGATATATTCGCCCCAGCTGCACACATTGACCACCCGTTTCTCCCCGGCGCTTCCGCCGCAGGCGGTCAGGGTCAGGGCGATGGTCAGCAGCATCACAAGGGCAAGTGTCTTTTTCAATGGATCATTCCTCCCGTTTTTTGAAAAATGTGTATCTCAGGGCCCCAGGGGCCGTGGGATCTCAGAGGCGGTTCTGCGCCAGGCGGCGCTCCTGCCGGGCCTCCCGGATGTTGACGATAGCCAGCAGCGCCAGCACCGTCACAAACAGCAGGGTGGACACGGCGTTGATCTCCGGGCTCACCCGCTTTTTGGTCATGCCGTAGATGGTCATGGCCAGGGTGGAGGCGGAGGACCCGGCGGTGAAATAGCTGATGACGAAGTCGTCGATGCTCATGGTGAAGGCGGTGAGAGCGCCGGAGACGATGCCGGGCTTGATCTCCGGGATAATGACCTTCCAGAAGGCCTGCATCCAGGTGCAGCCCAGGTCCTGGGCGGCGTCCACCAGGTTTTTGTCCATCTGCCGCAGCTTGGGGCCCACGGACAAAATGACGTAGGGGATGTTGAAGCAGATGTGGGCGATCAGCAGCGTGCCGAAGCCCATGGTCAGCCGCACCGGCAGTTCCACCAGGCTCTGGACGCCGTTGAACCACCGGGCGAAGTCCCCCCAGAAGCCGAAGAAGGCCACGAAAAACAGGCACAGGCTGACGCCGGTGACGATGTCCGCGTTCATCATGGGGATGTTGTTGACGGTCATCAGCGGGTCCCGGACCCGCCGGCGCATGGCGTAAAAGCCGATGGCGGCGAAGGTGCCGGCGATGGTGGCGATGACCGTGGCCAGGAGGGACACCAGGAGCGTGGTGTAGACGCTCTGCATGATGAGCCGGTTGCTCAAGAGCTTTCCGTACCAGTCCAGGGAGAAGCCCTTCCAGACGGTGTTGCTGTTGCCGGCGTTGAAGGAGAAAATGATGAGCAGGAGAATGGGGGCGTACAGAAAGACGAACACCAGCGCCATGAAGACGCGGTTTCCCACGGTGTTGTTCCGTTTCACAGCATCACCGCCTGTTCCTCGCCCTCACCGAAGCGGTTCATGACCACCATGCAGGCCACCACCACCAGCATCATCACCAGGGAGATGGCGGCCCCCAGCTGGGGGTTGTAGGCCCCGCCCAGGAACTGCTGCTCAATGAGGTCGCCCAGCAGCATCTCCGTGCCGCCGCCCAGCATCTTGCTGATGGCGAAGGTGGAGACGGATGGGACGAACACCATGGTGATGCCGGAGAGAACCCCCGGCAGAGACAGGGGCAGGATGACCCGGCGGAACACGTGGTAGGTGTTGGCCCCCAGGTCCCGGGCCGCTTCGATGAGGGAGCGGTCCAGCTTGATGATGACGGAGTAGATGGGCAGAATCATGAAGGGCAGGTAGTTGTACACCATGCCCAGCACCACGGCCCCCTGGGTGTTCAGCATCCGGAAGAATTCGATGTTTGTGCCGAAGATGCCGTTGTAGAGGGTGATGAGGCCAATTTTTTGAAAAAACTGGTTCAAAATGCCGTTGTTCTCCAGAATGGACATCCAGGAGTAGGTCCGCAGCAAGAAGTTCATCCACATGGGCAGCATGATGAGCACCATGGCGATGCGCTGGAACCGGGGGCCCTCCTTGCTCATCATGTAGGACACGGGATAGCCGATGAGCAGGCACACGGCGGTGGCGATGAGGGCCAGCTTGAAGGACCGGCCGAACACCACGGCGTAGGTGCCCATTCGGGCGAAGTTGTCCAAGGTGAAGCCGCCGTCGGCGGCGGAGAAGGCGTAGACCACCACCAGGACGATGGGCGCCACCACAAACAGCGCCATCCACACCACGTAGGGGACGGCAAACCGGGAGAGCTTATTCTTCATCCCCGCTCTCCTCCTCCGCGTCCAGCGTGGCGTCGTCCAGCTCGTCGTACTCCTCGGAGAAGGAGGAGTAGTCGCCGAACATCCCGGAGTAGGCGCTCTTTTTCATGACGTGGATGCCGTCGGGGTCGATTTTGATGCCGATGCGGGCCCCCTCGGGGCAGTGGTCCGTGGTCTGAATCAGCCACTTGAAGCCCCGGAAATCCACGATGATGTCGTACTGCATCCCCTTGAAGGTGACGCTGGTGACGGTGCCGGTGAGCTGGCCCTGCTCCACGGGGACGATGTCGATGTCCTCCGGCCGGATCACCACGTCCACCGGCTCGTTGGGGGCGAAGCCGCCGTCCAGGCAGGGGAACTGCTTGCCGTACATCTGGACCAGCTTATCCCGGACCATCAGCCCGTCGATGATGTTGGACTCGCCGATGAAGTCCGCCACGAAGGCGTTTTTCGGCTCGTTGTAGATGTCCTCCGGGGTGCCGATCTGCTGGATGGAGCCCTTGTCCATCACCACAATGGTGTCGGACATGGTGAGGGCCTCCTCCTGGTCGTGGGTGACGTAGACGAAGGTGATGCCCACCTGCTGCTGGATGCGCTTGAGCTCGATCTGCATGTCCTTGCGCAGCTTCAGGTCCAGGGCGCCCAGGGGTTCGTCCAGCAGCAGCACCTTGGGGCGGTTCACCAGGGCCCGGGCGATGGCCACCCGCTGCTGCTGGCCGCCGGAGAGGGCGTCGGGCTTGCGGTTTTCAAAGCCCTTGAGGCTGATGATCTCCAGCATCTCCATCACCCGCTCCCGGATCTCGGCTTCCGGAATCCGCACCTTCCGCTTCCCGGCGGGGTCGGCGGGGTCCACCCGCCGCTGCATCCGCAGGCCGAAGGCGATGTTTTCAAACACATTCAGATGGGGAAACAGGGCATACTTCTGAAAGACGGTGTTGATCTGCCGCTGATGCGGCGGAACGTCATTAATCCTCACACCGTCGAACAGGACGGTTCCCGATGTCGGTATCGTGAAACCGCCGATGATGCGCAGCGTGGTGGTCTTGCCACACCCGCTGGGTCCGAGCAATGTGAGGAATTCTTTATCTCTGATATAAAGGTTGATGTTGTTCAATACAGGCTCATCGTCAAACGCCATGCACAGGTCCTGCAGGCGAATCAACTCTTTGGACATGTATCCTCCCCCATTTCATACGGTAATTCAATCGGTAAACGCCTCTTTTCTCTGTTGAGGGGGAACCTTTCTCGTCGAAATTCAGCACTATGAACTATAGCGAAACTATCTGAAAAAGTCAAGGGAATTCCCGGATTTCACGGGAATTTTCGGCGGGGGGGAAGTAGGTCTCCCGGAAGGGGACCGTCTCCACGGTGAATTCCCTGCCCCGCAGGTATTCCAGCGCTCCGGCGGGGGTGGAAAACGCGAAGCGGAGCTTGTAGGAGTACAGGGCCTGGCGGGTCTCGTGATACCGCCGGTTCACCTCCCCGCGGCCGTACTTGCCGTCCCCCAGCAGCGGGCAGCCGATCTGCGCCATGGAGACCCGGATCTGGTGGGTCCGCCCGGTGAGGAGGCGGCACTCCACCAGAGACAGCCCGTCCCGGCTCTCCAGGGTCTTGTAGAGGGTGACGGCGGTCTTGCCTCTGGGGACGGGGCGACGGTGGAAGGAGACCTGCTTTTTCGCCTCGTCCTTCAAGAGGAAGCCCTCGATCCGCCCCTCGGCGGGCCGGGGACGGCCCACCGCCACGCAGAGATATCGCTTCTCCAGCTCCTGGTTTTTGATCTTCTCGTTGAGGATGCGCAGCGTCTCCGCGTTCTTGGCGGCAATGACGATGCCGCCGGTGTTGCGGTCGATGCGGTTGCACAGAGCGGGGGTAAAGGCGTTCTCCCACTTGGGGTTCCACTCCCGCTTTTGATAGAGATAGGCCTGGATGTGGTTGATGAGGGTGTTGACCTTCTCCTGCTCGTCGGCGTGGACCACCAGCCCGGGGCGCTTGTCCACCAGCAGCAGGTTCTCGTCCTCGTAGACGATGGAGAGCTGGGGCTTGAACACCGTGAGAAAGAGATTTTCTTCGTTGGGCTTGTCAAAGAACTCGTCGTTGATATATAATTGCAGCAGATCGCCCAGGGCCAGCCGGGTGTCCCGCTTGGCGCCCCTGCCGTTGAGCTTGATGCGCTTGAGGCGGATGTACTTTTGCAGCAGGGCGGGGGGCAGTAGGGGCAGGTTTTTGGACACGAAGCGGTCCAGCCGCTGTCCGGCGTCGTTTTTCCCGATGGTGAATTCCCGCATGGCGGTGGACCTCCTGGCGTGTCGTGTAGTAGTCCCATCATACCCGTTCGGCGGGGAATTGTAAAGTCTTTCAAAGGAGGATGCCTGTGGACGAAGAGCTGCTGGCCGCGGTCCGGGGAAGCCGGGTGTGGCTGAAAAACTTTCAGCGCCGGGAGTACCGGGACGCCTTCCGGTCCTATACGGAGCGGTTCGGCCCCCCGTACATGGCGGAGGCGGAGCGCCGGGGCGAGGCGGGGCTGCCCGCGCTGGCGGAGGAGCTGCTGGACGCTCTGGAGGCGGGGTGGAAGCGCAGCCGGCTGTGGGACCGGGGCGCCCTCCGGGCGGGGGAGAAGCAGATGGTGGTGGTGTACCTGACGCCCATGCTGCTGGGGTTGGAGAGCCCGGGGTGCCGCCGCCTTGCGGAGCTGCTCCAGGCGGCCTGGCAGGAGCGCTGGCCCAGGGACGGATACCGCACGGCCAGCTACGAGGAAATCCAGTCCGGCTTCCGCAACACCATCATGGGTTTTGAGATCCGGTGACGTCCCGGGAAAAAAACCGGTGAAATTTGAAAAAATTGTTTGACAACGGGGGAGCCATCCCTTATAATACTAATCGTGTCATTACGAGGTGGCCTATGCTTTTCGATGTAAAATCCATTCTGCACGCTCCCGGGAAACAATTGGACTTTCAGTTTGACCTGGATCTATCCGACGTGGAATTTGCCGGCCGGTATCCGGTCAGCCGCCCCGTGGCCGTCAGCGGCCGGGTGCGCAACACCGCCGACGTCCTGGAGCTGAACCTGACGGCCCGCTCTACCCTGGACAGCCTGTGTGACCGCTGCGGAAAGGCGTTTTCCCAGGAGAAGGAGGTCCCCTTCAGCTGCCTGCTGGCGGAGACTCTGGAGAACGGGGAGAGCGACGAGATTGTGTTGCTGGAGGACGGGAAGGTGGACGTGGGCGATCTGGCCCGCACCGCGTTTATTCTCGAAATGGACACCAAAACTCTGTGTTCTGAAGATTGCAAGGGACTGTGCGACCGCTGCGGCGCCGATCTGAACCTCGGCCCCTGCTCCTGCAAAAAGGAGCCGGATCCGCGGCTGGCGGTCCTGGCCAAGCTTTTGGAGAACAAATAAAATTCGTCATCAAGAAGGACGGGCCACACTCCCGGGCCTTTTGTAGATCAAGGAGGTGTCACAATGGCAGTACCTAAGGGAAAAGTATCCAAAGCAAGACGCGACAAGCGCCGCAGCTCCGTTTGGAAGCTGGAGGCTCCCGGTCTCGTCGCATGCCCGAAATGCGGTGCGCAGCACCTGCCTCACAGAATGTGCCAGGAGTGCGGTACTTACAACGGCCGCGAGGTCAAGGTTGTCAAGTCCGTCGTTGCGAAATAAGGACGCATGCTCCAGGGGGGAAGAGGAGACTCTTCCCTCCTTGCTTTTTGTCTTGCTATCCGCCCAGCGGCTGGGTATAATAAATGGGACCAACGAAACGAAAGGAAGTGAGAGCCGATGAAACCCATCGTTGCCATCGTGGGACGGCCCAACGTGGGCAAGTCCATGCTGTTCAATAAATTGATCGGCAGGCGGCTTTCCATCGTGGAAGATACGCCCGGCGTCACCCGGGACCGCATTTACGGGGAGGCCGACTGGAATGGCCGGGCCTTCACCCTCATCGACACCGGCGGCATCGAGCCCCGGGCCGACAGTCAGATTCTGGAGTTCATGCGCCAGCAGGCCCAGATCGCCATCGACCACGCCACCGTCATCGTGTTTTTGACGGATATCAAAACCGGACTCACCGCCTCGGACCACGAGGTGGCGGGCATGCTGCTGCGCAGCGGCAAGCCCATCGTCCTGGCGGTGAACAAAATGGACGCCACCGGCGCCACCAACCCGGATTTTTACGAGTTTTACAATCTGGGCCTGGGGGACCCCATCGCCGTCTCCGCCGTCCACGGCCACGGCACCGGCGACCTGCTGGATGCCTGTGTGGCCCATTTCCCCCCGGAGGAGGAAGAGGCGGAGGAGGACGACGCCATCAAGGTGGCGGTCATCGGCAAGCCCAACGCGGGCAAGTCCTCCCTCATCAACCGGATTCTGGGGGAGGAGCGGGTCATCGTCTCCGACGTGGCGGGCACCACCCGGGACGCCATCGACTCCCGCTTTGAAAACGACAAGGGCGCCTTCATCTTCATCGACACCGCCGGCATGCGGAAGAAGTCCAAGGTGGCGGAGGACATCGAGCGCTACAGCATCCTCCGGGCCACCATGGCCATCGAGCGCAGCGACGTGTGCCTCATCATGGTGGACGCCGCCGAGGGCGTCACCGAGCAGGACACCAAGGTGGCCGGCCTGGCCCACGAGGCGGGCAAGGCCAGCATCATCGTGGTGAACAAGTGGGACCTGGTGGAGAAGGACGGCAAGACCATGGACAAGATGCGCGAGCAGGTCCGCCGGGACCTGGCCTTCATGACCTACGCCCCCATTCTCTTCATCTCCGCCAAGACCGGCCAGCGGGTGGACCGGCTCTTCGAGCTGATCGACTACGTGTCCAACCAGGCCTCCACCCGCATCACCACCGGAATGCTGAACAACGTCCTGGCGGACGCCCAGACCCGGGTGCAGCCCCCCAGTGACAAGGGCCGCCGCCTGAAGATCTACTATATGACCCAAGTGGGCATCCGCCCGCCCCACTTTGTCATCTTCTGCAACGACGCCCGGCTCTTCCACTTCTCCTACCAGCGGTATCTGGAGAACTGTATCCGCAACACCTTCGGTCTGGAGGGGACGCCCATCGTGCTCTCCATCCGGCAAAAGGGCGACAAGGAGGGGTAAGGCGATGGGCGTTTGGGTGGAATTCTGGCTGCGGGCAGCCGCCATTGCCCTGCTGGCATACTTCTGCGGCTGCTTCAACGGCGCCGTCATCGTCTCCAAGTATATCCTGCGGGACGACGTGCGCACCCACGGCAGCGGCAACGCGGGACTGACCAACTTTCACCGCACCTTCGGCGGCCCGCTGACCTTTCTGGTCATTTTGACGGATGTGCTGAAGGCGGTGGTTGCCGTACTGGCCGGCGCGTGGCTGGCCGGCGGTTTTTTGCCCTTCTTTTGGGGCGGGGAACTGGCGCTTTTGGGCAAGTACTGGGCAGCCCTGTTCTGCCTGCTGGGGCATATGTTCCCCTGCATGTTCCACTTCAAGGGGGGGAAGGGCATCCTCTCCGGCGGCACCATCGCCCTCATGATCGACTGGCGCATCGCGCTGGTGGTCTGGGGCGGCTTTCTGCTGCTGGCCGCCCTGACCCGGTACGTGTCCCTGGGGTCCGTGTGGGCCGGGGCCAGCTTTCCCTTCGCCTCCTGGGCCTGCTTCCCGGACCCGGTGATCGTCGCGCTGGCCTTTGTGATCGGAGGACTGGTGGTATGGCAGCACCGGGGCAACATCCGGCGGCTGCTCAGCGGAACGGAGCGGAAGCTCTCACTTCATCGAAAAACGGAGGGCAAGCCATGAAAGCAGTGGTCTTGGGCAGCGGCGGCTGGGGCACGGCCCTGAGCCAGGTCCTGGCCGACAACGGGCACGACGCCTGGCTCTGGTCCCGCAGCGCCGAAAAGGCGGCGGAGATGGCCCGCACCCGGGAAAATCCCCTGCTGCGGGGCGTCCGCCTGCCGGAGAGCCTCCGCATCACCGGGGATTTGGGCTGTGTGGAGGGGGCGGACGTGGTGGTGTGCGCCAGCCCCTCCTTCGCCGTCCGGGAGACGGGGGCCAAGGCGGCGCCCTATCTCTCACCCTCCGCTGTGCTGGTCACGGTGTCCAAGGGCATCGAGCGGGACACCAACCTTCGCATGAGCCAGATTTTGCAGGAGGTCACCGGGAACATCTGTAAAGTGGTTGCACTTTCCGGCCCCTCCCACGCGGAGGAGGTGGGCATTCGGATGCCCACGGGCTGCGTGTCCGCCTGCCCGGACCGGGCGGCGGCTCGGCTGGTGCAGGACGTCTTTATGAACGACTACTTCCGCATCTACACCAGCTACGACATTGTGGGGGTGGAGCTGGCGGCGGCGCTGAAAAACGTCATCGCCCTCAGCTGCGGCATCTGCACGGGCCTGGGGTTCCAGGACAACACGAAGGCGCTGCTGATGACCCGGGCCATGGCGGAGATCACCCGCCTGGGAGAGCAGCTGGGGGGCACCCGGCGCACCTTCGGGGGCCTGGCGGGCATGGGGGATCTGATCGTGACCTGCACCTCCCTCCACTCCCGGAACAACCGGGCGGGCATCCTCATCGGCCAGGGGAAGACCCCTCAGGAGGCCATGGAGGAGGTGGGCGCCGTGGTGGAGGGCTTCTACGCCGCGGAGAGCATCCACCAGCTCTCGGAGCGGGAGCGGGTGGAGATGCCCATCTGCCGCTGTGCCTACGAGATTTTGTACCAGGGCAAGCAGCCGGGGGACGTGGTGTCCGAGTTGATGACCCGGGCCAAGAAGGACGAGCTGCTGGAGACCGCCTGGCTGTGAGCCCCGGCGGCTCCCCGGTTCCGGCTGCGAACAAAGCGGTGTGCGCCCCGAAAGGGGCGCACACCGCTTGTTTTTTGCCGGGGGCTCAGCCCTTCTCCCGGGCGGAGAGCACCCGGCGGGCGAAGGCCTCGATAGAGCAGTCCTCCACCGTCTCGCCGGGGGAGAGCACTAAATCGAAAAAGCAGCTGGGAATCTCCCGCTTGCCCAGCTCCTTTTCAATGCACGGCGTGCACCCCTGGCTGTGGTTTTGGGGGTGGCAGCGGCATTTGATGTTTTTGCAGGGGCAGAACTGCGCCATGGCGGGGGCCTCCTTCCAAAAGAAAATCCCGGACCGAAGTCCGGGACTTTGTTTGTCCAAGTTAGACCGCTCTGGTGACTTTACCGGAACGCATACACCGGGTACAAACATACACATGGCGGGGGGAACCGTCGACGATTGCCTTCACACGCTTCACATTGGGCTTCCAGGGACGATTGGAACGCCGATGAGAGTGAGAAACCTGAATACCGAAGGTCACGCCCTTGTCGCAAAACTCGCACTTAGCCATCCGTTGCACCTCCTTGCTGTTGCGTATTCCGCGCCCTGTCACAGGCACGTCTGATATAATACCAGAAATAATTTGAAAATGCAAGCTTAAATTTCAAAAAAATTACTTTCTTTTTTAATAGGCCTTTTCCCCCTCCCGCCGGGGGAAGGTGTTGCGGAATTGGGCAACATCATATATAATAAAAACCAATTGGACCCGCCGCATGGTTTGCCCGCTCCGCCGGGGCTTTCCGGAGGGGCGGGAGGAGGTGCGGAAGGACCCGCATCGGAAAGGGAGAGGATGTGCCATGAGTGAAAACCGCTTTGAAAACGGCTTGAAAATCACCGCCTTTACGGCGCTGTTCGATTTGGAGGTGCTGAACCGGGGCAGCGACTTCGACACGGCGCTGCTGACCATCACCGACGTGAACCGGCCCGGCCTTCAGTTCCACGATTTTTACGACTATTTCGACCCCCGCCGCCTCCAGGTCATCGGCAAGGCGGAGGTCACGTATTTGAAGAGCCTCACGCCGGAGCGGCGGCGCAAGTGCTTTGACGACCTGTTCCTCTACGACATTCCCGCCCTGGTGATCTCCCGGGGGCTGGACTGCTTCCCGGAGTGCCTGGAGAGCGCCAGGGAGCACGAGAAGACTCTGCTGCGGACCCAGGAGACCACGGTGGACTTCACCAGCCACACCATCGAGTATCTGAACCGGGAGCTGGCCCCCTGCGTCACCCGTCACGGCGTCCTGCTGGACATCTACGGCGAGGGCGTGATGATCACCGGCGACTCCGGCGTGGGCAAGAGCGAGTCCGCCATCGAGCTGATTATGCGGGGCCACCGGCTGGTGGCGGACGACGCGGTGGAGCTGCGGCGCATCTCCAACCAGCTCATCGGCACCGCGCCGGAGGTCATCCGGCACTATATCGAGCTGCGGGGCATCGGCGTGATCGACGTGCGCCAGCTCTTCGGGATGCGGGCCATCAAGGTGGAGTCCCAGCTGGACCTGGTGGTGCACTTTGAGCAGTGGGACCAGAGCAAGTTCTACGACCGCCTGGGCATCGAGGACCACTTCACGGAGATCCTGGACGTGCAGGTGCCCATCATCACCATCCCGGTGCGGCCGGGGCGGAATCTGGCCAGCATCGTGGAGGTGGCGGCCATGAACAACCGCCACCGCAAGTTCGGCTTCAACGCCGCCCAGGAGCTGGCCCGGAAGGTGGACCAGCGGGCGGACGCCGGCAGCCGGCGCCAGATGTGAGGGAGGCGGTCCTATGTATATCGGCATCGACGTGGGCGGCACCAACCTGAAGGCCGGGCTGGTGGACGGCGACGGCGCCATTTTGAAAACCCTCCGGATGCCCCTGGACTTCCAGGGGCCGGAGGCCTTTGCCAAGACCCTGGCGGACCTCTCCCGCTCCCTGGTGGAGGGGGACGTGAGCGCGGTGGAGTCGGTGGGCATGGGGCTGCCGGGGGCCGTGGACGGCGGAGACGTGCTGTTCACCACCAACATCCCCATGGAGCACGTGCCTCTGGAGCAGTTGTTCCGCCGGCATCTGAATTTGCCCCTGCTGCTGGGCAACGACGCGGACTGCGCCGCCGTGGGGGAGTATTTCCTGGGGGCCGGAAAGGGCACCCGGGACTTCGCCGTGGTGACGCTGGGCACCGGCATCGGCGCCGGGCTGATTCTGGACGGACGGCTGCGGGGGGGCCTGGCTTCCAGCGAGGCGGGGCACATGTCCATCTGCCGGGACGGCGGGGCGTGCAACTGCGGCCGCCGGGGCTGCTGGGAGTATTACGCCTCCGCCACCGGATTGATCCGCCAGACCCGGGAGGCCATGGCGGCCCACCCGGAGAGCGCCCTCCACGCCCTGGCGGAGAGGGACGGCTGCGTGGAGGGCCGGACGGCCTTCCAGGCGGCGGCGGACGGGGATGAGACCGCCCTGGCGGTGTGCCGGCAATATGTGGCGTACTTGGCCGACGGGATCACCAACCTGGTGAACATCCTGCGGCCGGAGGCGGTGGCCATCGGCGGCGGCGTGGCCGCCGCGCCGGAGGAGCTGCTGCTGGAGCCCCTGCGGCGCCGGGTGGAGCGGGAGAGCTTTTCCCGCCACGGCGGCCGGACCACCCGCATTGTGCGCTCGGAGCTGGGCAACGACGCGGGCATCATCGGCGCGGCGCTGCTGGGCCGAGTAATCTGAGAATGCGGGAGGTCCTTGCATGGACTGGTATACACAGCTTGACGAGACGATTCAAACCCATTTGCCGGACCTGGTGTGGCTCTGCGACGAGCCCATGAGCCGCCACACCTCCTTCCGCATCGGCGGCCCGGCGCGGCGGATGGCCTGCCCCAAAAACGGGGAGCAGCTGGTGCTGCTGTGGTCCTTTGCGGAGTCCCTGGGCCTGCGGCCCCTGGTGATCGGCAACGGCACCAATTTGCTGGCGCCGGACGGCGGTCTGGACCGGCTGGTGATCGACACCTCCGCCGCCATGACCCGCCTGGAGGCGGGGGAGGACCCCTGCGTGCTGACGGCGGAGGCGGGGGTGTCCCTGGCCCGGCTGGCGGACGCGGCCTGCAAGCAGGGGCTGACGGGGCTGGAATTCGCCCACGGCATCCCCGGTACGGTGGGCGGCGCGGTGTGCATGAACGCCGGGGCCTACGGCGGGGAGATGGCCCAGGTGGTGGAGCGGGTGGACGCCCTGTTTCCCGGGGAGGGGGTCCGCAGCCTCACCCGGGAGGAGCTGGGCTTTGCCTACCGGTGCAGCCTCTTCACGGACCGGCCGGAGGTCACGGTGCTGCGGGCGTCGTTCCGTCTGACCCCCGGGGACGGCGAGGCCGTCCGCCGGCGGATGCGGGAGCTGCTGGAGCGGCGGAAGCAGAGCCAGCCCCTGGAGTGGCCCAGCGCCGGCAGCACCTTCAAGCGCCCCCAGGGCTACTTCGCCGGGACCCTCATCGACCAGTGCGGATTGAAGGGGCTGACGGTGGGCGGCGCCCAGGTCAGCGAGAAGCACGCGGGCTTCGTCATCAACCGCTTCGACGCCACCAGCGCCGACGTGGAGGCGCTGATCCGGGAGATTCAGGACCGGGTGCTGGAAAAGACGGGGGTCCGGCTGGAGCCGGAGGTCCGCATCCTGCGCCGGGAGGGCGGCGCGTAACCGCCTCCGCGCCCCATCGCCATTCCCAGGAAAGGAAGAACCACCATGGAAATCCTCATCATCTCCGGTCTCTCCGGCGGCGGCAAGAGCAAGACCGCCTCCTTTTTGGAGGACATGGGCTTTTATATCGTGGACAACATGCCCGCCGCCATGATTTTGAAATTTGCGGAGTTCTGCGCTGGGGGCAACGGCCGATACGACCGGGTGGCCCTGGTGTACGACGTGCGCACCGGCGCCTCCCCCACGGAGCTGTTCGACGTGCTGGATAAGCTGAAGGCCATGGAGGGCGTGTGCCGGCTGCTGTTTTTGGAGGCCTCTCCGGAGACCATCATCAAGCGGTACAAGGAGACCCGCCGCCGCCACCCCCTCCAGCGCCAGACGGACTCGCTGGAGGAGGCGGTCCGCCAGGAGCGGGCGCTGATGCAGCCCCTCCGGGACCGGGCGGACGTGGTGCTGGACACCTCCCGCACCTCCACCGCCCAGCTCCGGGGCATGCTGCTGCAGCGCTTCGGCAGGGCGGGGGAGCAGGGGGGGATGTCCGTCAGCGTTACCTCCTTCGGCTTCAAGTACGGCCTGCCCCTGGAGGCGGATCTGGTGTTTGACGTGCGCTTCATGCCAAACCCCTTCTATGTGGAGGAGCTGCGCCGCCAGACGGGGCTGGACGGGGCCGTGTCGGACTACGTGTTCAGCTTCCGCCAGACCCAGGAGTACCTCACCAGACTGAAGGACCTATTGGCCTTCTCGCTGCCGCTGTACGCGGAGGAGGGGAAGACGGTGCTGGTGGTGGCTGTGGGCTGCACCGGCGGCCACCACCGCTCCGTGGCGGTGACCCATGCCCTGGCGGAGTTCATCCGGAGCCTGGGGTATCAGGTGTCGGAGAACCACCGGGACATGAGCCGGGACGGCTGAGGGAGGCCGCCATGGAAAATCGCGTGCCCTACCGGCTGCCCAAGGCCCACGGGCCCCGAATCGCCGTCATCGGCGGCGGCCACGGGCTGTCCAACATGCTGCGGGGGCTGAAGCAATACACGGAGAACCTCTCCGCCGTCGTCACCGTGACGGACGACGGCGGCGGCAGCGGGATGCTGCGCCAGGACCTGGGGATGCCGCCGCCGGGAGACATCCGCAACTGCATGGAGGCCCTGGCCAACACGGAGCCGCTGATGAGCGAGCTGCTGCACTACCGCTTCACCGACGGATCTCTGGCGGGGCAGAGCTTTGGAAACCTCTTCCTGGCGGCCCTCAACGGCATCTCCCCCTCCTTTGACGCGGCGGTGTCCCGGATGAGCGAGGTGCTGGCCATCACCGGCAGGGTGCTGCCGGTGACCACGGCGGATGTCCAGTTGGAGGCGGAGTTTGAAAACGGCGCCACGGTGGTGGGGGAGTCCAAGATCTTCTACTGCAAGAAGCAGGAGGACTGCCGCATCCGGCGGGTGCGGCTGCTGCCGGAGAACCCCAGGGCTCTGCCCGCCGCCGCGGCGGCCATCCGGGAGGCGGATATGGTGGTGCTGGGCCCCGGCAGCCTCTACACCAGCGTCATTCCCAACCTGCTGGTGGACGGCATCGTGGAGGCCATCCAGGATTGCGACGGGCTGAAGGTCTACGTGTGCAACGTCATGAGCCAGGAGGGGGAGACGGAGGGCTACACCGTCTCCGACCACATCGCCGCCCTGTTCCACCACTCGGTCCAGGGCCTGTTCGACCTGTGCCTGTGCAACTCCTCCCCCATCCCCAGGGCCGTGGCGGCCCGGTACGCAGAGGAGGGGGCGGCGGCGCTGTACGCCGATCCCGGCCCCTGTGCCGCCCTGGGTGTGGAGGTTCTCAGCCGCCCCATCGCCACGGTGGACAACGGCTTCGTCCGCCACGACCCGGGCCATCTGGCCCGGGAGCTGATTCTCCTCCACGCGGAGCGCAGCGTCCGCATCGCGGGGACGGACATTCACAACGACACCTACCGGGTGGAGAGAGGGCGCTGAGGTCTCGGACGGCCCCGCCCTCCGGCGGAAAAAGGAGAGAACGCGGCCATGTCATTTTCCTTTGAGACGAAAAACGAGCTGTGCCGCCTGCCGGTGCAACGGCTCTGCTGCGCCCGGGCGGAGGCCTACGGCATTCTGCTCTACTGCAACACCTTCAGCCCCACGGAGGTCCGCGTTGTGACGGAGAACCCCAACTTCGCCGGACGGCTGCCCAAGCTGTTCCACCGGGCCTTCGGCCTGCGGTTTGACCGCCGGCCGGAGCCGGGGCAGGAGGGGAAGCTGGTGTTCCAGATCACGGAGCGGGAGAAGATGGACCACATCATCAACCTGCTGGGCTACGACCCCCGGCAGAATCTGGTGCTGCATATCAACTTCGCCATGCTGGAGGAGAGCTGCTGCCGCTCGGCCTTCCTGCGGGGCATTTTCTTCGCCGGGGGCAGCATCACGGACCCCCTGAAGCGCTACCATCTGGAGCTGGCCACCTCCCATCTCCAGGCCAGCCGGGAGCTGGGGGTGCTGCTGCGGGAGGGAGGGTATCCCCCCAAGAGCGTCAGCCGCAACGGCAGCTTTGTCACCTACTTCAAGCAGAGCGACCAGATCGAGGACTTTCTCACCCTCATCGGCGCCCCGGTGGCGGCTATGAACGTCATGTCCGCCAAGATGGAGAAGGACCTGCGCAACAGCGTGAACCGCCGTCTCAACTGCGACAGCGCCAATCTGGACAAGGCGGTGCTGGCGGCCCAGGAGCAGCTGGAGGCCATCCGGCGGCTCCAGGCGGCGGGGATTTTGGAGACGCTGCCGGACAAGCTCCGGCAGACGGCGGCCCTGCGGCTGGAAAACCCGGAGCTGACCCTCAGCGAGCTGGCGGAGGAGTTTGACCCGCCGGTGACGAAATCCTGTTTGAACCACCGCCTGCGCAAGCTGCTGGAGCTGGCGCGGCGGCCGTAAGGGGGGAGAGCGACATGACCCGTGCGGAAAAGGCGGACGTCCTGCGGCGGAGGGATTACAACTGCGCCCAGTGCGTGCTGGCGGCCTTCGGGGACCTGACGGGGCTGCCGGAGGAGACGGCTCTGGCCATTGCCGGGGGACTGGGCGGCGGCATCGGCGGCAGCCAGGCGGAGGCCTGCGGCGCCCTCAGCGGGGCGGTGCTGGCCCTCTCGCTGCTGTACCCCCACACGGGGGAGAACGACCTGGCCGCCAAGCGGCTGGTCTATGAGCGGGCGGCGGAGCTGCGCCGCCGGTTTGCGGAGCGGTTCGGCTGCGTCCGCTGCGGCGAGCTGCTGGCCCGGCCCCCCGCCCCGGCGGACCGGCAGGCGGCGGACCGCCTGCAAAGCCGCCGTATCTGCGCGGTGTTCATCGTGGAGGCGGTGGCGCTGCTGGAGGGACTTTTGCGGGAGGAGGGGCTGTGCCCCTGACCCCGGCTGATTTTACCAAGGTAAAGAGGAGAGAACCATCATGGATCGCTGTGCAATGGCCTATCAATATCATAAAGACGGATACAACTGTGCCCAGGCGGTGGCGTCGGCCTTCGGGGACGTGCTGGGCATGACCACGGAGCAGATCGCCCCCATGGCCGGGGGCTTCGGCGGCGGCGTGGGCGGCAGCCACCAGGAGCTGTGCGGCGCCCTCAGCGGCGGCGTGCTGGTGCTGAGCCTGCTGCACCCCCACACCCAGGCCGGGGACGCGGCGGGGAAGCAGCGGGTGTACGCCCTGGTGAAGGACTTCCGGCAGCGGTTTTCCGCCGTCTTCGGCCCCACCCGCTGCGGCGAGCTGCTGGAGGCCCGCCCGGGCGTCACGGACCAGACTCCCGCCGCCGCCCGGCTGGGCATCACCACCCACTGCAACATCATGATTGTCACCGCTGTGGAGATTTTGGAGCAGATGCTCCGGGAGGAGGGCCGCCTGTGACCTGGAAAGAGATTTATCCCCAGACCGCCCAGCCCACGCTGGCGGAGGTGGACGCCTATGCGGCAAGCCCGCTGTGGGAAGCGCTGCGCGCCTACCTGGCGGAGGCCTACGGCGCGGAGCCCCGGCTGGAGTACAGCCGCTGCGGCCTGGAGCCGGGTTGGAACGTGAAGTTCCGGAAGGGGAGCAAGGCCCTGTGCACCGTGTACCTCCGCCCCGGGTACGTGACGGCCATGGTCTCCGTCGGGGCCAGGGACGAGGCGGCGGCGGAGGGGGTCCTGCTGACCTGTACGGAGGCGACCCAGGCCCTGTACCGGGCGGCCGCCCCCTCGAAGATGGGCCGCTGGCTGATGATCGACGTCACCGGCCCGGAGGTCCTGGAGGACGTGAAGGCGCTGCTGGCGGTGCGGGTCAGGCCGGCGAAGCCCTGAGGGGCGCTGCGGCGCTGCGAGTGGTACAGCCCGCTGCCGCCGGAGCGGGTCCGGGCCCGGCTGCTGGTCTTGGGCGGGCCGCGGAGACACGCCGGAGACCCGTGGGGTGGGCCTGGGCTTCTGGTGAAGGCGCTGCCGGACGGGCGGTTTTCCCTGCTGAAAACCGGAGGCGCCTGGGCGCTGCGGCCCCAGTTTCCCTTTGTGGGCACGGTGACGCCCTGGGGGACGGGGAGCCTGATCGCCGGGGACTTCTCCATGCCGCGGAGCGGCTGGGGGCTGCTTGCCCTGCTGGGGACCGCGGCGGCCATCGCGGCCGCGGCCATAGGCGTTCCCCCGCCGGCGGCCCTGGCAGGGGTGCTGCTGTGGCTGGCCCTTGCCCGGGTCTCGCCGGATGGGTGGGCGGCGACCCCAGCAATCCGCGCCGCCGGGAGACGCTGGCTTTGATTGAAGAGGAACTGTTGAGAGAATAAGGGGGGGGTCCCATGTCCTTCGTCCATTTACACGTCCATACCGAGTTCAGCTTGCTGGACGGCGCCTGCCGCATCAAGGATTTGCCGGAGGTGGTGAAATCCATGGGGCAGACCGCCTGCGCCGTGACGGACCACGGCGTGATGTACGGCGCCATCGACTTCTACCGGGCCTGCAAGGAGGCGGGGGTCAAGCCCATCATCGGCTGCGAGGTGTACGTCACCCCCCGGGGCCGCTCCCGGTTTGACAAGGTCCACGAGTTCGACGCGGAGAGCCGCCATCTGGTGCTGCTGTGCGAGAACGAGGAGGGCTACCGCAACCTCTCCTACATGGTCTCCATGGCCTGGACGGAGGGGTTTTACGTCAAGCCCCGGGTGGACCTGACGCTGCTGCGAAAGCACAGCGGGGGGCTCATCGCCCTCAGCGCGTGCCTGGCGGGGGAGATTCCCCGGCTGCTGCGCAACGGGGAGTACGACAACGCCAAGGCCTACGCCCTGGAGTTGGGGGACATCTTCGGCCCCGGGCGGTTCTACCTGGAATTGCAGGACCACGGCATCCGGGACCAGGCGGTGGTGAACCAGGGGATTCTGCGGCTCCACCAGGAGACGGGGCTTCCCATGGTGTGCACCAACGATGCCCACTACCTGCGCCGGGAGGATGCGGAGTCCCACGACGTGCTGCTGTGCATCCAGACCGGCAAGACCCTGGACGACGAGAACCGGATGCGCTACGAGCCCCGGAACTTCTACCTGCGCAGCGAGGAGGAGATGGCGGCCCTGTTCTCCGGCTACGAGGGCGCCCTGGAAAACACCGCTAAAATCGCGGACATGTGCCACCTGGAATTCACCTTCGGCAAGTACCACCTGCCGGAATTCCAGCTCCCCCCGGGCTACGACGGCTTCTCCTACTTGAAAAAGCTCTGCGACGAGGGCTACCGGGCCCGCTACGGGGAGAACGAAGAGTACCGGGGCCAGCTCCAGTACGAGCAGGACATGATTGAAAAGATGGGCTTTACGGACTACTTTCTCATCGTGTCCGACTTTGTGCGCTACGCCCGGGAGGCGGGTATCCCCGTGGGGCCGGGGCGGGGCAGCGCCGCCGGGTCCATGGTCAGCTACTGCCTGGGCATCACCGACATCGACCCCATGCAGTACAGCCTCTATTTCGAGCGGTTTTTGAACCCGGAGCGGGTCTCCATGCCGGATATCGACATGGACTTTGGCGACACCCGCCGGGGGGAGGTGGTGGACTACGTCCGCCGCAAGTACGGGGACGACCACGTGGCCCAGATCGTCACCTTCGGCACCATGGCCGCCCGGGGCGTCATCCGGGACGTGGGCCGGGTGATGAACATCCCCTACGCCGAGGTGGACCAGATCGCCAAGCAGGTGCCCAACGCCCTCCACATCACCCTGAAGGATGCCCTGCGGCTGAGCAAGCCCCTCAGCGACCTGTACGACAGTGACGAGCAGGTGAAAAAGCTCATCGACACCGCCCGGGCGCTGGAGGGGATGCCCCGCCACGCCTCCACCCACGCCGCTGGCGTGGTCATCACCAAGCGGCCGGTGTACGAGTACGTGCCCCTGGCGAAGAACGACGACGCGGTGGTGTGCCAATACGTCATGACCACCCTGGAAGAGCTGGGCCTTTTGAAGATGGACTTCCTGGGCCTGCGGAACCTGACGGTGCTGGACGACGCGGTGAAGATGCTGCAAAGAGCGCAGCCGGACTTCCGGCTGGAGGACATTCCGGAGGACGACCGGGAGACCTTTGAGATGATCTCCCGGGGCCAGACCTCCGGTGTGTTCCAGATGGAGTCCACCGGCATGACCGGCGTGTGCGTGGGCCTCAAGCCCCAGAACATCGAGGATATCACTGCCATCATCGCCCTCTACCGCCCCGGCCCCATGGATTCCATTCCCCGGTTCATTGCCTGCAAGCAGAACCCCAAGCTCATCCAGTACAAGCACCCCTCCCTGAAGCCCATCCTCTCCGTCACCTACGGCTGCATCGTCTATCAGGAGCAGGTCATCCAGATCTTCCAGCAGCTGGCGGGCTACTCCCTGGGCCAGGCGGACATGGTGCGCCGGGCAATCTCCAAGAAGAAGGCCGCCCAGATTCAAAAGGAGAAGGACGCCTTCATCAATGGTGACAAGGAGAGAAACATTACAGGATGTGTGGCCAACGGCATTCCCCGGGAAACGGCGGAGGCCATCTACCAGGAGATCTACGACTTCGCCAACTACGCCTTCAACAAGGCCCACGCCGTCAGCTACGCCGTGGTGGCCTACCAGACGGCCTATTTCAAGTGCCACTTCCCCCGGGAGTACATGGCGGCCCTGCTGACCAGCGTGCTGGACAACTCCGACAAGGTGGCGGGGTACATCAGCGAGTGCCGGGACTGCGGCATCGCCCTGCTGCCCCCGGACATCAACCGCTCCTCCGACTGCTTCACCGTGGAGGAGGGGGGCATCCGCTTTGGCCTGGTGGCCATCAAAAACATCGGCCGGGGCTTTATCCAGGCGGTGATGCGGGAGCGGGAGGGGAACCCCTTCACCTCCCTCACCGACTTCTGCCAGCGGATGACCGGCAGCGAGATGAACAAGCGGGCGGTGGAGAATCTGATCCGCTCCGGCGCGTTCGACGGCATGGGGGCCAGGCGCTCCCAGCTGATGAAGGTCTATGAGCGGGTGATGGACGCCGCCGCCGACCAGCAGCGGAAGAACCTGGAGGGGCAGCTGGACTTCTTCTCCATGGCCTCCGCCGCCGCGGGGACGCCAGTTGCTGTGAAGGAAATCTCCTTGCCGGATATCCCGGAGTTCACCGCCCAGGAGCTGATGACCATGGAGAAGGAGACCACCGGCCTCTACCTCTCCGGCCACCCCATGGACCAGTACCGGGACCAGGTGCGCAAGCTGGGCGCCCCCACCGTCGCCTCCATTCTGGAGGATTTTTCCCAGGAGGGGGGGCCGGTGCGCTTTGCGGACAACCAGCGGGTCACCCTGTGCGGCGTGGTGACCGCCAGCAAGACCAAGACCACCAAGAACAACACCCTCATGGCCTACGTGACGCTGGAGGACGACACCGCCTCCATGGAGCTGCTGTGCTTTGCCCGGGTGCTGGACGCCTGCGGCGCCTATCTGCGGGAGAACCAGGCGGTGGTGGTCCAGGGGAGGCTGTCCGTCCGGGACGAGAAGGCCCCCCAGCTGATGTGCGACTCCGCCTATCCCCTGGGGGACGCGGGAAGCGCCCCGCCGCCCCCCGCCGTCCCCAAGGGGCAGGCGGAGAAGCTGCTGGCGGGGGAGACCCTGTTTTTGAAGTTCCCCTCTCTGGACCATCCGGCGGTACGGCACATGAAGCTGGTATTCGCCATGTTCCCCGGCACCACCCCGGCCAAGCTGGTGATGGCGGACACCCGAAAGGTCTTCGGCGCCTCCGTCCTGCTCCACAGGGCCCTGGTGGAGGAGGCACGGGAGACCCTGGGCGGGGAAAACGTGGTGGTAAAATGAAAAAAGGCGTGTCCGGCGGCTGCCGGACACGCCTTTTTCAGTTCTCCTCCTCGTCGGAGAGGAGCAAGTCCATGATCTTGCTGTAGAGCTTTTCCGGCTCCTTGCGGAACCGGTCCGAGAGCACCTTGGCCATGTCCTCCCGCACCACCATCAATTGCAGGTCCATGACGCTGCCCATGTCGTCGTCCAGGCTGAGGCGGACGGTGTAGGTGCCGTTGTCCCGCTTTTCCGTGGCGGCCCGGACCTGGCTCTTCCGCCGCAGCTTCCGGTTCCAGATGGAGAGGTTCTTGTCGCACCGCAGCCGCACGGAGTAAGGCAGGCTGCTCTCGCAGATCTGGCTGTTGCGCACGCCCTTTTCGGTGATGGCGTACAGCCCCTCCCCGGAGAGGGTCAGGTGCTCGGTCTTCACCAGGTCGTTCAGGCACTCGGAGAAGTCGAAGTAGTCGATGGCGTCGTCGCACATGGTCAAATCCAGCACGGTGTCGAAGGGGATGGGCTGGATGACCCGAGCGGCGATGTAGAGAATCAAAAACTTGATCTCCAGCTTGTCATGGATGAATCCGCGGCCCGCCATGGGGACACCTCCTCTGTTGGGAATCTTCTTTGCCTGTATTATACCGCATTTTTCCGGTGTTTGTATAGCCCAAAATAAAATGGAAAGTTTGCTTGACATTTCTCTTGGACGGTGCTATGCTCCAAGTATGGAAAGCAAACTTTCCATCGAGAGGAGGGAGCGGCTGTGAAAAACCGGCTGGAGGCGCTGCGGAAGGCCCGGGGAATCCGGCAGGAGGAGCTGGCGGAGGCGCTGGAGGTCTCCCGGCAGACCATCGGTTCGCTGGAGAACGGGCGGTATAACCCCTCCATTCTGCTGGCCTTCAAAATCGCCCGGTACTTTGGGCTGTCCATCGAGGAGATCTTTATTGACGAGGAGGATGCACCATGAATAAGAGGAAGCCGGTCTATCTGGCGCTGTTGTGGGCGGGAGTGGCGCTGCTGGCGTGCTGGCTGCTGCTCCGTGGAAACCCGGCATTGACGAATCCGGCGGAGGGGGCGCTGATCGGCGTGGGCTCTGGGCTGTTCGCCATGGGGCTGAGCAATCTGCTGATGCTCCGCTGGGCGGAGAAGGACCCCAAGCAGATGCGCCTGGCGGAGATCGAGTCTGCCGACGAGCGGAACGTGGCCATCCGCCGCCGGGCCAAGGCCCTGTCCGGAGAGGTGCTGCAATGGGTGGTCCTGGCGGCGGCCTGGGTCTCCATCGCCCTGGGCGGCCCGCTGTGGGTCACGCTGACGGCGGTGGGGGTGTTTGTGGGCAAGAGCGTCTTGGAGTTGGTGCTCATGGCCCGCTACCAGCGGCAGATGTGACGCTGGGTGTCGAAAACCGCCGGATTTTGCCTTGACGGTCCCGGAGCGCATTGGTATGATAGGACTATCAATGTGGAGAGGCGGCGACCGGATTGAAAAAACGGATGCAAGCGGTGTTCCTGGCGGCAGCCATGCTGCTGTCCCTGGCGGGATGCGGGAAAGAGGAGGTGCCGGCGGAGCCGGTGCTGGAGCCGGAGCCCATCGAGGCGCCGGAGCCGGAACCGGAGCCCCCGCTGCCGGCGGGCACCAACCCCCTGACGGGCCTGCCCATGGAGCCAGCGTATGAGACCCTCCGCCCGGTGGCCGTCATGTTCAACAATCTGAAGGCGGCCCAGCCCCAGCTGGGGGTCTCTCAGGCGGACATCATCTATGAGGTCCCCGCCGAGGGGGGCATCACCCGAATGCTGGGCCTCTACCAGACGCTGGAGGGGGTGGGAGACCTGGGCAGCATCCGCTCCACCCGGGCCTACTACTTAGAGCTGGCCCTGGGCCACGACGCCCTGCTGGTCCACGCCGGGGGCAGTCCGGAGGCCTACCGGGACATCCCCGCCTGGGGGGTGGACAACATGGACGGCGTGAACGGCGGGTCCGACGCCAAGATTTTCTGGCGGGACGCGGCCCGGCGGAAGAGCGCCGGGTATGAGCACAGCCTGCTGACCTCCGGGGAGAACATTCTGGACTACCTCTCCCGGGGCCGGTTTTCCACGGAGCACAAGGCGGGCTTCTCCTATTCCCAGGCCTTTGCCGAGGATGGCACCCCCGCCGGCGGCACGGCGGCGGAGCACATCGCGCTGAAATTCTCCCCCTACAAGACGGGGACCTTCGACTACGACGGCGCCTCCGGCAAGTACCTGGTGGGCCAGTACGGCACGGAGTACGTGGACGGCAACACCGGCGTCCAGGTGGGGGTCACGAACGTGCTGGTGCTGGAGACGTCCATCTCCGTCATCTCCGGGGACACGGCGGGACGGCTCAGCGTCCGCCTCACCGGGGAAGGGGACGGCACCTTCTTCTGCGGCGGGCGGTCCGTGCCCATCCGCTGGAGCAAGGCGGACCGGAACAGCCCCTTTGTCTACACCCTGGCGGACGGCGGCCCCCTGGTCCTGGGCCAGGGCGTCAGCTACGTCTGCATCATCAGTCCCAAGACCAGCACCCTCACCGTAAGCTGAGGAATGAGGAAGGCGCGCCCATCCGGCGCGCCTTCTTTTTCACCCTTCGGGCGCCGCGGCATACACTGGATTGAAAGAACTCCATTCTTTCATCCAGCTACTTATTAGGAGGTATTGCAATGCCCGAAAAAGTCATGCCCGGTCCCGTTGAGGACGCCGGCGGCATCCGCGAGGCGGTTTGCATCCATACCAGGAAAATTTACGATTCCTGCCGCGATAAAGACTGCATCGAGGACCTGCGTTTCTATCCCAAGCTGCAATATGTGGATGTCATCAACCGAGCGCTGTCCGTCAAGGGCGGCAGCGCCAAGCTGCTGTATGTCTACGTGGATGTGGAGCCCGTCAGCTTCAACCGGGGCTTCTACACCGTGGATATGCGGTTCTTCTACTCCGTCACCCTCCAGGCCTATCTGAGCTGCCCTGCCCCCGTCACCGTGGAGGGCCTGTGCGTGTTCGACAAGCGGGCCATCCTCTTCGGCAGCGAGGGCAACGCCAAGATCTTCTCCTCCGAGCTGCGTACCGGCGAGCCGGACGTCCAGATGATGAAGCGGGCCAACGCCCCCATCGCCGTGGTGGAGGCCGTGGACCCCATCGTGCTGGACGCCCGCATCCTGGACGGCTGCGGCCGCCGGGAGTGCGACTGCGACCTGTGCGAGGTGCCCGCCTTTGTGAACGGGTGCTTCGGCGGGGAGCTGTCCAGCGGTGACGACAGCCGCCGGATTTACGTCACCCTGGGGCAGTTCTCCATCGTGCGCCTGGAGCGGGACTCCCAGCTCCTGGTGCCGGTGTACGACTACTGCATGCCCGACAAGGAGTGCGCCTGCGGCAGCGGCAGCGAGGACCCCTGCTGCATCTTCCGCAACATCTCCTTCCCGGTGGGCGAGTTCTTCCCGCCCAACACCGTGCGGACCCCGGAGAATTACGACGAGGCCAAGTGCTGCTGCTGCAAATGAGCAGGAAAAAAAGCCGCCCGCAAGGGCGGCTTTTTTCCGTCCTCCCGGAACTTTCCGGCATACTCCGGGACGAGCCGTCATAAGGTGGACTAACAAAAGAAAGGGGGAAACGCCCTTGCAGAAGGATTTGAACATCCTGCGGTATGAGGACGCCGCCGCCATTTTGCCGGCGCGGCTGAAAAAACTGGCCCTGGCCCTGCCGGAGGCCCAAAAGGCGGTGGCGGAGGAGTTCCGCCTCCGGGCCGGACAGCCCATGACGGTGCTGCTGCCCGGCGGGGAGGAGCCGCTGGACGTCTTTGTGGAGCCGGAGGAGCTGGAGACGCTGTGCGATCTGGCCACGGAATTTTCCCGCTACGCGGCAGCGGAGACCCTCCGGGAGGGCTTCTTGCCGGTGCGGGGCGGCTTTCGGGTGGGCCTTTGCGGCACGGCGGTGATGAAGGACGGGGTCAACACGAATTTGAAAAACCTCTCCTCGGCGGTGATCCGCATCGCCCGGGAGCGGAAGGGAGTGGCCGCCGCCCTGGCGCCGGAGCTGTTCCGGGACGGGGCGTTTGCCAACACCCTGATTCTCTCCCCGCCGGGGGGCGGCAAGACCACCCTTTTGCGGGATTTGGTGCGCCTGGTGTCCGACGGGGTGGGAGAGCACGGTCCCCGGCGGATCTCCCTCATCGACGAGCGGGGGGAGGTGGCGGTGGTGTACCGGGGGGAGCCCCAGATGGACGTGGGCCGCCACACCGACGTGCTGGACGCCTGCCCCAAGTCTCTGGGCATCCCCATCGTGCTGCGGGCCATGAACCCCCAGATCATCGCGGTGGACGAGATCACCTGCCGGGAGGACCTGGGGGCCATCGCCCAGGCGGCGGGCTGCGGCGTCCGCCTCCTGGCCACCATCCACGCCGCCGACACGGCGGAGCTGCTGCAAAAGCCCCTGTACCGCCGTCTGCTGGAGGACCGGGTGTTCCGCCTGGCGGTGCGCATCCTGCGCACGGAGGAGGGACGGGCCTACCAGGTGGAGGAGCTGCCATGGTGAAGCTGATGGGCAGCGCCTGCATTCTGGCCGGGGGATATCTGGCCCGGCGGACCCGGCTGGCGGCCCTGCGCCGCCGGCGGGAGGCCCTGCGGGACCTGGGGGCGGTTCTGCGGCGGATGGCGGAGGCCATCCGCATGGCCCGGCTGCCCCTGCCGGGGCTGCTTTTATCCCTGGCGCCGCTGTGCGGCGGCGACGTGGCCGCCTTCCTCACCGGCGGGGCGGAGGCCGCCCGGCAGGGCGGGGACCTGCGGG
>NZ_UQXD01000027.1 GCF_900544955.1 uncultured Oscillibacter sp.
AAGAACAAACGGAGCGGCGGGAGACCTGTCCGCAGGACAGGGCGAGCGGAGCGCATCAGGGCCCCCGGGAAAACCCAGCGAAGCGGTTTTCACGGGGAGAGGAAGAACAAACGGAGCGGCGGGAGACCTGTCCGCAGGACAGGGCGAGCGGAGCGCAGTTTGTTCTGACGATCTGACGACTTACAGCATGGCCATCCGCGTGTCGTGGTGCTCCCGGAGGGCCTGGGCGCAGGCGTCGATGTCCGCCTCCGTGGTCTCGGGGCCGAAGCTCAGGCGGATCACCCCGCCGGCCACCCGCTTGGGCAGCCCCAGCGCCGCCACCACGTGGCTGGGCTTGCCCTGATGGCAGGCGGACCCGGCGGAGATGCAGATGCCCCGGCTGCCCAGGTCGTTGACGATGTTCTGGCTGGGCCAGCCCTCCAGGGACACCGCCAGAATGTGGGGGGCGCCGCCGGGGGCGATGAGACGCAGGTCCGGGATGGCGGAGAGCTGCGCCGCAGCCCGGTCCCGGAGGGCCGCCATGTGGTCCAGGTTCTCCCGGAGCCGGGCCGTCCGCAGCTCTGCCGCCTTGGCGAAGCCCGCGATCTGGGCGGTGGCCTCGGTGCCGGAGCGGAGCCCCCCCTCCTGGCCGCCGCCGGGCAGCAGAGGCCGGGGATTCCGCACCCGGGGGCCGATATACAGCGCGCCGATGCCCTTGGGCCCGCCGATTTTATGGGCAGAGATGGTGACAAAGTCCGCCCCCAGGGTCCGGGCGGCAAAGGGGACCTTCAAAAAACCCTGCACCGCGTCGGTGTGGAGGAGGGTCTGGGGATTTCGCGCCGCCAGGCCCGCCCCGATCTCCCGGAGGGGGTAGACGGTGCCCAGCTCGTTGTTCACCAGCATCACGCTGAGAAGCGCCGTGTCCGGCCGCACCGCCGCAAGGACCTGCTCCGGGGAGATACGCCCCTGGCTGTCGGGGGCAAGGTATGTCACTTCATAGCCCTGCCGTTCCATCCACTTGCAGCTCTCCAGGACGGCGCTGTGCTCCACCGCGGTGGTGACGATGTGGCGGCCCAGGCGGCGATTCTGCCACAGGGCGGCCTGGATGGCCCAGTTGTCCCCCTCGGTGCCGCAGGAGGTGAAAAACAGCCGCCCCGGCTCGCAGCCCAGCGCCGCCGCCACGGTCTCCCGCCAGGCGGCCACCCGCTTTTTCATCTCCAGTCCCAGGCCGTATTGGGCGCTGGGATTGCCGAACTGCTCCGTCAACACGGCGTACATGGCGTCCGCCACCGCCCGGGGCACCGGCGTGGTGGCGGCGTGGTCCAGATAGATCATCGCGACAACTCCTTTTCTTGGGGCTTGCTGAATGGAGAATTTCCAAGTATAATCAGGAAAGCCAACCTATTATATAGAGATTTTGCGAAAAGCGCAAGGAGTAACCCATGAAAGTTGCCATTTACACCCTGGGGTGCAAAGTGAATCAATACGAGACCCAGGCCATGGAGCAGTCCCTCCGGGCCCGGGGCCACGAGGTGGTGGACTTCTCCGGCGAGGCGGACGCCTACGTGGTGAACACCTGCTCCGTCACGGCGGTCAGCGACCAGAAGTCCCGCCAGGTGATCCACCGGGTGAAAAAGCAGCACCCGGCGGCAGTGGTGGCGGTGTGCGGCTGCTATCCACAGACCCACGCGGAGGACGTGCGGCTTCTGGGGGTGGACCTGATCGCCGGAACCGGGGACCGGACGGGCTTTTTGGACCTGCTGGAGCAGGCCGCGGCGGAGCGGGGGACCATCGAGGCCATCGACCGCTCCTTTGAGCGGCGGGCGTTTGAGGTGCTGCCCGCCGGCGGCATGGCGGAGCGGACCCGGGCCATGCTGAAGGTGGAGGACGGCTGCGTGAATTTCTGCACCTACTGCATCATCCCCTACGCCCGGGGGCCGGTGCGCTCCGCCCCGCTGGAGACAGCGGCGGCCCAGGCGGCGGGCCTCCAGGCGGAGGGCTACCGGGAGATTGTGGTGACGGGCATCGAGATCTCCTCCTGGGGCCGGGACCTGCACACCGGCCGTACTCTCATCGACCTGGTGGAGGCGGTCTGCGCCGCCGCCCCCGGTGTCCGCATCCGGCTGGGCAGCCTGGAGCCCCGCACCGTCACTGGGGACTTCTGCCGCCGGGCGGCGGCCCTGCCCAACCTGTGCCCCCAGTTCCACCTGTCCCTCCAGAGCGGGTGCGACGCCACGCTGAAGCGGATGAACCGGAAGTACGACACGGCGCGATATGCGCAGTCTGTTGCGCTTTTGAATCAATATTTTGAACATCCGGCCGTCACCACGGACCTCATCACCGGATTTCCGGAGGAGACGGAGGCGGAGTTCCAGGAGACGCTGACCTTTTTGGAGCAGTGCGGCTTTGCCCAGATGCACATTTTCCCCTATTCCATCCGCCCCGGTACGCCGGCGGCGGAGATGGCCCAGGTGCCCAAGGCGGTGAAGGAGGAGCGGGCAAGGCGGGCCGCCGCCCTGGCGGCCCGGATGCGGCGGGCCTATCTGGAGGCCTGCGTGGGGCAGACCTACCCGGTGCTCTTTGAGCAGCCCCGGGAGGGGCGGTTTTTCGGCCGGGCCCCCAACTATATGGAGGTGCTGGTCCAGGGCGAGGGACTGCACAACACGGTAAAGCCCGTCCGTATCACAGGCACCGACGGGCAGTCCCTGCTGGGCGAGCTGAGGGAGGACTGAGATGAAAAGTCACTTTTTTGCCTACATTTCCCGGATGCGCTTCATTCAGCGCTGGGCGCTGATGCGGAACACCGCCCCGGAGAACGTCCAGGAGCACAGCCACCAGGTGGCGGTGCTGGCCCATGCCCTGGCGGTGATCCGCAACCGGCTCTTCGGCGGAACCGCGGATCCCGGCGCGGTGGCGGCGGCGGCGCTGTACCATGACGCCAGCGAGATTCTCACCGGGGACATGCCCACGCCCATCAAGTACGACAACCCGGACATCCGCCGGGCCTACAAGGACGTGGAGGCGGTGGCGGAGGAGAAGCTGCTGGCCATGCTGCCGCCGGAGCTGCGGGAGGCGTACCGCGGCCTTCTCACCGGGGCGGACCCAGAGACGGCGGCACTGGTGAAGGCGGCGGACAAGCTGTCCGCCTATATCAAGTGCGTGGAGGAGCTGAAGGCGGGGAACCTGGAGTTTCGGGAGGCGGCGGAGCAGACCCGCCGGACGCTGGAGGGATACGGCCTGCCGGAGGTGGCCTACTTCCTGGAGACCTTTATCGACAGCTTCTCCCTGACACTGGACCAGCTGAAATAGGGGCGGCCCGTCCATGGGGCACGGGCTGCCAAACGGACAAAAGTACCCGCCAGGAACCCTCCTGGCGGGTACTTTTGTGCAAGATACTAGATTTTTCGGTTGATATAATCGACAAACCGGTAGGTGAGACCGTTTTCCTCCACCGGGTCGCTGACGGACTCCACCGCCCAGCCTGGCAGCTTGTCCAGGTTGGGGAAGAAGGTGTCCGCCCCCTCCGCCGCGGCGTCCACGCGGGTGAGATACACCCGGCGGCACTGGGACAGCAGGGCGGTGTAGACGCTGCTGCCGCCGATGACCCACAGGTGCTCCCCGTCGGCGTCCCGGGCGGCCTCCAGGGCCGCCTGGGGACTGGAGACCACCTCCGCCCCCCAGCGGTCGAAGTCCACATTGTGGGTGATGACGATGTTCCGCCGCCGGGGCAGGGGCCGCCCGCCGGGGAAGGAGTCCAGGGTCTTGCGGCCCAGAATCACGGTGCCGTCCAGCGTCAGGATGCGGAAGCGCTTCATGTCCGTGGGCAGGGAGAACAGCAGTCCGCCCTCCCGGCCGATGGCCCAGTTTTGATCCACAACAACAATGGCATTCATGTGCGCACCTCAAATGGCGATGGGGATGCTGTCCGCAAAGGGGGCGGGGGTGTAGCCCTCCAGGGAAAAGCTGTCCCGGGTAAAAGCGTAAAAGTCCGTCACGGCGGGGTCTATGGAGAAGACCGGCGCCGGGGCGGGGGTCTGGGAGAGCATCTTCTCCAGAATGGGCACGTGGCGGTCGTAGATGTGGGCGTCGGCGATGACGTGGACCAGCTCGCCCGCCGTCAGGCCGCTGGCCTGGGCGAACATGTGGATCAGGACGGCGTACTGCACCACGTTCCAGTTGTTGGCCGTCAGCATGTCCTGGCTCCGCTGGTTCAAAATGGCGTTGAGCACGTTGCCGGAGACGTTGAAGGTCATGGAGTAGGCGCAGGGGTAGAGGTGCATCTCGTGGAGGTCCTGGAAGTTGTAGAGGCTTGTCAGAATGCGGCGGGAGGCGGGATTGTGCCGCAGGTCGTAGAGCACCCGGTCCACCTGGTCCATGTCCCCCTCGGGGTAGTGGTGCTTCACCCCCAGCTGGTAGCCGTAGGCCTTGCCGATGGAGCCGGTCTCGTCGGCCCACTGGTCCCAGATGCGGGCGTTCAGGTCGTGGACGTTGTTGGATTTCTTCTGCCAAATCCACAGCAGCTCGTCCACGGCGGTCTTCCAATAGGTCCGCCGGAGGGTCAGAATGGGGAACTCCCGGCGCAGGTCGTACCGGTTGACGATGCCGAATTTCTTGACGGTGTGGGCCGGGGTGCCGTCCTCCCAGCGGGGGCGGACCTCCTGATCGGTGTCCCAGACGCCGTTTTCCAGGATGTCCCGGCAGGTGCGGATGAAAAGCTCGTCTGCGTGGCTCATGGGCGCGCCTCCTTTTTTACATTGCTCCCAGTATATCAAATCCGCCGAAAAATGACAAGCCGGGCCGCGTGGACAACTTTTCCGCCTTTTTGGGCGGTTTTTTGCCGCATTCTCCAAAGGTTGCGGAGAATAAAGGCGTGGTTTGTGTGAAATTTTGGTTGTAAAACCGTAAAAAGTGCGGTAAGATAGGCGGACCGAAGGGGGCGATGGACGATGCTGGACCGCAGTGAGGTGGGCAAGCGGGGCTACCTGAATGAGGACTTCCGCCTGTTCCACCTGAAGGACAGCCGGGCCCAGGAGCTGGATTACCACTACCACGAGTTCGACAAGCTGATTTTGCTGCTGGGGGGCCGGGTCACCTACGTGGTGGAGGGCGTCACCTACTTTCTCAAGCCCTGGGACATTCTGCTGGTGCAGCACAACCTGATCCACCGGCCCGTCATCGACCCGGCGGAGCCCTACGAGCGGATTGTGGTGTGGCTGGGGCGGGAGTGGTCCGCCCGGCGCAGCGACCCGGCGGAGCCGCTGGACACCTGCTTCGACACCACCCGGGAGCGGGGCTTCCACCTGCTGCGCACCGACGGGGAGCGGCGGCTGCACTACATGCAGCTCATCCAGAGCCTGGAGGCGGCGCTGCGCTCGGAGGAGTTCGGCAGCCGGCGGATGGCGGACACCCTGTGCCAGCAGCTGCTGGTGGGGGTGAACCGGGACGTGCTGCGCTCCCGCACCGCCCAGGAGGAGCGGGACAGCTACCGGGTGGACCCGAAGATGGAGGAGATTTTGAAGTACATCGCCGCCCATCTGGAGGAGGAGCTGACCGTGGACCTGCTGGCAAAACGGTTTTTCCTGAGCCGGTACTACCTGATGCACCGGTTCAAGGCCGTCACCGGCTACACGGTCCACCAGTACATCAGCCAGAAGCGGCTGCTGCGGGCGGGGGAGCTGATCCGCGCCGGGGTGCCGGTGATGAAGGCGGCGGAGCAGGCGGGGTTTGGCGAGTACTCCACCTTCCTGCGGGCCTTTCAGAACACCTTCCACATGAGCCCCCGGGAGTTTCGGTGAGTGTTGGGAAAAAAGAGGGAGAACATGGAGAGCAATCCGATCAAGGCGGAATTTTCCAGGCTGGATTTGCGGCGGCTGATTGTGCCGCTGGTCATTGAGCAGCTGCTGGCCATCACGGTGGGGCTGTGCGACTCCATCATGGTGGCCCAGGTGGGGGAGGCGGCCATCTCCGCCGTCAGCCTGGTGGACACGGTGAACGTGCTGCTGGTGAACGCCTTCGCGGCGCTGGCCACCGGCGGCGCCGTCATCGCGGGGCAGTACCTGGGGCGGCGGGAGGCGGAGAAGGCCGCCCACGCCGGGGAGCAGCTGCTGCTGTTCATGGGGGAGGCCTCCCTCCTCATCACGGTGCTGTTCTACCTGCTCCGGGGCTTTGTCCTGGGGGTGGTGTTCGGCCAGGTGGAGCCGGACGTGGCGGCCTACGCCAACACCTATTATCTGATTGTGGAGGCGTCCACCCCCTTCCTGGCCGTGTACAGCGCCGGGGCGGCGCTGTTCCGGGTGATGGGCAACTCCCGGATTTCCATGTGGGTGTCCCTGGGGATGAACGCCGTCAACGTGGCGGGCAACGCTTTTTTGATCTTTGGACTCCACATGGGGGTGGAGGGCGTGGCCATTCCCACGGTGGTGTCCCGGGTGGCGGCGGCCGCGGCCATGCTGGTGCTGCTGCGGCGGCCGGGCCTGCCGCTGCGGGTGGGGCGGGTGCCCCTGCGGAACGACCGGTATGTGGTGAAGCACATCCTCCACTTCGGCGTGCCCAACGGCCTGGAGAGCGGTATGTTCAACCTGGGCAAGATTCTGCTGCTGTCCACGGTATCGGTGCTGGGCACCGCCTCCGTCACCGCCAACGCCATCGGCAACGCCATGGCCTCCTTCCAGTGCGTGGCGGGCAACGCCCTGGGCCTGGCCATTGTGACGGTGGTCTCCCGGTGCATGGGGGCGGGCAGCTACGAGCAGGCCCGGCGCTACACCAAGCGGCTGGTGAAGACCACCTACCTCTACATGGCCGGCACCATCGCCCTGACGCTGGCGGCGCTGCCCCTGGTGCTGCTGCTCTACAACGTCTCGCCGGAGACGGCGGCCATGGCCCGGGAGGTGATCTGGCTCCACGGGCTGATGGCCACGTTGATCTGGCCGCTGTCCTTCACGCTGCCCCAGGCCCTCCGGGCGGCGGGGGACACCCGGTATACCCTGGTGGTGTCCAGCGTGTCCATGTGGACCTTCCGGGTGGCGCTGGGGGTTCTGCTGGGCCGGTACGCGGGGCTGGGCCTTTTGGGGGTGTGGCTTGCCATGGTGCTGGACTGGCTGGCGCGCTCCGCCCTCTTTCTCCACCGCTTCCACGGCCACAAGTGGGAGACCATGGGCCTGGAGGAGTGAATGGCGCCCTCCGCTATGCGGAGGGCGCTTCCGTTTGCCGAAGAGGCCCGGCGGCGAACGAAGAGGACTCCCCGGTCTGCCGCGGCGTGTCCGCGGCGGAACAGCCCTCCCGGAGCGCAGGTGTGCGGGCGGTGGGCCGTGCCGCCGGAGGATGCGCCGGTTGACCGCCCTGGGAGGGCCCGCTGTGCGCGTCCAGAAAGCGGACGATCCATCTCGGCACCGGGGCCTGGCAGTCCTGGGAGGGCCCGCCGCCCACGTCCGCGATGGGCCTTTCCGGCCCGCTCAAACCGTTGCCGCACGCGTTCGTCTGCCCAAAAGAAGCGCCCTCCGCATAGCGGAGGGCGCTTCTTTTTATAGAGGTTGTTACCGGACGGTGAGGCGCAGGATGGCCTCCATCTCCTCCGGCCCGATCTTCACGAAGCCGCCGTAGGGGAAGCCGTTGGGCTTTTCCCGCCGGTGGGCCACCATGGCGGGGATGTCCTCCTCCTTGGCGCCGTCGATCTCGCCGAAGGTGGTGGGCATGCCGATGGAGCGGAAGAACTCCCGCAGGCGGGCGATGCCCGCCCGGGCGGTGTTGGCGGGGCAGGCGAAGTCCATCTCGCAGCCGAACACCTCCACGGCCAGCTGGGCGAAGCGCATGGGGTTGTGCTCCATGACGAACTCCATCCAGGCGGGCATCACCACCGCCAGACCCGCGCCGTGGGCGCAGTCGTAGAAGGCGGAGAGCTCATGCTCGATCTGGTGGCTGGCCCAGTCCTGGGCCCGGCCCACGCCGCAGCTGTTGTTGTGGGCCAGCATGCCCGCCCACATCAGATCCGCCCGGGCGGAGTAGCTGTCGGGATTGGCGATGGCCTTGGGGGCGGCGTCCACCACGGTCTTCAGCAGGGCCTGGCACAGCCGGTCCGTCAGGGCCACGTCGGGGGTGTTGGTGAAGTACCGCTCCAGGATGTGGGCCATCATGTCCACGGCGCCGCTGGCGGTCTGGTAGGCGGGGAGGGAGCAGGTGTACCGGGGGTTCAGCACGGAGAACTTGGGGCGGATCACGTCGGTCTTGGGGGCGCCCCACTTCAGGTTGCCCTCCTCCAGCGTGATCACCATGCTGTCGCTGCCCTCGCTGCCGGCGGCGGCGATGGTCAGCACGGTGCCCACGGGCAGGGTCTTTTCCACCTTGGCCTTGCCGGCGAAGAAGTCCCAGAAGTCGCCGTCGTACAGCGCGCCCACGCCGATGGCCTTGGCGGTGTCGATGACGCTGCCGCCGCCCACGGCCAGCAGGAAGTCCACGCCCTCCCGCCGGCAGATCTCGATACCCTCGTACACCTTGCCGCTGCGGGGGTTGGCCTGGACGCCGCTCAGCTCCGCCCAGGCGATGCCCGCCTCCGCCAAGGAGGCGGTGACGGCGTCAAAGGCGCCGTTGCGCTTGATGGAGCCGCCGCCGTACACCAGCAGCACCTTGGACCCGCCGAAGCGCCGCACCAGGGCGCCTACGCGCTGTTCCTCGCCGTCGCCGAAGGCGAAGAGGGTGGGGGAGTAGAACTCGAAATTGTCCATGAAAACATCCTTCTTTCTTCAAATTGGAAAATGATCTTTCATCAATAGCCCCGCTTGCGGTCCACCAGGTGGGCCAGGGGGCGCCCAGCGGCGTAGTTGGCAATGTCCGTGCAGAACATGTCCACGTTGACGTCGCAGGTGTAGCCCAGGGTCAGATTGCCAGAGGTGTGGGGGGTGAGGACCACGTTTTTGGCGTCCCACAGGGGGTCGTCCTTGGGCAGGGGCTCGGGCACCATCACGTCCAGGGCGGCGCCGGCGATCCGGCCGGCGTTCAGGGCCTCCACCAGGGCGTTCTGGTCCACCGCGGTGCCCCGGCCCACGTTGATGACGATGGCCGTCTCCGGCAGCAGGGCGATCCGCTCCCGGCTGAGGATGCCGGCGGTCTCCGCCGTGGCCGGCAGGGCCATCACCAGAATCTCCGCCTTGGGCAGCACCGCGTCCAGCTCCCCGATGGGGCGCACCTCGTCGTAGACGTCCTCCCGGGCCTTGCCGCTGCGGCTGAGGCCCACAATCCGGGAGGCCCCCATGCCCCGCATCCGCTGGGCCACATTGCTGCCGATGTTGCCGGTGCCCAGAATGGTGATCTCGCTGTCCCGGATGGACCGGATGGGCCGGGGGGGCGCCCAAATGTGCTGGCTGAGGGGGCCTGCGTACTCCGGCATCCGCCGCAGCAGCAGCAGCGCCACCATCACCACGTGCTCGGCGATGGTGGCGCCGTAGCCGTTGGAGTTGGTGAGCAGGCACGCCGGGTTTTGGAAGATGCCGTCGTCTTTGCAGTACACGTCCACCCCCGCGGAGGAGGCGCAGTACCATTGCAGGGTGGCGGGGGCGGAGCGCAGCAGCTCCGGGTCCTGGGCGTAGAGCACCTCGCAGTGCTGGAGGCAGGCCTTGGCCTCCTCAAACTGGTCCGTGGTGAAGTAGTGGGCGGTCATGCCCGCCGCCCGGGCGGCGGCGTCGATCCGCTCCCGGTGGGTCTCGGTGAGAAAGTCCTGGAAAATACAGATGTCGCGGCTCATGATGAAAAACCTCCTTATTTACAAACCATAGCACTTCAAGTATACTTGAAGTCAAGGGCTATTTCAAAAAAATGAAGGGACGTGGACGGATGACCTATACGATCAAGGAGCTGGGGGCCCGCTTCGGCCTGCCCGCCTCCACCCTGCGGTACTACGAGGAGGTGGGACTGTTGAAGCAGGTGGGGCGGACGCCGGAGCACCAGCGGGTGTATGAGGAGCAGCACCTCCGGCGGCTGGAGTCCATCTGCTGTTTCAAGGGCACCGGCATGACGATTCCCCAGATGCGGGAGCTCTTCGGCTACATCGAGGGCGGCGCGGCGCACGTGGACGAGATTTTGGCGCTGCTGGAGGCCCAGCGGGAGAAGACCCAGCGGCAGATTGTGGAGATGCAGACGAACCTGGCCCATGTGGAGCGGAAGATCCGCCGCTACGCCGCCATGAAGGCGGCGGCGGAGGGAAAAGAGGCGTAAATCCCAGCGGTTTCCGGGACGGCGGAGCACAGGCTCCGCCGTCCCGGTCCGCGTTTTCGGCGTCTCAGGGTCGGCAGCCCCCCAGGGCGGCGCACACCTGCTCGGCGGCCCGCATTCCGTCCGCCGCGGCGGAGAGGATCCCCCCGGCGTAACCCGCCCCCTCGCCGCAGGGGAACAGCCCCGGCAGGGAGGCCTGGCCGCCCTCGTCCCGGGGAATGCGGACGGGAGAGGAGGTGCGGCTCTCCACGGCGGTGAGCACCGCGTCGGGGTGGTCGTAGCCCCGGAGCTTCCGGCCCAGCAGGGGCAGGGCCTCCTCCAGGGCGGCGGACACGAAGGGGGGCAGGCAGCGGTGCAGGTCCGTCCAGGTGACGCTGGGGCGGTAGCTAGGGGTCACGCCGCCGCATCCGACGGAGGGCCGCCCCGCCAGAAAATCCCCCACCCGCTGGGCCGGGGCCCGGTAGCCCCCGCCGCCCAGGGCGTAGGCCTCCTCCTCCAGCCGCCGCTGGAAAGCGATGCCCGCCAGGGGGGAGCCGTCGCCGCCGAAGTCGGCGGGGGTGACGTTGACCAGCAGGGCGCCGTTGATGTTCTCCCTGTCCCGGGCGAAGGCGCTCATGCCGTTGGTCACCACCCGGTCCTCCTCCGACGCGGCGGCCACCACCTCCCCGCCGGGGCAGACACAGAAGGAGAAGACGGAGCGGCCGCCCGGGAGGTGGCAGGCGAGCTGGTAGGTGGAGGCGGGCAGTCCCGGGCGCCCGGCGAACTGCCGGTACTGGGCGGCGTCGCAGTCCGCCTGGCGCTGCTCGATCCGCACCCCCACGGCGAAGGCCTTGGCCTCCATGGCGACGCCCCGCCGGTGGAGCATGGCGAAGGTGTCCCGGGCGGAGTGGCCGGGGCACAGTACCAGAGCGCGGCAGGGGAGAGCGTAGGTCCCCTCCGGCCCCGCCACGGTGACGGCGGCCAGGGCCCCCTCCCGAATATCCAGGTCCTCCAGGCGGCTTTCAAAGCGGATGTCCGCCCCCAGGTCCAGCAGTTTTTGCCGCAGCCGCTGGAGGACCCGGTAGAGGTAGTCGGTGCCCACATGGGGCTTGGCGTCGATGAGGATGTCCTCCGGCGCCCCGCAGCTCACCAGGGTCTCCAGAATCCAGCGGTGGCGGATGTCCCGGGTGCCGGTGTTCAGCTTCCCATCGGAGAAGGCCCCGGCGCCCCCCTCGCCAAACTGGACGTTGGAGGCGGGGTCCAGTTCACCGGTGGACCAAAACTGGTCCACATCCGCCTTCCGCCGCTCCACCGGCCGCCCCCGCTCCAGCAGGATGGGCCGCAGGCCCGCCCGGGCCAGCACCAAGGCGGCGAACAGCCCGGCGGGCCCGGCGCCCACCACCACCGGCGGCACCGCCGGCGCAGGCAGGGGGGCGGGCAGGAGATAGAGGTCTCCCCGCTCCAGGCGGGAGACCTTTTTGCTGCGGCAGCGCTTCAAGACGGCGGCCTCGTCCTTCACGGCGGCCTCCACCGTGTAGACCAGGCTCACCGCCTCCCGGGCGTCCACGCTGCGGCGCAGCACCCGGAGGGAGAGCAGCTCCTTCTCCCGGACCTTCAGCAGCCGGGCGGCCTGGGCGGCCAGAGCGGCCATATCCGCCCCGGGGGGCAGCTTGATGTTCTCAATTTTCAGCAAGGCGGTTGTTCCTTTCAGAGGTTGTCATCCCCATCATAGCACAGTTTTTCAAGCAGGAAAACCAGTTTTGGAAAATTTCAGGATTCACAAATGGTTCAAAACTCTTTCAGGGATTTTTAAGTTACCCGCCCTATACTAAGGCCAAGCTCAAGGAAGGCGGAACGAAAGTTCAGGGAATGTGCAAAGTTCCTTCACGGGTTCGACATAAGTTCCCTGTATACTGCGTTCTGACAAAGGAAAAAACGGGATACATAGAAGGAGGAGTCAATATGTATAACGATGAACAGAATCTGTATCATTACACCTATCGCAAAGACGGCAGCGAGTCCAGCCAGGGCTCCCGCCCCTCGGTGGACGACCAGCTCCGCCAATATCAGTCCGGCCCCCAGGAGCCGGTCCAGGAGATGAAGCCTGTGAAAAAGAACCGCATGGGAACGAAGGTGGCCGCGCTGGCCCTGTGCTGCGCCCTGCTGGGCGGCGCCGCAGGCGGCGGCGTGGTCTACGCCGCCGGACGCTCCGGCGGGACGGCCTCCGAGGTCAACGTCAGCAGCCGCCCGGCCACTCCGGTGGCGGTGAAGAGCGTGGACGGCAAGACCCTGATGAGCGACGCGGAGGTTTACGCCGCCAACGTCAACAGCGTGGTCTCCATCAACGTCACCGGCACCAGCGGCACCAACTTCTTCGGCCAGGCGGTGCAGACCGCCTCCGCCGGCAGCGGCTTCATCCTCACCAAGGACGGTTATATCGTCACCAACTACCACGTGGTGAAGGACGCCGACACCGTGAAGGTCACCATGTACAACGGCGACAGCTATGACGCCCGCTATATCGGCGGCGACGAGGACTACGACATCGCCGTGATCAAGGTGGAGGCCGCGAACCTCCCCGCCGTCACCCTGGGCAACAGCGACAATCTGAACGTGGGCGACCACGTGCTGGCCATCGGCAACCCCCTGGGAGAGCTGACCTTCTCCATGAGCGAGGGCATCGCCTCCTCTGTGAACCGGGCCATCAACGTCAACGGCACCCCCTTCAACATGATCCAGGTGACCGCCTCCATCAACCCCGGCAACTCCGGCGGCCCCCTGCTCAACAGCTACGGCGAGGTGGTGGGCATCGTCTCCGCCAAGTACTCCAGCTACTCCAGTGAGAGCGTGGAGGGCCTGGGCTTCGCCATCCCCATCAACGACGTGGTGGCCATGATCGAGGACATCATGACCAACGGCTACGTGACCAACAAGCCCTATCTGGGCATTACCGGCGGCTCCATGACCAGCCAGATGGCGGCCCAGTACCGCTACGACGTGACCAGCGGCGTCTTCGTCTACTCCGTGGAGGAGAACGCCGCCGCCGCCAAGGCGGGGCTGAAGATGGGCGACGTCATCACCAAGGTGGACGATCACGCCATCGCCACCATGGAGGATTTGACGGCGGTCAAGAAGCAGTACGCCGCCGGGGACAGCGCCACCTTCACCGTCTACCGGGACGGCCAGGAGACCACCCTGGAGGTCACCTGGGACTCTGTGCCCGCTGACCGGCAGAGCACCGAAACCCAGCAGCAGGCCCCGCAGAACCAGCAGGGCGGCCAGTCCGGCGGGTATGACCCCTTCGACGACCTCTTCCGCTACTTCTACGGCGGCGGCTACAACGGCAGCAGCGTCCGGGACGCCGCTTAACTTCCCGGCCCGTGTCTGACGGCGGCCCCGCGGCAATCGCTGCGGCAAGGCAAACGGCTGCCATTGCGGCGGACACTTTGAATGAAAAAGCGCACCGTTTTTAACGGTGCGCTTTTTTTAAAAAATTAGGAGCCGGGGATTACTCCTGATCTTCCGAGTTGCCATCCTTTTTCTTTTTGCTGTTGACGACGGCGACCACCACCATGATGACAATGAATGCAACGATTAAGATGCCAGCGGGTTCCATAAGTACGCCTCCTTTTAGTATTAACGACTTCTTGTCAAAAAATAAATATTTTTTAACAGAATCTTTATATTGAAGTATAGCGAAAAAAGTGACAAAAAGCAAGAACTTTTTTGGGAAGGATTGGGCACAATGCTGGGCGGGAAACCGACTGGCGGAGAAGAAGCAAAAAAAGGGGGATTAGGCGGCCATATGTAGCTACACCGCCGATCCCTCCGTATTGCCGGTTCCCTCTAGTTTCGCATCATTCAAACCCATGGACGGCTTTGCCGACGCGTCCACAAAAAGGCTGCGTTCCCAGCGGTTTGACTTGCTTCATCGAATAGAGTATAGTAAATTCAAATTCTATCATGCAATGTATGCACAGCCGGTATCTGGTCACTTGTATGTATCATTGAGGGAAGGGGCGGAAACAAAAATGAGCAACATTCTTCACGAGATGAAGCCGACTCTCATGAAATACTCGGATATCATCACGCGGGTGATTGGGGCGCCCGTATCCATTTTCGATTCTGAAGAAAACCGGCTGACCTATGGTGGAAAACTGGATGCATCCAATGTGGTGTTGAATGGGAATATTGGAAGAACCACCCTAAAGACCGGAGAAGTGCAAGTTATGCTGGAGCCTTTTGGGCACCCTGGATGCAAGGACTGTCATTATAGGGACCAATGCCCTGATATTGTGCAGATTTGGGTGCCGATTTTGCTTCACGAAAACGTGATTGGGGCGATTACGCTCAACCCCGAGACGCCCCAGCAAATGAAAAAAATTCTGCGAAATCACAAATCCTATCTTCTTTTTCTGAAACAGATCGCTGGCTTTATTTCCACAGAAGCTGATCAGACAACTGCAATTCAGCGGAACGAAACCCTTCTCCGACTGCTGGAAACAGTCATCGACCAGATTGATTCTGGTGTGATGGTGCTGGATCGAAACTACAAGATTCTTCGCCTGAATAAGGCTGGAATGCAGCTTCTTCACAGCCATTTTCCAGAACTTCGGTCACGGATTATCTCCCTGGAGCCTACTGGAGAGAAGATAGACTCACAATCGGAGTATCTAATTGGTGATGGAATCACCCAGTATGCGGTGGTGGGAAATCTGTACCATATTGATATGGATATTTATTCTGAAGTGTTCATTTTCTCCGCCTCAAACGCCGCTAAAAATTGGGTTGGACAGAAATCTCTCTATAAAAGCATTATTGGCACCTCTCCGGAAATTCAGGCGGTGCGCACACAGGTTCTCAATGCGGGCAATTCTTCGTCTTGCGTACTGATTTCCGCAGAAAACGGACTTCAAACCGAATTGTTTGCCCGGGCCATTCACAACGAGAGCGGCCGCCGCAGTCAGCCGTTTGTTCGCGTGGACTGCGCGGCGATGGCCGAGCAGGATCTGCTGGAGTATCTTTTTGGGTCGGTAACAATCTCCAATGTGGCGGGGAGCCGCGGAAAACCCGGGCGCATCGAGGCGGCTTCCGGCGGAACGCTGTATCTGGACGATATCTCGGCGCTGCCTAGATCAGCCCAGAAAAAGCTCATTCCTTTGGTGGAGAGAAAAGCAATTCTGCGCGGCGGTTCCAAAAAGGAGCGGCGGGTAGACGTCCGCGTGATTGCTTCCACCAAGGAAAATCTGGATCGGGTTTGCAAAAAGGGGCTTTTTGATCAGGAACTGTACTATCTCATCAATGTGATTCACATCCATATCCCGCCTCTCCGGAGCCGGAGGGAGGACATTCGCCCGCTGGCAGCCTACTACATTCGGTTTTATGCAGAGGAACTGGACAAGTCCATCCAGAACATTGAGGATGCGTTTTGGGACCGGGTGATTGCCTATGATTGGCCGGGAAATATTCAAGAGCTGCGCAGCGCTATGGAATATGTGATAAATATGGTGGCCTACCCACAGGAGATCCGAGCGGATTTATTACCGGCGCGAGTGGTCTCCTCAGTAGAATCCCAACTGCCGCCTACCTTCAATTTGGAAGAGGCGGAGCGGGCCATCATCAGACGGGCACTGGCGTATCGGCGGGAAAAGCATGTTTCTAATGAAGATCTGGCGCGGATGCTGGGAGTAGGCGCTGCGACCCTTTATAGAAAAATAAAAAAATACGGATTTGACGACTGAATATCCACGGTCGCCCACGAAACACTATCAAAATGATTCTGATCTTATCATTTTGATAGTGTTTTTCTTTATTGTTACAGCGCGAATTGTATCAAAGTGATAGAATTCACCATCGGTTTCAGGAAAAACCGGTGGTATTGACCAAGTTAGAGGGAATGTGGTTTACTCTTTGCAACAGATGCGCACTGAATAATCACACGCAAGGAGGAGCCAAATGGAACGTTATGATGCGATCAGAGGGTTGGAGCCGCAGGATGTGCTCCGCTGTTTTTGGGACCTTTCCACCATTCCCAGAGAGCCGGGATTGAAACAGCCTGTCAGCGATTTTATGGTTTCTTATGTTCAAGGGCTTGGACTGGAGGTCCGGCAGGACGATGCTTATAATGTAATCGCTTGTAAGCCGGCTACGCCGGGGTATGAGGATGCGCCCACCGTCATGCTCCAGGCCCATCTGGATATGGTCTGCGAGAAAGAACCGGGAGTTGAGCACGATTTCCAAAAGGACCCCCTCCGCCTGCTGGTGGAGGACGGGGACAAAATCACGGCAGACGGTACGACGCTGGGAGCGGACGACGGACTGGGTGTTGCGGTCATCATGGCGATTCTGGCGGACAAGACCATTGAGCACCCCGCAATTGAGGCGGTTTTTACAACCGATGAAGAAACCAATATGAATGGCGCATATGGTTTGGACTTTTCCAAGCTGAAGAGCAAAATTATTTTGAATCTGGATTCCTCAGCGGTTCAGGTGAGCGGCGCCGGAGAGTTGGAGGTTTCTATAGATATCGGCGCGGAGAAAAAATCTTTGCCCCAGGGGCTTACGGTATGTGCCCTTGAGGTCAGCGGCCTGAAGGGTGGCCACAGCGGTGCGCAGGCAATGCAGGAGCTGGGCAGCGCCATCGCACTGATGGCCCGAGTTTTGTGCGCTTTGGAGAAGGAACTTCCCTACCATCTGATTCGCGTCCAGGGCGGCAGAGGCTTTCCGACGGCCTTTGCGCGCAACGCTTCCGCCGTGATTGCACTTGAACCGGGACAGGTTCCTTTCGCACAAGAGATCACAGCCCGCTGCCTGGCGGATTTCCGAAAGGAACTGGCCAAACGTGACCCGGGCGTGGAAGTTGTTCTACGGCCCACCGGAGAAACTGCTTTCGAGGCTTTTACAGAATCTGTGAAGGACACGCTGTTGACATTGCTGACCTGTTTGCCGGACGGCCTGTTCTCCCTGAACCGGGAGTTTGAGGGCTCCATGGAGAGCTGCTCCAATGTGGGCGTTCTGGAGACGTATCCGGATCGCATCTATGTGGATTTGCTTATTAGAAGCGTAACCGCATCCAAAAAATATCAGCTTTTCGATAAGGTTGCTCGCCTTAGCAAGGCGTTGCATGTTGTACCAACGGTCCGCAGGGATTTGCCGCAGTGGGATTACAGCATGGATGATAATCTGCTGAAACTAATCTGTGATACCTATGATGACCATCATCCCACCCTGTCCGAGGGAACGCTGGAAGCGGGCATCTTCTGTGAAAACATGCCCGGCGTCTCTTTTGTGGCGCTGGCGCCGCCCTACTATAACGCACACTCTCCCAGAGAATATTTTCTGGCGTCTGAATGCCGGGATAACTACCGGAAGCTGATTGCGCTGCTAAGCAGGATTCACTGACAAAAACCGAAATTCCAGTTCAGATAAGTGCCGGCGAAGGCAAAGCAACTGTTTTCGTCCACAGAAAGTTTATCATTTGACAGTGGCTGCTCTCATTGCAACGATCATTCAAATTTATGCACGAAACATTCACTTGCGCTTATCTTAAACGGGGACTGGCTTGAAATAAGAGAGGGAGATGTAAATGAAACTCGTTGCCGCACTGAATGATTTTCTTTGGGCCTGGGGTGTTTCAATTCCCATTTTGATATTCGGCATCTTCGCAACCATTGTCCTGCGGTTTCCTGCACTTCGGATGTTCAAGCGCATGATTGGCGCGTTCCGCGCGAAAGCGGAGGGCGGCGGCGCCTCTCCCTTTGGCGTTTTGTGCCTTGTCGTAGGCGGGCAAATTGGAACGGGAAATATGGTGGGTGTGGCGGCAGCCATTACTACCGGTGGTCCCGGCGCCCTGTTTTGGATGTGGGTTACAGCCTTCCTCGGCATGACCACCATGTTTGTGGAGACCGTTTTGGGACAGCTTTTTAAGGAGCAGAACCTTGATGGCACCTACCGAGGCGGTTCGGCATATTATCTGGCCCACGGCGCAAAAATGAAGAAGCTGGCAGTTGTCGCCGCGCTGGTGGTGGCTATCGGAACGGGTCTGATAAACAGCATGACCCACAGCAACAGCATCACTGGTTCGGTGCAGGCCATTGTACCGGTCAACAGCATTTTCATGGGTGTACTTCTGGCCGTCGTTACGTTTGCGATCATTATGGGCGGACTTAAATCACTGGTTAAATTTATGGAGGCTGTGGTCCCCTTCATGGCTGTGGGGTATATTGCAATCGGATTGATTATTCTTATTTTGAACGTTACCCGGATTCCCGAAGCGGTCGGCATGATCGTTTCCGCCGCCTTTAATCCCGTCGCAGTAGGCGGCGGCGCGGTGGGCTTTACCGTTCAGCAGGCGTTCCGATTCGGTATGTCCCGGGGGGTGTTTTCCAATGAGGCCGGGCAGGGCAGCTGCTGTTACTCCAGTTCTTCCAGCAGCGCCCGTCATCCTGTGACGCAGGGCCTGCTGGGTTCTGCTGCGGTGGCGATCGATACGCTGCTGGTTTGCACGGTTACCGGGATGATCGTTCTCCTCTCTGGAGTGGATTTTACCGTGATGTCTGGCGCCGAACTGACTCAGGCCGCTTTTGCGCATTTTCTGGGCGGGGCTGCTCCTTGGGTCATCGCCGTTGCCCTGTTCTTTTTCGCCTACACCTCCCTCTTGGCCAGTATCTATTGCAGCCAGAACAGTTTGAAGTTCATTTTCGGCGATAACAAGAAGATCATCTATGCCTATTTTGCTCTGCAACTGGCATGTGTGGTGTTTGCCCCCCTCATTGCTGTCGGCGATATGTTCTTGTTGGTGGACCTTCTCTGTGGACTTATGAGCCTCTGCAATCTGGTTGCGCTGTTCTATCTCTTCAAACCTGTGAAAGCCACGCTCAAAGACTACGAGGATAAATTGGCTGCCGGAGATAAAGATCCCTCGTTTGACTGGAATGCATTCCGGAATTCCTATGGTCTGGAACCCTTCAAAGATTTAAGCAATTTACATAAGGAACCACGTTCCTAAGCAACTGGGACTACATTTAAGAACAGCCCGTCCAGAGCGCCATGCCGGGCGTCTTGGACGGGCTGTTCATTCAAAGGAGGAAAATCATTTTATGCAAGGTCCTGTTCAAAACGGTCTGATTCAGGCCGTTGGAGATATTCGGTTTATTGAAAGTGCGCCGCGCCTAGACACCTCGGCTCCTGCATTTCTTTCCCGGGAGGCCACAATGCCTGTTAGGCAGTTCCATATGTCGCTTGAAAACTACGCTCCGTCCCCGCTTCGGGTGCTGAAAACGCTGGCGGCGCAGTGGGGACTGGGCGCTGTCTGCATCAAGGATGAGTCTGACCGATTTGGCCTCAAGGCTTTTAAAGCATTGGGAGGGAGCTATGCCATGTTTCGCATCGCATGTAAAATGCTGGGTCTGGATGATCGAAAAACCGTTCAGACAGACCTGTATAGGCCGGAATTCCAGGAACAGCTAAAGCAGATGGAATTTGTGACGGCCACGGATGGCAACCACGGCAAGGGCGTGGCTTGGGCGGCCGCAAAACTGGGGTGCAGGTCACATGTGTATATGCCTCGTGGTTCTGTGGAAGCACGGGCGGAGGCCATACGCCGGGCAGGCGCTGCGGAAGTTGTCGTTACGGATGTGGGATATGACGATACCGTGCGCCATGCGGCGAAACTGGCAGCCGAAAATGGGTGGTATCTCGTGCAGGATACCTCGTGGCCTGGATACGAAGACATTCCCTCCTGGATTGTTCAAGGATACACAACGCTTATTTATGAGGCGTTGGATCAGTTGCAGGGGAGCGGAATGGGAGCGCCTACCCATGTGTTTTTGCAGGCCGGTGTGGGGGCGATGGCGGGAAGCGTGCTGGGCGCCCTCCGGTGCACCATGGGGAAGCGGCTGCCCTGCGTTGCCATTGTGGAACCCGACACGGCTGCCTGTATTTTTGAATCCGCTCGACAAAATGACCAACTGCCGCACCGGGCTACAGGTTCGGAACAGACCATTATGGCAGGCCTGAACTGCAGTGAGCCGTGCTCATTGACCTGGCCGATTCTGCGGGACTTTTCCAGTGCTTTTTTCTCATGTCCGGACTGGGTTTCCGAACGGGGAATGCGTATTTTGGCGAAACCGCAGGGTGAGGACAACCGAATTGTCTCCGGAGAATCCGGCGCGGTTACTGGGGGGCTTCTCTCGCTTTTGATGGAGATGCGGGAGATGAACGAACTTCGGGAACGTCTGGGTCTGAATGAACACTCTGTGGTTCTGTTAGTGAATACGGAGGGAGACACCGACCCGGAGGGGTATCGCCATATCCTTTCCGAAGGGGGACGGGAGGCAATATGAGCGTGTAGGCTCGCTAAGCTGAAAGGACGCCCGCCGAGAGAGGCAGTTTTCGTCGTTTTTCCATAAAACCCTCCAAAAAATTGGTGAAGAGAACCAAGCTTGCCCGAAATTTCAAAAATGCGGTTGACAAATTTGCACAACCTGCGTATGATACGCCTATAAGCTGTATGACAGATTACAGCATACATATTTTTTCCGCGGGAGAAGGAGGCAAATATGAAAAAGCTGCGAAAAACCTGGGACAACTTTGAAGAGGTCGTTCTCTGCCTCATCATTTTGGTGGTGATCTGCGTGTCGGGGTTGCAGGTGGCCTGCCGGTATCTGTTCAACAACTCGCTGACCTGGAGCGAGGAGCTCTGCCGCTATCTGTTCGTCTGGACCGGCTTTTTGACCATCAGCCTCTCCATCAAAACCCGCTCGATCATCACCATCGACGCCTTTGTGCTGTTTTTGCCGCAGCGGCTGCGGCAGGCGCTGTCCGTGGCCGCTTACCTGTTCTGCACCGCGGTGTTTGCCTTTTTGGCCGTCAGCGCGTGGCAGATCGTCTGGGGGGCGGCGGGACAGAAAAGCCCGGCCATGGGGCTGCCGCTGCAATGGGTCTACGTAGGCCCCCTGTTGGGCTTTGTGCTCTCGGCGGTCCGCTCCCTGGGCCGGGTGGTGGGCGAGGCTCGTTCGCTGTTGGGAAAGGAGGAATCTTAAATGTCCCTGGGCCTGTTTTTCGGCGCCCTGGTGGTGCTGCTGGTGTTGGGCGTTCCCATCTGCGCGGTGTTCTCGGCGGTGACGGTGCTGCCCGCCCTGCTGGATCCCTCCTTCCCCTACGCCGCGGACGCGGCGGTGCGCTCCATGGTCAGCGGCCTGAACAGCTTTCCGCTGATGGCGATTCCCCTCTTTATTCTGGCGGGCGTCATCATGGCCAAGGGAAAGATCTCGGAGCGGCTGTTCAACGTGTTTTCCTTTTTCATCGGCAACAAGACCGCCGGATTGCCCTGCGCGGTGACCATCACGTGTCTTTTCTACGGGGCCATCTCCGGCTCCGGCCCCGCCACCACGGCGGCGGTGGGGGCGATGTGCATTCCGCTGCTGACCAGCGTGGGCTATGACCTGGTGTTCTCCACCGCCCTGGTCGCGGTCTCCGGAAGCCTGGGCATCATCATTCCCCCCAGCATTCCCTACATCATGTACTGCAACGCCTCCGGCGCCTCCGTCTCCCAGATGTTCCTGGCGGGCATTCTGCCGGGACTGCTGATCGCCTTCTGCCTGATGCTGTACTCCTTCGTCTACTGCAAGCTGCACGGAGAGGACAAGGAAAAGCTCCGCGCCCAGTATCAGGCCCTGCGGGATAAGGGGCTGCGGGTGGTGCTGCGGGAGGGCTTCTGGGCGCTGCTGGCCCCAGTGATCATTCTGGGGGGGATCTACGGCGGCGTCTGCTCGCCCACCGAGGCGGCCACCATCTCCATCTTCTACGCGCTGGTCATCAGCCTGTTTGTCTACCGCTCCATCTCCCTCCGGGACCTGCCCGGAATTCTCCTGGAGGGGGTGCGGACCTATGCGCCCATCCTGTTTATCATCTCCGCCGCCGTGGCGTTCTCCCGGGTAATCACCATGCTGAATGTGGCCGCCGCCGTCAGCGAGGCGGTGCTGGGCCTGATCTCCTCCCGGGTGGTGATTTTGCTGCTGATCAACGTGCTGCTGCTGTTTGTAGGCATGATTATGGACACCGGCCCGGCCATCCTGGTCTTTACCCCCGTGCTGCTGCCCATCGTGAAGGCCATCGGCGTGGACCCCATCCACTTCGGCATCTTGATGTGCGTGAACCTGGCCATCGGCTTCGTCACGCCGCCCATGGGGGCCAACCTCTTTGTGGCCAGCAACCTCTCCAAGGTCTCCGTGATTGAGATCGCCAAAAAGGCGGTGCCGTTTATCTGCGCCTTTTTGATCGCGCTGGCGCTGATTACCTTTGTGCCCGCCATCAGCCTGTGTCTGTTATGACCTGCCGGACCCGGCAGACAAATAAAGGAGGATTCATATGAAAAAGATGTTGTCCCTGGCCCTGGTGCTGGCCCTGACGGCCTCCCTGGCCGGCTGCGGCGGGACGCCGCAGGCACCCGCCGCCGATTCCGGCGCCCCGTCCGGCGGCGAGGCCGCCAGTTACAGCTTCTCCGTGGGCACCAACACGGCGGAGGACTCCGTCAACCACCTGCTGGCGGCCAAGTTCAAGGAGCTGCTGGAGGAGCGCTCCGGCGGCGCGGCCACGGTGACGCTGTACGAAAACGGCCAGATGGGCGGCGACGCGGAGCTGACCGAGTCCTGCATCGCCGGCAGCGTGGACTTTATCGTGGGCATGACCGGCTCTCTGGTGAACTACATTCCCGAGGCGGCGCTGTTCGACCTGCCCAACGTCTTCCCCGACCTGGAGACCGCCCGGAAGGTGCTGGACGGCCCCATTTTGCAGGAGCTGCAAAGCGCCTATGAGGCGGGCGGGCTGAAGCTGTTCGGCTACGCGGACTCCGGCTTCCGGGTGATGTCCAGCAACAAGGCCGTCCGCGCCCTCTCCGACTTCTCCGGCGTCAAAATCCGCACCATGGAAAACGCCAACCACATCGCCTACTGGCAGGCCCTGGGGGCCAACCCCACGCCCATGGACTTCGGCGAGCTGTACATCTCCCTGGAGCAGAACGTGCTGGACGCCCAGGAAAACCCCTATGACCTGATCGTGGCCAACAAGCTCTACGAGCCCCAGGCCTATGTGGTGGAGACCAACCACCTGCTGCACACGCTGAACATGGTGGGCAGCAAGGCCACCTATGACGCTCTGCCCGCCGACATGCAGGCCCTAGTCAGCGAGTGCGCGGCGGAGGCGCACCAGTATGCCCGGCAGATGGCCAGCGAGCGCATTGACAACCAGAAGACCGTGATTCAGGACGCGGGTCTGGAGATCATCACCCTGGACGAGGGCACCATCCAGGCCATGGCGGAGGCCGCCTCCGACGTGTACGACCTGGTCCGCGGCCAGGTGGGCGACCAGCTGGTGGACAACCTGATCGCCCAGGTGGACGGGGCGAAATAAAACCTTCCGGGTTGGGGAGGGGCCGGGGCGCCTCTCCCCAACCATGGACGTGAACAGGAGCGACTGAAGATGAAATACGATTTTTTGATTCAAAACGGCCACGTGGTGGACCCCGCCCGGGGAATCGACGGCCCTGCGGACGTGTATATCCGCAACAGCAGGATTGTTCCGCCGCCAGAGGGGGCGGACGCCGAGGCGGAGGAGGTCATCGACGCCTCCGGCTACTGGGTGTTTCCCGGCCTGGTGGAGTTCCACACCCATCTTGCCTACCGCAGCAGCGACGTGGGGCTGAATCCCGACCTCTACATGCTGCCCAACGGCGTGACCTCCGCGGTGGACGCCGGGTCCGGCGGCCCCTGCAACTACGAGGCGTTTATCCACGAGACCTGCGCCCAGAGCAGCCTGACCATCAAGAGCTTTTTGAACGTGGCCTCCACCGGCATCATCACGGAGCAGTATTTTGAGAATCTGGACCCCCAATTTTACGACGTGAAGCGGATGGAGTACCTGTTCGAGCGGTATCCCCAGGAGATTCTGGGCTTCAAGGTCCGCATCGGAAAGCGGTTTTCCAAGGAGCTGGACCTGATTCCCCTGGACGCGGCGGAGGAGCTGGGAGAGACGTTCCACTGCCCGGTGTGCCTCCACGCGGTGCATCCCGAGTCCGACTACGACGCCATCCTCAGCCGCCTGCGGCCCGGCGACATCCTCTGCCACTGCTTCCAAAACCAGGGGCCGTACAACATCCTCACCCCCCAGGGCAGGCCCCTGCCCTCCGCCGTTGCGGCGCGGGAGCGGGGCGTGATCTTCGACGGGGCCTCCGGCCGCAAAAACCACGACCTCACCGTCATCCGCGCCGCCCTGGACAGCGGCTTCCCGCCCGACGTTATCAGCACCGATGTGGTGACCCACAGCGTATACCGCACCAGCGTGTTTGCCCTGCCCTATGTGATGAGCGAGTATCTCAACCTGGGGATGCCGCTGGGCGAGATTATCCGGGCCGTCACCCAGACGCCCGCCCGGCTGATGGGCCTGGAGGGGCAGATCGGCACCCTGGCGCCCGGCGCGCTGGCGGACGTGGCCATCTTCCGGATGCGGGAGAAGCCCCTGGTGTTCCGGGACCAGATGGGCAACGCCATGGAGGGGTCGCGGCTGCTGGTGCCACAGATGACGCTGAAAGCGGGCCGCATCGCCTATCGGGACATGGAGTTTACATTCTGAGCCTCCCCGGGCGATTGTTGGTTGAAATCGGAATTTCCTTCCACTATAATAGGGTAAAGGGAAAAATCTATTGAGAAAGCATGAGAGGGAAGTATGGCGCTGAAAACGATTGGTCGAATCAATATCGCGGAGCAGGCGTTCAACCAGTTGAAAGAACAGATTCTCGGCGGAATCTGGAAAGAGGGCGACCGGCTTCCCTCTGAACTGGAGCTGACGGAGGCCCTGGGCGTGAGCCGCACCACCATCCGCCAGGCCATCCGCACGCTGGTGGACTACGGCTTGGTGGAGACCCGGAACGGCGCGGGCACCTATGTCAAGCGCCAGATATCCGGCAGCTATATGCTCAATATCGTGCCCCTCACCGACCTGCAGACCGAGGATATGGTGGAGATTTTGGATTTTCTCTGCCTGATCGAGGACAACGTGGCCGCCATGGCTGCGGAGCGCTGCACGGAGGCGGATGTGGCGGCCCTGCGGGAGTTGCAGGAGAGAATCAAGTCCGCCAAGGGCGACCTCGGCGCCCTGACGGAGTATGACCTGCAATTCCACATCATGATCGCAAAGATCACCCAGAACTCCCTGGCGATTCAGACCTATTCGCTGCTCAGCGAGTTTTTGGAGACGGCCATGTACCGGGCGTATACGCGCCTGGGGGCGGAGGAGGGCGTGCCCTATCACGAGGAGCTACTGAGGGCCTTTGCCGGCCACGACGCGGAGCTGGCCCGGCAGATCATGGGCGCCCACGTGCGCAACCGCAGAGCCAAATTCATCGCCAGCCTGCAAACCGGGGCGGAGGCCCCGTGAGCCTTGGCAGACCCCGCCCGTCCTTTGGGACGGGCGGCTTTTTGCAAAGGGGAAACCAACCGTCCGGCAGGAGGCCGCGGGGTTGGTCCGGCGGCGGGAAAAGAGAGAACCTACGCACTTTCTATTGAGAAACTTCCATCCTTGTGCTACAATACGATATATTTAGCCTGCGGGCGGGGGCCTGTCGCCGCCGGGCCGCGCAGCGGACCGCCGGGCGGGCGCACGGCGCGGAGAATCCGGCGCCACCCCCCGAAAAATAAGGAGATTGGAAGCCATGAAACTTGGAATTCTGGGATTGCCCAACGTGGGCAAATCGACCCTGTTCAACGCCATCACCAACGCCGGCGCCGAGAGCGCCAACTACCCCTTCTGCACCATCGACCCCAACGTGGGCATGGTGGCGGTGCCCGACGAGCGGCTGGACCGCCTGGCGGAGCTGTACCAGCCGGACAAGAAGACCCCGGCGGTCATTGAGTTTGTGGACATCGCGGGACTGGTGAAGGGCGCCAGCAAGGGCGAGGGCCTGGGCAACAAGTTCCTGGCGAACATCCGGGAGACCGACGCCATCGTGCACGTGGTCCGCTGCTTTGACGACGAGAACGTGATCCACGTGGAGGGCAGCACCGACCCCCGGCGGGACATCGACATCATCAACATGGAGCTGGTGATGGCGGATTTGGAGATGGTGCAGCGCCGGGTGGAGAAGGCCGCCAAGGCCATGAAGGGGGACAAGAAATTTGCCCATGAGGTGGAGCTGTTCACCGCCCTTCAAAAACATCTGGACCAGGGGGCGCTGGCCAGGACCTTCCCGTGCGGGGAGGAGGACCGGGCGCTGCTGCTGACCTCCGATCTGCTCACGCTGAAGCCGGTGATCTACGCCGCCAACACCGACGAGGCCGGCTTCACCGACCTGGCGGGCAACCGCTACTACCAGCAGGTGTGTGAAATCGCCGCCGCCGAGGGCAGCCAGGTGCTGCCCATCTGCGCCAAGATGGAGCAGGACATCGCCGAGCTGGAGGGGGAGGAGAAGCAGCTGTTTTTGGAGGAGCTGGGCGTGGAGGAGTCCGGCCTGGACCGGCTGGTCAAGTGCTGCTACGCCCTGCTGGGCCTCATCTCCTTCCTGACCTACGGCAAGGACGAGTGCCGGGCCTGGACCATCAAGAAGGGTACCAAGGCTCCCCAGGCCGCGGGGAAGATCCACTCCGACATCGAGCGGGGCTTCATCCGGGCGGAGGTCATCGCCTATGCGGACATGGAGAAGTGCGGCGGCGTCACCGCCGCCAGGGAGAAGGGCCTCCTGCGCAGCGAGGGCAAGGAGTACGTGGTGCAGGACGGCGACATGATCTACTTCCGGTTCAATGTCTGACGCGGAGCGGCTGGCCGCCTATGAGCGGATGTATGCCGATCTTCTGCGGGAGCGGGACAAGGTCCTGGCGGATATGGAGAAGCTCCGGGCGGCGGGGAAAAACCGGGGCGCCACCTATCAGCAGCTCCTGGCGCAGAAACTGACGGTGCAGAATTTGATCGGCAGATTGGAACTTTACGGCATTCGAGAGACATGAGGCGGGGACCGGTCCGGGGAGGGCCGGTCCTCTTTTTATCCGCTTTCGGGCAGAGACCGAGCGCGCGGCCCTTCGGGGCCAACCGGCGCCGATATTGGGGGCCGGGCGGGGCTGCGGATATGGACGGCGCTGCCCGGCGGCGGGCGCGGGCATGGCCGGGGCCTCCCGACCGCGCCCGAGGAGCGACCGCAGCTTCTCCCGGTCAAAGGAGACGCCGGTGCCCATCGGTGCCTCCCGGCCCCGGCCGGGAGGCGGCGGGCCCGGGCGGAAGATGGGGCTGGCGCGGTCTCCGCTCCGCCGGCGAAAACTTTTTTGGCCGTCCGGGAACGATTGGGGGCGGCGGGGCGTATTGAAAGTGAAAGGCGCTTTTCAAACAAAGGAAAGGAGGCATTGCATGAAGGAGCAAGAGCAATTCCTGCGCAATGCCATGGAGGCCCACGGCGATACGGTGTACCGCCTGGCCCTGTGCCGGACCCAGTCCGTGCAGGACGCGGAGGACGTCTACCAGGACGTCTTCCTCCGCCTGCTGGCGCAGGACGCCGGGGCGTGGGACGGGGAGCACATGAAGGCCTGGCTGATCCGGACCGCCCTCAACCGCTGCGCGGATTTGGGGCGGCTGCGGCTGCGGCGGCCGGTGCTGTCCCTGGAGGAGGTGCCGGAGCTGGCCGCGCCGCCCGACGACCGGGCCGCGGCCCTGTGGGAGGCGGTGGCCCGCCTGCCGGAGAAGTTCCGCACCGTGGTGCACCTGCACTACGCCGAGGGCTATCAGACCGAGGAGATCGGGGCGCTGCTGGAGATTCCCGCCGCCACGGTCCGCACCCGGCTCCGCCGGGCGAGACTAAAATTGAAAGAGCTGCTGGGAGGTTATGAGGATGGAGCATGCATATCGGAAGCTGATGAGGGATATCCGCGTCCCCGCCGGGCTGAATGACCGGGTGGCCCAGGCCGCCGGGCAGCGGCAGGCGGAGCAGACCGGGCCCAAGCGCCTGGCCCGCCAGAGCCATCCGCTGCTGCGGGGGGCGGTGTGCGCCGCCTGTGCCTTGGCGCTGGTGCTGGGCTCCGTGACCCTCCGCCCGGCGGAGAGCGGCGGGGAGACGCCGGGGGGACCGGCGCTGGTGCCGGTCTACACCTTCGGCCTGACGGCCTGCGCCGCCGACACCGGGGAGGCCTACGGCCGGGGGGTCAACGGCGGCCTGGCCTTCAGCGCGGGCAGCGGGATGCAGTGGTCGGGGGACAGCGGCTATTTCACCGGCTGCCTGCTGCAAATCACCGGCGCGGACATCCGGCAGGTGTCGCTGTCCCTGGACCGGGGGGAGCTGTACCGCTGGCGGCGGCTGGACAACCTGACGGAGCAGGAGCGGGCGGACATCCGGGCGGCCCAGGAGCGGGGGGAGATGGTCCCCGCCTCCATCGACCAGGCGGAGGACGGCACCTGGTCCACCCAGGAGATGAGCCGCCTGGGCGCCGCCTGCACCGAGGACTATGACCCGGAGGTGCGCTACGGCCTGTGGGTCCCCGGCGCCGACGAGGCCGCCTGGGCGGCGGATCCCCGGGCGGCGTCCCAGGCCAGCGTGGACACCCTGGACGGCGCCTCCCTGACAGTGACGGTGGTCTTTGCGGACGGCGGGGAACAGACCAAGACCTACCGCCTCTCCACCGGCAAGCTCCGGGTGGTCTGGAACGAGGACGGCACCACGGGGCTGCTGCCGGGGCTGGCGGGGGACGACGAGGCCTATTTTTACGGCGTCTACGCCGCCTCCGAGACAGAGAGCCGCTGGCTGCGGTGGCCGGTGGAGGGGGCCGGGACGGTGCGCATGAGCAGCCCCTTCGGCGGAGAGATGTTCCACAGCGGCATCGACATCCCCGCCGCCGACGGCACCCCCATCCTGGCGGCGGCGGACGGCACGGTGAAGGAGGCGGGCTTTGACAGCCGCCGGGGCAATTACCTGGTCCTGGACCACGGCGATGGGCTGGAGACGGTCTACGCCCAGTGCCGGAGCCTGGCGGTGAAGGCGGGGGACGCCGTGTACGCCGGGGAGACGGTGGCCGCCGTGGGCTCCACCGGGATGTCCACCGGCCCCCACCTGTGCTTTCAGGTGCGGCAGGACGGCGCGGAGCAGGACCCGGTGGCCTACTTTGACAGCGACATCCGCGAGAGCCTGCATATGGAGTGAGCCGAGCCCCCCGGGAGACCGGGGGGCTTTGGGCTGCCGGTCCGGTGCCGCGGGCGCTGGCTCGGCAGAGCTGCGGCCCGCAGCTTGCCCCCTTGCGGGCCGAAAGGGAGGGGCCCCCGCGGATACGCCGCGGCGGAACAGGCGTTCGCTTGCCGCTCCGGCGGCGAGACGCTGCGCGGCTTTTTCAATCAGCGGAAGCCCCCCGGTTTTTCGGGGGGCTTTCTTTTTGTTGATTATAAAAATAAATCTTGACTTTCATAAAATTAAAGTTTATATTGAATTTATGAAAGGGGCGTGATGAAATGACCACCCTTCCCGCGTGGATGGCGGACCTGGAGGACGCGGACGCGGTCTTCATCAAAAAATTCATCCTGGCTTCCGGGTCCTTGAAGGAGGTGGCGGCGCTGTACGGCGTCAGCTACCCCACGGTGCGGCTGCGGCTGGACCGGCTGATCCAGAAGATTCAGCTCACCGAGACGGCGGAGGCGGACCCCTACGTGTCCCTGGTGAAGCGGCTGGCGGTGGACGACAAGCTGGATTTCGACACGGCCAAGATTCTGATTTCCGAGTATCGAAGGACGAAGGAGGAGACGTGAAAATGTATATTGCCACAATCGCTCTTTGGGGGACGTTGCTGTTTTGGCTGGCGCTGCTGGTGGGGGGCGTTTTCCTGCAAATCTTTCTCTCCAAGCGGGAGAGCCGGTGGCCTGGCCTGGTGCTGCCGCTGCTGACCTTTCTGTGCTCGCTGCTGCCGCTGCTGAGCCTGATGGACACCGGCAGCGTGGCCCAGAACGTGCTGATGGTGCTGGTGACGCTGCTGGTGGGGAACATTCCCACCCTGGTGCTGCTGGCCATCTACTGGGCCGTCCGGGAGAAGCGGCGGGTAAAGGACCAGATCGACAAAATGCACATCGACGACCTGTGAGAAAAGGGGCTGCTCCGGCGGCCTCCTTTTTTTGCCCCAAGTATTGTAAAAAAATCAGTACTTGACAATGCAAGGTAGCTGGTATAGAATCATACCCAAAGGGGAGATGTTATGAACGCGCAGTTCAAAAAGGGAGTGCTGGAGCTGATTGTCCTGGAGTCTGTGCGGAAGCGGGATATGTACGGCTACGAGCTGGTGGCGGAGGTGTCCAAGGTGGTGGACGTCAACGAGGGCACCATCTACCCGCTGCTCAAGCGGCTGACCAACGAGCACTACTTCGAGACCTACCTCCGGGAATCCACCGAGGGGCCGCCCCGGAAGTACTACCATCTGACGGCCATGGGCGTGCTGTACCGGGACGCGCTGGAGGCGGAGTGGGACCTGTTCCAGCAGCAGGTGAATCGTTTTCTAAAGGAGCGGAGGACATGAGGAACAAGGAGTCGTTTTTGAAGGAGCTGCAAAGCGGCATCGCGGTGCTGGCGGAGGCGGAGCAGCGGGACATCCTGGCGGAGTATGCCCAGCACATCGACATGCGGGTGGCCGGGGGCGTGACGGAGGAGGAGGCCATCGGGGACTTCGGGGATGTGGAGAAGCTGACGGCGGAGATTTTAGAGGCCTACCACGTGGACCCGGCCTACGGCAAGGGCGGCACCGCCCGGGCGCTGCCCCGCCTGCCGGACCCCCGTCCGGCGCTGAGGGGCTGGCTGGACCGGGCGCAGTCGGGGTTCCATG
>NZ_UQXD01000028.1 GCF_900544955.1 uncultured Oscillibacter sp.
TGCGGGGCGCCTGGCGGCGCCTGGCCGGGGAACTGCCCCTCTCGGAGGGGGACCGGGCGGTGGTGGCCGCCCTGGGGGACGACTTGCAGGGCGACGAGGAGCAGGTCTGCCGGGCGCTGGCCCTGGCGGCCTCGGAGCTGGAGCGGAGCAGGGAGCGGCTGGAACAGGACCGGCAGGCGGAGGAGAAGCGGACCACGGCGCTCTGTTTTTCCTCGGCGGCGCTGCTGGTGATTTTGCTGATTTGAGGGACGCGGTATGGATGTGGATTTGATTTTCAAGATCGCCGCCATCGGGATTCTGGTGGCGGTGCTGAACCAGCTGCTGGTGCGCTCCGGCCGGGAGGAGCAGGCCATGATGACCACCCTGGCGGGGCTGGTGGTGGTGTTGATGATGATGGTGCAGGAGATCAGCGACCTGTTCGATCTCATCAAAACGCTGTTCCGGTTTTAGCCGTGGCGGAGATCGTCCAGGTGACGGCCCTGTGCGTAGTGGGGGCGCTGCTGGCGCTGGTGGTGAAGCGGGGCAGCCCGGAGAGCGCCCTGCTGCTGGCCTTGGCGGCCACGATGCTGGTGCTGGCGTTTTTGCTGGAGGGCCTGGGGGAGCTGACGGCGTTTTTGGAGGAGCTGGGGGAGCGCAGCGGCGTGCCGGCGGTGTTGTTTGTGCCGCTGTATAAGACCGTGGGCATCTCCCTGGTGGTGCGGGTGGGCGGCAGCCTGTGCCGGGACGCGGGGGAGACGGCCCTGGCGGCGGTGGTGGAGACGGCGGGGGCGGTGTGCGCCCTGCTGGCGGCGCTGCCGCTGCTGCGGTCGGTGCTGTCGCTGCTGGTGGAGTTGATGCAATGAAAAAAGTGATCTTACTCATCTTCTTTTTGCTGGTGCTGGCGGGCCGGGCCCAGGCCGCAGCCCTGCCCGGGGAGCTGACGGACGCCCTGCCCAAGGGGGCGGAGGAGCTGCTGGAGGAGGGGGACTTCTCCGGAATCAGCGGCTTTTCCGGCGGCGTCGCCCGGCTGCTGGAGGGCATCGGCGGCCAGGCGGGGGACATCCTCCGCCAGCGGGTCCGGGGGGCGGCGTCGGTGCTGCTGGTGGTGGTGCTGTGCGGCGCGGTGGACGGTGCCTTTCTCACCGGCGGGGGGAAGGGCGCGGTGTTTTTGCCCATGGCGGGGGCGCTGTCCATCACGCTTTTGACCGTGGGGAGCCTGGACTCCCTCATGGGGCTGGGCAGGCAGACCATCCAGGAGCTGTCCGTGTTCTCCCGGGCGCTGCTGCCCACCCTGGCGGCGGCCACAGCCGCTGCGGGGGGCGTGGGCACCGCCACGGTCCAGCAGGTGACCACCGTGTTTTTGGTGGACCTGCTGGTGAGCCTGATCCGGGAGCTGCTGCTGCCGCTGGTGTACCTCTACATCGGGGTACTGGCGGCCTCGGCGGCGCTGCCGGAGAACCGGCTGGGGGCTCTGGCGGAGGGGCTGAAAAAACTGGTGACCTGGGCGCTGACCACCGCGCTGCTCCTCTTCACCGTCTATCTCTCCGTGGCCCGGATCATCACCGGCGCCGCCGACGCCGCGGCGGTGAAGGTGACCAAGGCCGCCATCTCCGGTGCGGTGCCGGTGGTGGGAGGCATCATCGCGGAGGCGGCGGACACGGTGCTGGCGGGGGCGGGGCTGCTGAAAAACACCATCGGCATCTTCGGCACCCTGGCCATTCTGGCGGGGTGCGCCTACCCCTTTTTGCAGCTGGGCATCCAGTACCTCCTCTACAAGCTGACGGCCTTCCTGGCCGCCGCCCTGGGGGCGCCCCAGCTGTGCAAGCTCATCGACGGCCTGGGCGGCGCCTTCGGGCTGGTGCTGGGGATGACCGGCAGCTGCGCGCTGCTGCTGCTGATCTCCGTGCTGTCCTCCGTGGCGGCGGTGGTGCCGTGATGGCGGCGCTGCGGGAGTGGCTCACCTCGGTGGTGGTGGTGTCCATGCTGCTGTCCGTGGCGCAGCTGCTGGTCCCGGAGGGGACGCTGCGCAAAATCGCCTCCTTCACCGGCGGGCTGGTGCTGCTGGCGGCGCTGCTGCGGCCGGTGCTGGGGGCGGATCTGGGGCGGCTGCGGCTGGATTTGTCGGATTACCGGGAGGCGGTGGAGCAGCGGCAGGCGGAGCTCTCGGAGGAGAGCGGCGCGGAGATGGCGGAACTCATAGCCGCGCGGACAGAGGCATATATATCGGAGGAAGCCGTCCGGCTGGGGGCGGCGGTGACGGTCCGGGTGGAGACGGAGGCGGGGGCGGACGGCGTGCCCGTCCCCGTGGGGGCGGTGCTGACGGGCCCGCGGTCCCAGGCGCTTTCGGACTACATGGCAAACCAGCTGGGCATCCCCGTGGAGAGGCAGGTATGGCAGGATGGGAACGATGAAAACTGAAGGAGTGCGAAAGCTATGGGACAGGTACAAATACGCGGTCTTAGTGGTGCTGATCGGCGCCGGGCTGCTGCTATGGCCGAGTGGGACCGGCGGTACGGCGCCCGCCTCCCGGGGGACGGCGGCACCGGCTCAGGCGGTCCAGGACATCCGGGGCGAGATGGAGGAGATTCTGGGGACCATCAGCGGTGTGGGTCAGGTGAAGGTGATGCTGACGGTGGATACCGATGGCGAGCGGCAGCTGGCCCTGGATACGGAGCTGAGCTACAGCGGGGACACCGCCGCGCCGACGGACTACTCCCGCAAGTCCGAGACCGTCTTGCTGGATGGGGACGACGGGGACGAGACGGTGGTGACCCGGACGCTGTATCCCACCTACCGGGGGGCGCTGGTGGTGTGCCAGGGCGGAGACCGGGCGGAGGTCCGTCTGGCGGTGACGGAGGCGGTGGCGGCGCTGACCGGGCTTTCCGCAGACCGCATCACAGTGGCAAAATGGCAGTGATTATCTGGAGGAGGAGAGGACCTATGGGCGCAAGATTCAAACGGAACGCGGTAGTGGCCACCATGGCGGTGCTGGTGTGCGCGGCGGTGGCGCTGAACTGGAAATTCACCGGGGAGCAGGCGGCGGAGCAGGTGGAGCAGACCGGCAGCAAAATCCTGGGGGAGGCGGCGCTGGTCAGCGGCCAGGAGGGGGAGAGCGACGCCCCGATGGACGAGACGGCGGTGTACACCGGATCGGACTACTTTGCCTCCGCCCGGCTGACCCGCCAGCAGGCGCGGGACAGCGCCATCACCCTGCTGCAGGAGGCGGCGGAGCAGAAGGACGCGGACCAGACCCTGGCCAACGAGGCCTCGGAGGGCATCCAGGTGCTGGCAGGCTATACTCTGAAGGAGGCCCAGATTGAAAACCTGGTCACTGCCAAGGGGTACAAGGACTGCGTGGCCTTCCTGGGGGACGGGGGCATCAGCGTGGTGGTGTCCACGGACAGCGGGGAACTTACCGGGGAGGATGTGGCCAAGATCACGGACATCGCCATGTCGGAGACGGGCCTTCCCGCCAGCGGCGTGAAGATCATGGCCGCAAATTAGCTGTTGTAATTTCAGGGTCGGCATGGTACAATATTCAAAAATAATCGCTTTTACCAAGGATACCAAGAATAAGGAGAATCACGTCATGGCTGAAAGCAAGGAATACATGACCCTGCCGGAGGAAAACGGCAGCATCAATATCTCCGAGGAGGTCATCGCCGCCATCGCCGTGGGCGCTGTGCGGGAGGTGGAGGGTGTCTCCGGCATGATGACCAACCTGGGCGGCAGCGTTACGGACCTGATGAACAACAAGAAAAACGCCCAGAAGGGCGTCCGCGGCGTGAAGATCGACATGACCGGTGCCGCGCTGCGGCTGGACCTGTACCTGACGGTGCAGTACGGCAGCCCCATCCCCGAGGTGGCGGAGAACGCCCAGAAGGCCGTGGCCTCCTCCGTGGAGGCGATGACGGGCTGTCCGGTGGAGGCCGTCAACATCCACGTGGGCGGCGTGACCCTGGCGGAGAGCCGGACCTGAGACTGGAACGAGAGAGAAAAGGACGAATTGTAATATGGTACGGAACACCGCGCGGGAAATCGCCATCCATCTATCCTATGAGCTGAGCTTTACCGACAAGCCCATCGACGCCCTGCTGGACGAGCGGCTGACGGAGGAGACCTTCTCCACCCTGTCGGCGGAGGACCCCATCTACGCCGAAGTACCCAATGCCAAGCAGGAGGCGTATATCCGGCGGCTGGTAAAAGGGGTGGACACCCACGCGGCGGAGCTGGATGGCTATATCGCCAAGTACGCCAAGGGCTGGAGCTTCGCCCGCATCCCGCTGGTGGCCTCCGCCATCATGCGGGTGGCCATGTACGAGATTTTGTACATGCCGGACATTCCCAACGGCGCCGCCATCAACGAGGCGGTGGAGATCGCCAAGAAGTACGAGACGCCGGAGACGGTGAAGTTCATGAACGGCATCCTGGGCAGCTTTGTGCGCCAGGAGCTCCCCCAGTAAACAAATTGGGCAGAGCGGGGCGCGGCGGGGGGACCGCCGTCCTCCGGCTCTGCCTTTTTCTATGGCCGGGAGGTCGGGGCGGACAGGCCCTCCCCGGTGCGCAGCCCCCCGTCCCGCCCCCGTGGGGCGGAATCCCGTCGTCCCCGCCCGACGGCGGCATCTCCCGTCCCCGCGCTGTGCGCGGACTCCCCCCGACCCCGCGCCGCTGCGCGAACCAGGCCGCTCTCCCCAACGGGCAGAACAAGGAGGTCCCCCAATGGAACACCACATCTTCGGCGTCACCGAAGTCAACAACCTGGTCAAGCTCCTGCTGGACAACGAGCCCATGCTCCAGTCCGTCTCCGTCCGGGGGGAACTGTCCAATTATAAAATGTATCCATCCGGGCATCATTACTTTACCCTGAAGGACCCGGAGGGCGCCCTGCGCTGCGTGATGTTCAAAAGCGCCGCCGGGAAGCTGCGCTTCCGCCCGGAAAACGGCATGAAGGTGGTGGTCTCCGGCCGCATCACCGTGTTTCCCCGGGACGGGGCCTACCAGCTCTACTGCAACACCCTCATCCCCGAGGGGGCGGGGGATCTGGCGGTGGCCTTCGAGCAGCTGAAGGCCAAGCTCTACGATGAGGGCCTCTTCGCCCCGGAGCACAAAAAGCCCCTGCCGCCCTATCCGGAGCGCATCGCCATCGTCACCTCCTCCGCCGGGGCGGCGGTCCACGACATGATCCGCATTCTCCGGCGGCGGTATCCCATCGCCAAGGTGGTGCTCCTGCCCGTCCGGGTCCAGGGGGCGGAGGCCCCGCCGGAGATCGCCGGGGCCATCCGCTATGCCGACCGCTGGAAGATCGGCGATGTCATCATCACCGGCCGGGGCGGCGGTTCCATGGAGGATCTGTGGGCCTTCAACGACGAGCGGGTGGCCCGGGCCATCTACGAGTGCGCCACCCCCGTCATCTCCGCCGTGGGCCATGAGCCGGACGTGACCATCGCGGACTTTGTGGCGGACGCCCGGGCCTCCACCCCCTCCAACGCGGCGGAGATCGCCGTGCCGGACCAGGCGGAGCTGCTGCGATGGCTCCGGGGAGCGGGGGAGCGGATGAAGCAGAGCGAGACCGCCCGGCTGGCGGCCCTGCGCACCCGGCTGGACACCCTGGCCCGCAAGCGGTGCATGACGGACCAGTTGGCCTTTGTCCAGGATAAGCGGATGGAGCTGGTCCATGTCCAGCAGCGGCTGGGGGACCTGTCCGGTGCCCTGGTGGGGCGGAAGCGGCAGCGCTTCGCCGCCCTGGCGGCGTCTCTGGACGCCCTGAGCCCGCTGGCCGTGCTGGGCCGGGGCTATGCCGTGGCCCGGGGGAAAACGGGGGCCATTTTGAAGAGCTGGCGGGACGTGGCGCCGGGAGACCGGGTGTCCGTCACCCTGGGAGAGGGCGGCTTCACCGCCGCCGTGGACAAGCCGTTTGAGGAGGAACACAGATGAGCGGAAAAAAACAGACCTTTGAGCAGCAGCTCCAGCGCCTGGAGGAGATCGTGGCGGTGCTGGAGAAGGGGGACGCCCAACTGGCGGACTCCCTGGCCCTCTTTGCGGAGGGGACCAAGCTGATCGCCGCCTGTTCCAAGGAGCTGGACCAGGCGGAGCAGCAGGTGGTGAAGCTGATGAAGGGCCCCGACGGCACTCCGGTGGAGCTGCCCTTCGGGGAAGAGGAGGACTGACATGGACCAGACTGCGTTTGACGCCCGGTACGACGCCTGCCGCCGGGCGGTGGAGACCTACCTGGCGGGGCTGTTTGCGGACAAGGAGACCCACTGGGCGGACCTGTACGAGGCGATGTGCTACAGCCTCCTGGCGGGGGGAAAGCGCATCCGCCCGGTGCTGACGCTGGAGTTTGCCCGGCTGTGCGGACTGCCGATGGAGGCGGCCCTGCCGGTTGCCTGCGCCCTGGAGCTGGTCCACACCTACTCCCTGATTCACGACGACCTGCCCTGCATGGACGACGACGACCTCCGCCGGGGCAAGCCCACCAACCACAAGGTCTACGGCGAGACCCTGGCCGTTCTGGCAGGGGACGCCCTCCAGCCGGAGGCCTACCGGCTGATTTTGACCGCCCCCGGCCTGACGGCGGAGGCCCAAGCCGCCTGCGCGCTGCTGCTGGCGGAGGCCTCCGGCGCCGACGGCATGGTGGCGGGCCAGGTGCTGGACACCCTTCACGCCCCCCGGACGGAGGCGGAGTTGACGGAGGTCCACCGGCTGAAAACCGGGGCCATGATGGCCGGGGCCTGCAAGATGGGGGTGGCCGCCGGCGGCGGCGGCGCCGAGGCTCTGGCGGCGGCGGAGGACTACGCCCTCCAGCTGGGGCTGGCCTTCCAGATCCGGGACGACGTGCTGGACGTGGTGGGGGACGAGGCCACCTTCGGCAAGCCCATCGGCTCCGACCGGGAGGAGGGGAAGGCCACCTTCGTGGACCTTCTGGGCCTGGAGGGCTGCGAGGCGGCGGTGGAGGCCGCCACGGCCCGGGCCAAGGCCGCGGTGGCGGACCTGGACGATGACGGCTTCCTTCGCTTCCTGGCGGACAGCCTGGCCCGGCGGAAGCTGTAACAGGTTTTCCCGCGGCGGGGGCGCAAGCCCCCGCCTGTTTTTTTGCCCGGCCAGAGGGCCGCTGGAAAAGTTCCCATTGTCTGGCGCATCCCGGCGTGGTATATTGGAGGTATCAACTATCTGAGGAGGAATCCGATCTATGTCAAAGTGTAAAGTCGGCGTCGTGGGCACCGGCGTCATGGCCACCGGCACCGTGGTGCTGCTGATCTGCAACCGCTATCCCGCGGTGATGTACGGCCGCTCGGAGGAGAGCTGTGAGAGGGGCGTCCGGACCGTCCACGAGAGCCTGGACGACATGATTGCCGCCGGCGTCCTGACGGCGGCGCAGAAGGAGAAGGCGCTGACCTACCTGACCACCGCCACGTCCTACGCCGCCCTGGCGGACTGCGCCTTCGTCATCGAGTCCACCGCCGAGACCATCGAATCCAAGCGGGAGGTGATGGGCCATCTGGAGGAGGTCTGCCCGCCGGAGACCATCCTCAGCTCCACCACCTCCGCCATCTCCGCCAACGAGATCGCCCAGACCCTTCTCCACAAGGAGCGGTTCATGGTGGCCCACTCCTGGAACCCGCCTCACCTGGTGCCCCTGGTGGAGATCGTCAAGAGCGCCCACACCTCTCAGGAGGCCGTGGACAAGGAGGTGGCCCTGCTGGAGGACCTGGGCCGGGTGCCGGTGGTGCTGAAGAAGGACGCCCCGGGCTTCATCGGCAACCGCCTCCACCACGCCCTGTTCCGGGAGGCGGAGTACATCATCCAGGAGGGAATTGCCGACGCTGAAGCCGTGGACAAGACCTTCCTCTACTCCATCGGCCAGCGGTACAGCTCCATCGGCCCCATGGAGTACTGGGACCACATCCCCGTGACGCTGCAGACCAATATTCAGACGTATCTCTTCCCCCATCTGTGCAACGCGGACAAGCCCGGTACGCTGCTGACGGACAAGGTTGCCACCGGGAAGGACTTGTACGACTGGACGCCGGAGCGGACGGAGGACTACGAGCTGCGCAAGCGCAAGCCCTTCTATCGCTTCACCACGGTGAAGCTGGAGGACGAGGAATAAGGCATCCGGGGCCCGGCGGCAGCGCCGGGCCCCAAAAATTTATAAATTGTTTATTTTTCGTTATGCAGAATATGTTGTATATTTATTGAAACCGTGCTATACTAATTCACGCTAAGCGGCGGCGCAGTATTCTAGTCAGATCTGCCGTTTCCTAGGGAGGGCCTAAAAATCCTCTGAAGGGCACATCGATGAAACCTCTGGTGCCTGCTTGATACGCCCAGTTTTGGGTGGGTGCTGGGGGGAAGCGCGCCATGCGTGCTTGCGGACTCAGGGCGATTTCCAATGGCATGGTCAACCCGACCCTGTTTCCGTGGAGACCTGTTCTTGTGCACAGACGTACTCCCATCGCGGTAATTTCGGCCTGTGTACGAAACAGATTGTGAACCTGCAATGCGGTGCATCGGTCCCCAAGGGCCGTAACGCTGTGTGCAGACGTAGCCTGCCTTGCGTGGGTATGGTGGATGAGAGGCCAGACCGTTCTGACTCCGGCCGGAGCAACGGACGGTCCTTTGCTCTTTGAAACCCTGCCTGCAAAAGAGGCTAAAGAAGCGGACGGACTGTGGTGGAAATCACCTAGGCTGTTCCCGTGAGGCAGAAAAGGGATTGCAGTGCGGACTAAGTGGCAATCGGGTAGCGCGGACGGGCGACGCCGCGCCCTGGCACCAAAGGGGGAACCGCCTCTATCGGCAACGAGAGGTGTGCCTTGGGGAAATCCAACCCGTACCTAAGCCGTAAGATTTACCTTTTTTGCCGCCGCCGGCTTAGCAGCATCGAAAAGATACCCCCATTTGGAGGCCATTGTTTGAAAAAAGAGAAAAAGGACAAAAAGGGCGGCGCGGCCGCCCCATACCGTTGGGCTTTGACGGTGTTCTGCATGGCGGTCGCCCTGTCCGCGGCGTTGAGTCTGGCGTCGGAGTCGATGCTGGACGGCGCGGGCGTGGCGGTCGCCGTTTTGACGCTGGCCATGTTCATTCTCCTGGGCATCGTGTTCGACGTGGTGGGCGTGGCCGTGACGGCGGCGGACCCCCGGCCGTTCCACTCCATGGCCGCCCACAAGGAAAAGGGGGCCAAGGAGGCCCTGGGCCTCCTGCGCAACGCCAGCCACGTCTCCAGCGTCTGCAACGACGTGGTGGGCGACATCTGCGGCATCGTCTCCGGCGCCACCGGTGCCGTCATCGTCACCCAGCTGCAAAGCGCCCTGAGCACCCGGACCGTGCTGATCTCCGTGGGCGTCACCGCCCTGATCTCCGGGCTCACCATCGGGGGCAAGGCCCTGTCCAAGACCTTCGCCATGAAGCAGAGCACCAAAGTGGTCTACTGGGCGGGGCGGTTTTTACATGTGTTCCACCGCTGAGAGGAGGGGAGCGGCATGCTTCTGGAAACAATCCACTCTCCCGCCGACGTAAAGGCGCTGGAGGCCGCGCAGCTGCCCGTTTTGTGCCGGGAGCTGCGGGAGTTTCTCATTGAGAGCGTCTCCCGGACCGGGGGCCATCTGGCCTCCAACCTGGGGGCCGTGGAACTGACGGTGGCCATCCACCGGGTATTTGACACCAGCCGGGACCGGCTGGTGTTCGACGTGGGCCACCAGTGCTACGTCCACAAGGCCCTCACCGGGCGGCAGGCGCTGTTCGACACCCTGCGGCAGCTGGACGGTCTCTCCGGCTTTCCCAAGCCCCATGAGAGCGCCCACGACGCCTTCATCGCCGGCCACGCCTCCAACTCTGTGTCGGTGGCACTTGGAATGGCAAGGGCCAGAACTTTACAGAAAGAGGCGTACAGCGTCCTGGCCCTCATCGGGGACGGCGCCCTCACCGGGGGGCTGGCCTACGAGGGGCTGAACAACGCCGGGGCCTCCGGCGAGCCGCTGATTGTGATTTTGAACGACAACGGCATGTCCATCAACCCCAACGTGGGGGCCATGCCCTCCCACCTCAGCCGCCTGCGGTCCAAGCCCGTCTACTACCACTTTAAAAAGTGGTATCGGGGGCTGTTCGGCAAGCGGCCCATGGAGAATTGGCTGTACCGGTTCAACCACCGGGTGAAATCCTCCCTGAAAAAGACCCTCTGGCCCGGCAGCACCCTCTTTGAGGACATGGGCTTCACCTACCTGGGGCCTGTGGACGGCCACGACCTGCCCCGGCTGTGCGACGTGCTCCAGTGGGCCCGGGAGCTGAACAGCCCCGTGGTGGTCCACGTGAACACGGTGAAGGGGAAAGGGTATCCCTTTGCGGAGCAGAATCCTGGCAAGTTCCACGGCGTGGGCCCCTTCGACCCGGCCACCGGCCTTTTGAAATCCCCCGGCGGAGAGAGCTTCTCGACTGTCTTCGGCAAGACGCTGGCGGACTGCGCCGCGGAGGACAGCCGGGTGTGCGCCATCACCGCCGCCATGGCCGACGGCACGGGGCTGACGCCCTTCGCCCGGGAGTTCCCGGATCGGTTTTTCGACGTGGCCATCGCTGAGGGGCACGGGGTGTCCATGGCGGCGGGCCTGGCGGCCCAGGGCATGATTCCGGTGTTTGCGGTGTACTCCACCTTTTTGCAGCGGGGCTACGACCAGCTGATTCACGACGTGGCGCTGGAGCGGCTCCACGTGGTGCTGGGCGTGGATCGGGCGGGACTGGTGGGCGCTGACGGCGAGACCCACCACGGCTGCTTCGACGCGCTGTTCCTCTCGGAGATCCCGGGGTTCACGGTGCTGTGCCCCTCCAGCTTCGCGGAGCTGCGGCACATGCTGCGCCAGGCCCTGTTCCAGCTGGAGGGGCCGGTGGTGGTCCGGTACCCCCGGGGCGGGGAGGGCCGCTTCCGCTCGGATACGGCGGAGTCGTCCATCGCCTGGCTGCGCCGGGGGGAGGACGTGACGCTGCTCTCCTACGGCGTGCTGGTCAACCACCTGCTGGACGCGGCGGAGCTGCTGGAGGCCGCCGGCATCCGGGCGGGGGTGGCCAAGCTGAACCGCATCTCGCCCCTGGACCACGACCAGGTCTGCGGGGCGCTGGGCGGCGCGAAACGGCTGCTGGTGCTGGAGGATTCCTTCGGCGCGGGCTGCGTGGGGCAGCGAGTGGCCGCCATCTTGGCGGAGCACGGCGCGGCCCCGGCGCAGCTGATCCTGAAAAATCTGGGCAAGACCTTTGCCCCCGAGGGCAGCGTCCCCCAGCTGGAGCAGCGCTTCGGCCTGGACGGCGCTGCCGTCGCGGCGGCGGTGAAGGAGGCAATGGCGCATGAGCAATAAGACGCGGCTGGACGTGCTGCTGGTGGAGCGGGGCTTGCAGGAGAGCCGGCAGAAGGCCCAGGCCACCATTATGAGCGGCTTGGTATTCGTCCGGGGCCAGCGGGTGGACAAGCCCGGCACCGCCGTTTTGAACGACGCGGAGATCGAGGTCCGGGGCAACGTCCTGCCCTATGTGAGCCGGGGCGGGCTGAAGCTGGAAAAGGCCATGGCCTCCTTCCCCATCCATCTGGAGGGGGCCGTCTGCGGCGACATCGGCGCCTCCACCGGCGGCTTTACCGACTGCATGCTGCAAAACGGCGCCGCAAAGGTCTACGCCGTGGACGTGGGCTACGGCCAGCTGGCCTGGAAGCTCCGCAGCGATGAGCGGGTGGTGTGCCTGGAGCGGACCAACGCCCGCTACCTCACCTGCGAGCAGATTCCCCAGCCCCTGGACTTCGCCTCCATCGACGTCAGCTTCATCTCTTTGAAGCTGATTCTCCCCGCCGTCTGCGGCGTGCTGAAGCCGGAGGGCCATGTGGCCTGCCTGGTCAAGCCCCAGTTCGAGGCGGGCCGGGAGAAGGTGGGGAAGAAGGGGGTGGTCCGGGACCCGGCGGTGCACCGGGAGGTGCTGGAGCACTTCCTGGACCACGCAAAGGAGTCCGGCTTTGCCGTCCTCGGCCTTACTTATTCGCCCATTCGGGGACCCGAGGGAAACATCGAGTACCTGGGCTATCTGGAGAAGGGCCCCTGGCGGGAGGCGGCCTTTGATTTGGAGGCGCTGGTGGCGGAGTCCCACCAGGTGCTGAGAGAACACGGAGAGGGGGAAGCCCAATGAATCCCAAGAAGATCATCCTGTGCCCCAACCCCAACCGGGACCAGGGAATGGCCGCCACAAAGCAGGCCGACGCCATTTTGCGGGAGATGGGCTTCCGCACGGTGGTGTGCTCCCCCTTCAAGGACCAGAAGGCCGGGGCGTTCGCGGATTACGACGTGCGCTCCCTGCCCCAGGAGATGCGGGGGGCGGACCTGCTCCTCACCTTCGGCGGGGACGGCACCATTCTGCATCTGGCCAAGCTGGCGGCGCTGCACAAGCTGCCGGTGCTGGGTATCAACATGGGGGGCCTGGGCTTCATCGCGGAGCTGGAGGCCGGGGAGCTGGAAACCCTGAAAAAGCTGCGGGACTGGGACTTTGAGACGGAGTCCCGCATGATGCTGGACGTCTCTGTGTTCCGTGAAGGAAAACAGGTTTACACCAACCTGGGCCTCAACGACGCGGTGATTCGGGAGGGCCCCATCTCCCACGTCATCCACCTGAAAATCTCCTCCGACGGCCGCCATCTGGCGGACATTGCCGGGGACGGCGTCATCATCTCCACCCCCACCGGGTCCACGGCCTACTCCCTGTCCGCCGGCGGGCCGGTGGTGGAGCCGGTGGCCCAGACGCTGGTGGTCTGCCCCATCTGCACCCACAACATGCGCTTTTCCTCCTACGTGCTGTCCCCGGACCACGTGCTGACGGTGGAGCTGGAGCGCAACGGCCGCAAGCCGGTGTATCTGTGCGTGGATGAGAGCCGGGCCTTCTCCCTGCGGGCGGACGACAAGGTGCAGGTGCGCAGGAGCAAGTATGTGATGAAGCTGGTGCGGCTGACGGAGAAGAGCTTCTGTGAGATTTTCGCCCAAAAAATGCTGCCGGGAGGGCTGTGACATGAAAAACGACCGCCAGACCATGATTTTGGAGATCATCTCCCAGGAGAACATTGAAACCCAGGAGCAGCTCCTCTCCCGCCTCCAGGCCCGGGGCATCAACTCCACTCAGGCCACCATCTCCCGGGACATCAAGCAGATGCATCTCATCAAGGAGCCGGTGGGCCAGGGGGTCTACAAATACGCGGTGTCGGGCAACCGGACGAAGCTGAACTTCGCGGAGAAGCTGCGGACCATCTTCCGGGAGAGCATCACCTCCATCGCCTATGCCCAGAACATCGTGGTCCTCAAGACCATGCCGGGCCTTGCCAGTGCGGCCTGCTCCGCCCTGGACAACATGGACATCACCTATATGGTGGGGTCCCTGGCGGGGGACGACACCGCGTTTTTGCTGATGCAGGACACGGAGTCCGCCGCCGCCTTCTGCGAGGAGATCAAGGAGATGCTATGACTCCAAGGGGGACTGGCGTCCCCCTTAGACGCTCCGCCGGGCGGCGCCCGGCTCCGCTGAACCCCCTCACCCGCAGATCTGCGGGTGCCCGCCGCGGCGGGCAGCGGGGTCCAGGCGGAAGTGAATTCCGCCTGGACGGTATTTTTTGAGAGTTTTGGTAAACGAGGTGGATACCATTGCTGGAATTGCTGCATATTGAGAACATCGCCGTCATTGAGTCGGCGGACATCCAGTTTCAGCCGGGGTTCAACGCCCTGACCGGCGAGACCGGCGCCGGAAAATCCATCGTCATCGACGCCATGGGGGCGGTGCTGGGGGGACGGACCTCCCGGGAACTGATCCGCACCGGGGCGGAAAAGGCCTTTGTCAGCGCCGCCTTCTCCCAGGTGCCGCCGGCGCTGCCGGGGCTGGAGGAGACCGGAACCGCCCCGGACGAGAATGGGGAGCTGCTGCTCCAGCGGGAGATTTTCACCGACGGCAAAAACGCCTGCCGGGTCAACGGGCGGCCCGTCACCGTGGCCCAGCTGCGGCGCATCGGCCAGGACCTTCTGAACATCCACGGCCAGCACGACGGCGCCCAGCTCCTGGACGAGGAGCAGCACGGCGCCTATCTGGACCGCTTCGGCAAAACCGAGGGGGTCCTGGCGGATTACCGCCGGGCCTACGACGCCATGGCGGACCTGCGGGGCCGCATCCAGGCGCTGCAAATGGACGAGGCGGAGAAAGCCCGGCGGGTGGACAGCCTGCAATTCCAGATCGGCGAGCTGGAGCGGGCGGAGCTGACGGCGGGGGAGGACGAGGAGCTGCGCCAGCGGCGGGAGCTGCTGCGCAACGGCGAGAAGTACCTCTCCGCCCTGGCGGGGGCGGACTACTGCCTCAATGGCGGCGACGAGGATGCCGGGGCGGTGGGGAAGCTGCGGGACGCGGAGAGCGCCCTGGCGGGCATCCGCACCCTGGGGGAGGACCTGGGGGAGCTGTTCAACCGGCTGTCACAGCTGCGCAGTGAAGCCTTCGACCTTGCCGAGACCATCCGGGACAAGCGGGGGGAGTTTGACTTCTCCCCGGCGGAGCTGGACGCGGTGGAGAGCCGGGCGGACCTGCTCTACCGGCTGAAAAAGAAGTACGGCGCCACGGTGGAGGACTGCCTCGCTTATCTGGACAAGTGCCGGGCGGAGCTGGATGCCATCGAGACGGCGGACGACACCTTAGCGCGGCTGGAGGGGCAGGTGGAAAAGGCGGCGGCGGCCGTCCGGGCGGCGGGCGCCGCGCTGACGGAGGCCCGCAGGGCGGCGGCGGCGGTTCTGGAGCAGCGCATCCAGCGGGAGCTCCAGGAGCTGGACATGCACAAGGTCCGCTTTGCCATCGATTTTGCGGAGAAGGAGCCCGCCGCCGACGGCTGCGACACCATCCGGTTTCTGATGTCCGCCAACGTGGGGGAGGACCTGCGGCCCATCGCCAAAATCGCCTCCGGCGGCGAGCTGGCCCGGATTATGCTGGCGCTGAAAAACGTCCTGGCGGAGCAGGAGGCTGTCGCCACGCTGGTCTTTGACGAGGTGGATACGGGCGTGTCCGGCCGGGCGGCCCAGAAGGTGGCGGAGAAGCTGGCGCAGGTCAGCCGCCGCAAGCAAGTGCTCTGCGTCACCCATCTGCCCCAGCTGGCGGCCATGGCGGACACTCACTTCTCCGTGGAAAAGGGGGAGGACAAGGGGAGAACCTTCACACGTGTGGTCCGGCTGGACCGAAAGCGGCGGGAGGCGGAGCTGGCCCGGATCACCGGCGGAAGCAAGGTGACGGAGGCGCTGCTGGCCAGCGCCGGGGAGCTGCTGGACGGGGCGGAGGCCTACCGGCGAGGATTGAGATGACCGGGATTCCAGCCCAAAGGGCCTGAGGGACGTCCGCGCATCGGCGCGGGGACGAAGGATTTCCGCCTCCGCCAGACGGCGGTATCCCCCGTCCCCGCGCCGTGCGCGGATCGTTCTTCGTCCCCTCGCTGTTTGTACCGGCATCCCAAGGAGTTGATTCTCGCCGGATATCCCAAGAAAATACAAGGATTTGGATTGACATTCCGGCGCTGATCGGATACAATACCCCGTGTATACAGCGAGGAAGAGGACCAGTACCCGCCACGGCACTGCAAAGAGAACCCCTGGCACGGTGAAAAGGGGAGAGCGCCCGGCGGTGAATACACCTTGGAGCTGGCACCCCAACGGCCCCCTGCGGCCCAGTAGGCGTGCTCCGGGAGCGCCCGTTACCGCGCTGTCGTGTATTGGCACGACCTGAGGCCGTTCTTTGCGAGAAGGCGGCGAACCAGAGGTGGTACCGCGAGATGTCTTCGCCCTCTGTCCCTGCCGGGACGGGGGCATTTTTGTTCCATTCCGGCGCATTTCTAACACCAGAACAGGAGAGAAGAACACGATGCAGATTTATGAGGAACTGAAGGCCCGGGGCCTGATCGCCCAGGTCACCGACGAGGAGGAGATCCGGGAGCTGGTGAACAACGGCAAAGCCACCTTCTATATCGGCTTCGACCCCACCGCGGACAGCCTCCACGTGGGCCACTTTATGGCCCTGTGCCTGATGAAGCGGCTGCAGATGGCGGGCAACCGACCCATCGCCCTGATCGGCGGCGGCACCGGCTATATCGGCGACCCCTCCGGCCGGACGGACATGCGCTCCATGATGACCCCGGAGATCATCCAGCACAACTGCGACTGCTTCAAAAAACAGATGGAGCGGTTCATTGAGTTCGGCGAGGGCAAGGCCATGATGCTGAACAACGCCGACTGGCTGCTGAAGCTGAACTACGTGGAGCTTCTGCGGGAGGTGGGCGCCTGCTTCTCCGTGAACAACATGCTGCGGGCGGAGTGCTACAAGCAGCGGATGGAGAAGGGCCTGAGCTTCCTGGAATTCAACTATATGATCATGCAGTCCTACGACTTCTACCACATGTTCCAGACCGTGGGCTGCAACATGCAGTTCGGCGGCGACGACCAGTGGAGCAACATGCTGGGCGGCACGGAGCTCATCCGCCGTAAGCTGGGCAAGGACGCCTACGCCATGACCATCACCCTCCTGATGAACAGCGAGGGCAAGAAGATGGGCAAGACCGCCAGCGGCGCCGTGTGGCTGGACCCCAACAAGACCTCTCCCTTCGACTTCTACCAGTACTGGCGGAACGTGGGGGATGCGGACGTGCTCAAATGCATCCGGATGCTGACCTTCCTGCCCCTGGAGCAGATCGACGAGATGGACCGGTGGGAGGGCAGCCAGCTGAACACCGCCAAGGAGATTCTGGCCTATGAGCTGACCAAGCTGGTCCACGGCGAGGAGGAGGCGGAAAAGGCCCAGGAGACCGCCCGAGGCCTGTTTTCCGGCGGCGGCACCGCGGCCAACATGCCCTGCACCGCGCTGTGCGAGGAGGACTTCTCCGGCGGCGAGATCGACATTCTGACGCTGCTGGTCAAGTGCGGCCTGGCGGCCTCCAAGGGCGAGGCCCGGCGGCTGGTGCAGCAGGGCGGTGTGAGCGTGTGCGGAGAGAAGGTGTCCGACATCGAGGCCAAGTGGTGCTGCAAGGACTGCTGCGGCGAGGGCGTCGTCATTAAAAAGGGCAAGAAAATCTTCCACAAGGCTGTGATGGACCACGCATGAGAGCATGAGAAACCAACGGCGGCAGACGCGGCGGAAAGCGCCGCGCCTGCTGCGCGTTTTGTAAGAAAGGAAACAGTATGATTACAGTCAGCGACATCAGCGTGAATTTCAGCGGCCAGGCGCTGTTCAAGCACGTGGACCTGAAATTCACCCCCGGCAACTGCTACGGCATCATCGGCGCCAACGGCGCCGGCAAGACCACCTTCCTCCGGGTCCTCTCCGGGGACCTGGAGCCCTCCACCGGCGAGGTGATCATCCCCAAGGACCAGCGGATGAGTGTGCTGAAGCAGGACCACTTCCAGTACGACGCCTACACCGTGCTGGACACCGTGATTCTGGGCAACCAGCACCTCTACGACGTGATGAAGGAGAAGGACGCCCTCTACGAGAAGGAGGATTTCACCGACGAGGACGGCGTGAAGGCCAGCGAGCTGGAGGCGGAGTTTGCGGAGATGGGCGGCTGGGAGGCCGAGAGCGACGTGAGCCGCCTGCTCCAGGGCCTGGGCCTGGGGAGCGACATCCTCTACGCCGAGATGTCCAGCCTCACCGCCAAGGAGAAGGTGAAGGTCCTGCTGGCCCAGGCGCTGTTTGGCAAGCCGGACATCATCCTCCTGGACGAGCCCACCAACCACCTGGACATCCAGGCCATCGAGTGGCTGGAGGACTTCCTGATGGACTGCGAGAGCCTCATCATCGTGGTGAGCCACGACCGCCACTTCCTGAACACCGTGTGCACCAGCATCGTGGACGTGGACTACGGCGGGATCAAGATGTATGTGGGCAACTACGAGTTCTGGTACGAGTCCAGCCAGATGGTTCAGCGGATGATCCGGGACCAGAACCGGAAAAACGAGGAGAAGATCAAGGAGCTGCAAAACTTCATCCAGCGCTTCTCCGCCAACAAGTCCAAGTCCAAGCAGGCCACCTCCCGCCGCAAGCTTTTGGACAAGCTGACGGTGGAGGAAATGCCCGCCTCCTCCCGGCGGTATCCCTTCGTGGGCTTCCGGATGGACCGGGAGTGCGGCAAGGAGATTCTGGCGGTGGAGGGCCTGTCCAAGACTGTGGACGGCCGGAAGGTGCTGGACAATGTGAGCTTCCGGGTCAACCGGGAGGATAAGGTGGCATTTGTGGGCGAAGACGAGATCGCCAAGACCACGCTCTTCAAGATTTTGATGGGAGAGCTGGAGCCGGACGAGGGCACCTACAAGTGGGGCACCACCATCACCACCAGCTATTTCCCCCTGGACAACTCCGCCTTTTTCAACGACTGCAATTTGAATCTGGTGGAGTGGCTGGGCCAGTACACGGCGGACAACGCGGAGGAGAACACGGAGTCCTTTAAGCGCTCCTTCCTGGGCAGGATGCTCTTCTCTGGGGACGATGTGTTCAAGCCGGTGAAGGTCCTCTCCGGCGGGGAGAAGGTGCGGTGCATGCTCTCCCGGATGATGCTGTACGGCTCCAACGTGCTGGTTCTGGACCAGCCCACCAACCATCTGGACCTGGAGTCGATCACCGCCGTGAACAACGGGCTGATCGACTTCAAGGGCGTGGTGCTGTTTGCCAGCCATGACCACGAGTTTGTCCAGACCATCGCCAACCGGATCATGGAGTTTGTGGACGGGCAGCTCATCGACAAGATGGGGAGCTACGACGAGTATATCGCCACGCAGCGGGAGGAGATGCTCGCTCGGCTGAAGGGGTGAGTCCGTAACTCTTTGTCACCGAATTGTAGTTGACATAAAAAGCGACGCCTCTATACTGTAAGTATTACGGTATGGAGGCGTCGTTTCATGTGGAAGCAGCAGGTTTTGGGGCTTTTGGCACTGTTGGTGGTTACCGGCGCGGCGGCGGCTCTGGGCGGCGCGCCGGAGGGGGCGCCCGCCCCGGCGGAAGAATGGGCGGAGCCGGTGACGCTGCTGGCGGCTACGCTGCAGGGAGAGGCGCTCTCGCCGGACGGCAGGTGGGAGCTGCGGCTGGAGGGCGTCCGGGCGGGGGTGTCCTCCGGGCAGAGCCTGCCGGAGCGGGTGCGGGTGTACGATACGGAGACCGGCGCGGCGGTGTGGGAGGACATTGGGTACTACACCCAGGCTGTGCTGTGGTCCCCGGACGGCGCCTACGCCGCCCTGGCCCGGGAGGCCCGGACCTACGCTCTGGTGACGGTGCTGGAAACCGCCGGGTGGACCGGCTGGGACGTTACGCTGCCGGACGGGGGCACCCTCCCGGAATACACCTTTTTGCCGGAGGACTGGGGCGCGTGGCGGGAGGACGGCGCCCTGGTCCTGACGGTGGGCCGGGGCGGGGACGCCGGGGAGCAGCGGACCTACCGCTGTACCCTTGCACAGGGGGAGGCGGGCCTTGCCGGGACCGTCCGGGAGGAGACCACGGAGCGTCTGCCGGGGGCCTGGGACTTCGATCACGACGGACGGCCGGAGACGGCGGAGCGCACCGCGGTCTGGTATCCGGGCCGGACGGGGTAGGCGGCGGAGCGGTACGAGGTGTGTCTGCGCAGGCAGGACGGCACGCCCCTCTACCGGGAGGCGGCGGGCGTCGCCCACGCGGAGCAGAACGCCCGCTATGCCTGCGGCGTGGACGGGCGGGACTGCTTGCTGCGGTACAATCCCTGGATGGGACAGGGGTACTGCGCCTATGCGTATCAGCTGTTCTCCCTGGACGCCGCCGAGGAGCCGGTGCCGCTCCGGGAGAACCAGGTGGAATTTGACGTGAACGGGGGGTGGCAGTTGACGCCTTTCTGGCGGAGGTCCACGGCTATCTGGACGGCGCCGACGTGCTGCTGGACACCGCCTTTGGGGAGGCGTACCTGGGAGACGGACAGAACGCCGCCCTGGCGGAGACGGCGCCCAGGGCATGAGAAAAGCCGCCCGGCGGGCGGCTTGCGGTCAGCGCATCTCCAGCAATTTCTCCAGGGGGACGTGCAGGGCTTCGGCGATGTCCAGCAGCGTGGCAACGGTGGGGGCAGTATAGGCGGTCTCCACCCGCTGAATGTGCTGCATACTATGTCCGCTCATTTCCGCAAGCTGCTCCTGGGTGAGTCCCTGTTCCTTGCGGTAATGCAAAATGTTCAGCCCAATTTGGACATAGGTTTTATAGTGTTTCTGTTTACCGGTCATGGAAACACCTCCATGCTGATATTCTACAAGAACAGCGGAGAAACAAGAATGTTCCAATTTAGGTAAATCCGCAAATATGGTTGTATTTTTATCAAAATCGGTTTAGTATATACCTTACCTTGAGTCTTTTCTTGTGAGGTGTTGCAGTATGATGACCGATGCGTTTGAGGCGGCCTTCGACCGCTTCCTGGCGGGACAGGAGGACGCCGCCGACTTCCTATACCTGACCCAGCGGGCGGCGTTTTTGGAGGGCTGGAAGGCCGCCGGGGGCGAGATGCCGCCGGAGGACCGGACCTTTGCGCCGGTGGAGAGCAGCCGGCCGCCGGAGGATCCCGCAACCTGAGCGCCCCAGGTCCGCCCGAACTAGTTCGGGCGGACCTCTTCCTGTCGAAAACGCCTCGCGGCGGTTCGACGCCGGAGGGGCGAACTCCAATACCAGCCGCTTCTGCCGCGGTGTGTACGTGGCGGAAGATCTTTTTCTCGAAGACATGCCAAGGGTATTTTTCGACATCTCCAGGGCCTCTCGAAATTTTTTCGGGCGGCCCTGTCACGTTTTGCCCCGCCGGAACGTTTCGGAGACAGAGAGATGGGAGGGATGACGGGTGCTGGTCTATTTCCAGTCCATCGAGACCCCGGCGGACCGGGAGCGGTTTGAGGCGGTGTATCTGGCCTACCGGGGGCTGATGTTCCATGTGGCGAATGCCATCCTGAAAAACGAACAGGACGCGGAGGATGCGGTGCACCAGTCCTTCGTGAAGCTGGCGGAGCGGATGGAGCGGGTGCCGGAGGGACCCTGCCCCCGCACCCGGGCCTTGGTCGCCACGGTGGCGGAGCGCACCGCCATCGATCTCTACCGCGCCCGGCGGCGCCACCCCTGGGTGGAGCTGGACGAGCGGTCTCTCACCGGCGGTTCGCCGCCGGAGGAGGGGGGACTGGCCGCCGCCATGGCCGCTCTGCCGCCCCGGTACCGAGAGGTGCTGCTGCTGAAATACTACAACGGCTACCAGAGCGAGGAAATCGCCGCCTTCCTCTCCACCACCCCGGAGAACGTGCGCCAATTGCTGGCCCGGGGCAGGCGGAAGCTGGCGGCGGCGCTGGAGGAAGGAGGGGAGCGGGCATGAAGCTCACCGAGGAGATGCTGTACAAGGCCGCGCCCCAGGCGGCGGCGCTGTATCTTGCGACCCTGCCGGACCGGGCGGACTGCGACCACGCCTTTTCCCCCGCATTTGAGCGGAAGATGCGCCGCCTGCTCCCGGTGGGGAAGGGGCGGCGGTGGCGGCGACTTCTCCTGCTAGCGGCGGCGGTGGCGGTGCTGGCGGCGGGGGTCAGCGGTTTCGCCGGGCGGCAGGACCTCTATCAGGTCCGCTTCACCCAAGGGGAGGGGACCTTGAACTACCTGGTCCGGGCGAACCGGGACCGCCCGGACCAGGCCAACCAAATGGCACTGGGCTACGTGCCGGAGGGCTATGCGCCGGTGCCGGGGTCGGACGGCGCCTCCTACCGGCGGGGGGAGTCCTGGTTCACTCTACGCCAACTGGCGCAGAGCGAGGTCACCGGGATGCTGCTGGGGGACTATCTGGCGGAGGAGGCGGAGATCGGCGGCAGCCCCGGGGTGTTCATCCAGAATCAGAACACCGCCTACGGAATGCTGCTGTGGACCAACGGGGCCTATATCCTGGAGCTGACCTTCCAGGACGTCCCACAGGAGGAAATTTGGCGGATTGCCGGGCAAGTTTGCTGGCAACGGAAAGGAGCGTCATCATGAGAAAGAATTACATCCCCTTTGCGGCGGGCATGGCCACCACGGCTCTGCTGCTCGCGCTGGTGGGCGGGTCCCTGGCGGTCAAGGACCCGCCGGAGGAGGCGCTGGCCGGGGCCCTCACCGGGGAGGTGGCCTACGGCCAGGTGGGCCTGGCTCTCTTTGGGGAGGTTTGTTCCCCGCCGGGGACCACCCGGGCGGCGGAGGGGATCGCCGTCCCCACGGTGCTGACCTACACCGACTCCCGGGGCGGCGTCCACCACTACGTGGAGGCGGAGACCGCGGCGGCGCTGTTCGACGTGGCCCTGGGCGTGCAGTACCACCAGGAGCTGAACTGCCTGGACTTCGGCTCGGAGATTCTGGTGAATGCAGACGGCAAGCCGCGGTTGGATGAGGACGGAAAGGAGAAGTGGTTTACAGCGGGGGCGGACCACGACTTTGAACTGGCCACCGTCTACAACGGGGACACCGCCGTGGTGGTGGACCGGAACACGCCGGTGACCCTCCCGGACCAGGGCATCATCATCGGCGGCCCCTCCGGCGAGAGCGAGGCAGCCCAGGCCAATCTGGAGGCCCGTTGGGCCCGACTGAAGGAGACTCCTCTGGCGCCGGAGTACGGCGCCGCCCACGGTATGTTCACCGAGGCGGACCCGGCGGAGATGGACTTGGGCAGCTTCTCCGGCCGGTCCATGGACAAGGAGACCTTCCAGGGGACGGACATCCGCCATACCTTCGGCTTTACGCCGCTGCTGGGGGCCTATGCGGCCATCACCGTGGAGAACACCGGCGGTGAGGACGTGGTGGTGCAGGTCCGCCGGACCTACACCGTGGGCCGGGGCAGCGAGAGCTTTTCCAGCGTCCGCGTCCCGGCAGGGGCGACGCTGGTGCGGGCCTTCCGTCTCTCCGGGGAGGCGGACGAAGTGCTCCAAAACAAGCTGGCTGTACAGATTCTCCCCATCGGACCCCAGGCCAGTGTCCGCCTGAGCGCCGAGCAGTACCGCTCCGCCCGCTCCGCGCAGTGAGCGCGCAAAGCAGCCGCCCGAATAGGGCGGCTGCTTTGGCTATGGGGCTCAGTCCGGGGGCAGCAGGGTGTATTTCACCAGCGTCTTCCGGATGCGCTCCAGGCTCTCCGGCTGGGGCTCGCACAGCGGCAGGCGCAGCCCGCCCGCCTCCCAGCCCATCAGATTCAGGGCGGTTTTCACCGGGATGGGGTTCACCTCGCAGAACAGCGCGTCGCACAGATCCTTTAAGTACAGCTGCAATTTCCCGGCGGCGTCGAAGTCGTTTTCCAGGCACAGCCCCACCAGGGCGTGCATCTCCGCCGGGATCACGTTGGCCGCCACGGAGATGACCCCCTTGCCCCCCAGGGCGCAGATGGGCACCGTCTCGTCGTCGTTGCCGGACCAGATGGTGAAGTCCTCCGGGCACAGGTTCCGGGTTTTCTGGATGTTGCTCAGGTTCCCGGCGGCCTCCTTCACCCCCGCGATGTTGGGGTGTTCGGCCAGCTGGGCGTAGGTCTCCGGCGCCACGGTGACGCCGGTGCGGGAGGGGACGTCGTAGATGATGACGGGGGACTGGACCGCGTCGGCCAGGTAGGTGTAGTGCCGCACCAGCCCGGCCTGGGTGGCCTTGTTGTAGTAGGGGGTCACCACCAGCAGCCCGTCAGCCCCGGCCCGCTCCGCGTCTTTGGAGAGGGCCACGGCGTTTTCCGTGGAGTTGGAGCCAGTCCCGGCGATCACCGGCACCCGGCCCGCTACGTGGTCCACGCAGAACTCGATGGCCCGCATCCGTTCCCGGTAGCTCATGGTGGAGGCCTCCCCGGTGGTGCCGCAGACGATGATGGCGTCGGTGCCGTTTTCCAGTTGGAAGTCCAGCAGCCGCCCTAGAACGGGCAGGTCCAGAGTCTCCCGGTTGAAGGGCGTGACGATGGCCACGCCGGAGCCGGCAAAAATAGGGTCTTTCATAAAAACACTCCCTTTTGATGATGAGGCATGAGGAGCGGGGCGGCCTGCGCGCCCCGTTCCTCACGCCCCGTCTCCGGCTGCGGGGACAGAGAAACGGCCCGCCGCGGTCTGCGGCGAGCCGTTTCTTTGGTGGGGGTTACTCTGCGGTGATATAGCCCTTGGCGCACAGCAGCTCCGCCAGCAAGACGGCGCCGCCGGCGGCGCCTCGGAGGGTGTTGTGGCTGAGGCAGGCGAACTTGTAGTCGTACTGGCTGTCGGGCCGGAGGCGGCCGATGGACACCGCCATGCCCCGCTCCAGATTCCGGTCCAGCCGGGTCTGGGGGCGGTTCTCCTCCTCAAAGTAGTGGAGGAACTGCTTGGGGGCGGAGGGGAGGTCCAGTTCCTGGGCGGGGCCCCGGAAGGACGCCCAGTCCGCCTTGATCTGATCCATGGAGGGGGCCTGCCCCTGGGCGAACTTCATGAACACGGCGGCCATGTGGCCGTCCTGGCAGGCCACCCGGAAGCACTGGGCGGTGATGGCAGGACCCGCCGCCTTGACGATCTTCCCGTCCTCCACGCGGCCCCACAGCTTCAGGGGCTCGCTCTCGCTCTTCTCCTCCTCGCCGCCGATGTAGGGGATGCAGTTATCCACCATCTCCGGCCAGCGCTGGAAGGTCTTGCCCGCGCCGGAGATGGCCTGGTAGGTGCAGACCAGGGCCTGCTCCAGGCCGTATTTCCGCAGGGGGTGCAGGGCGGGGACGTAGCTCTGGAGGGAGCAGTTGCTCTTCACGGCGATGAAGCCCCGCTTGGTGCCCAGGCGTTTGCGCTGGGCGTCGATCACTGCGATGTGGTCCGCGTTGATCTCCGGCACCACCATGGGCACGTCGTCGGTCCAGCGGTGGGCGGAGTTGTTGGAGACGATGGGGCACTCCAGTCTGGCGTAGTGCTCCTCCAGGGCGCGGATCTCCTCCTTCTTCATGTCCACGGCGCAAAAGCAGAAATCCACCTGCTCCGCCAGGCGCTCCGCATCGGCCTCGGCGTCCAGCACCACCAGGGACTCGGCCTCCCGGGGGCAGGGAACGTCCAGGGCCCAGCGGCCCGCCACGGCCTCGCCGTAGGGCTTGCCGGCGCTGCGGGCGCTGGCGGCAATGGCGGTGAGGCGGAACCAGGGGTGGTTTTCCATCAGGGTGATGAACCGCTGGCCCACCATGCCCGTGCCGCCGATGACGCCGACTTTGTACTGTTTCATAGTATGCTCCTCCTGCTGACTTGTTACGGCGGAGGGACCGGTGGGGCCGCCGCCGAATTTTGGTTGAATGTGTCGCCTTTTTGTACTATAATACAATCCATTGAGGATTGACAAGCTCTGTATCTGCCAGGCGGACATTTGTATGTATGTTAGCATACTTTTCCGGCTCCGTCAAGGCTGCGCCGTTGGGAGGTTCCATGAAAAAACTGCTTTTGACCACGCTGTTCGTTGTGACATTTTTCCTCGCCTCGGCGGTCTCCGCCGCCGCCGTGGTGGACGACACCATCAAGGTGGGGCTGCGGTACGGCTCCGGCGCCCTGTTCTCCGCCAACCTGGAAAACGCGGAGGGGGAGGGCTACGCCTTCGGCTGGTACGACGAGGACCGCTCCTTCCGGGAGCTGGGGCGGACGGAGGAGACCACCATTTCCATGACCGCCGCCGGAGATATCTATATGAGCGAGAGCGGCGCCTATTCCCGGGAGATGCCCTCCGGCGCCTTCCGCCACCTGGGGTCTTGGCACGTCCAGGCGGAGGGCTTCGACTCCTTTGAGGAGGCGGCGGAGGCGGCCCGGGACCTGGGCGGCTGGCCCGCCTGGATTTCCGGGGAGTACGTGGTCCGGGTGGGCTGCTACGACTCCCGGGGGGAGGCGGAGGACGCCCTGGACGAGCTGGGGGAGGGGGATACCGTGGAGCGCTCCTCCGCCACCGGCGTGATGGTCACCGTCACCGGCACCGCCGAGATCCTCTTTGAGTTCGACTATCAGGGCATCCTGCCCCTGGGGGTCCGGCCTGAGGGTTGGGGGGAGGAGCCGGCCACCTGGTTCAAAGGCTACCGCTACCGGGGCGGCTTCGAGTATCCCCGGGTCACCGGCGGGAACCTGAATGTGATCAACGTGGTGGACCTGGAGGACTACGTGAAGGGCGTGGTGCCCCATGAGATGGGCGGGGAGTGGCCCCTGGCGGCACTGGAGGCTCAGGCCGTCTGCGCCCGGACCTACGCCTGCCGCACTACCAAGCACCTCTCCGGCTACGGCTTCGACGTCTGCTCTACCACCGACTGCCAGGTGTACAACGGCCTCAACGCCTCCAACAGCCGCACCGACGCGGCGGTGGACAACACCGCCGGGGAGTGCGTCTGGTACGGCCGGGAGCTGGCGGAGACGGTGTACCACTCCTCCGACGGCGGCGCCACGGAGGACGCCGCCAATGTCTGGGGCGGGGAGGTGCCCTATCTGCGGGGGAAGGCGGACCCCTACGAGTCCCAGACCGCCATTCCCAATTACGCCTATACCGTCTCCTACACCGCCGAGGAGCTGACGTGGGTGCTGCAAAACAGCGGCTACTCCATCGGCACGGTGGCGGACGTGTACATCGCGGAGTACACCCCCCTGGGCAACGTCTATAAGGTCACCTTCGTGGACACCTCCGGCCAGAGCCTGACGGTGAAGGGGGACACCTGCCGCATGGCCTTCTACTCCACCACCTACGGCAAAAACGTCCGCAGTCTCCGCTTCTCCATCGGCGGCGGCAGCGGCAGCGGCGGAGGCCCCGCCGGCGGCGGGACGTACTATGTGAACGACGGCGGGGAGCGGCTGAGCGCCCTGAAGGGGGCCAGCGTTATCACCGGCGGCGGCCGGTTGGCCACCTTAAAGGGGGACAGCGCCTCCGTCATCACCGCCTCCGGCACCGAGACCCTCTCCGGCGCCCCGTCCGCCCCGGCGGTGTCCGCCCCCTCCGGCGGGTTTGTGATCACCGGCACGGGAAACGGGCACAATGTGGGCATGAGCCAGTATGGCGCCAAGGCCATGGCGGAGCTGGGCTATGACTACGAGGACATTTTGACCTTCTATTTTACCGATGTGACCATCGAGTGAGGAACCGGACGAATGATGAAAACCAGTGATTTTTACTACGACCTGCCCCAGGAGCTGATTGCCCAAACCCCCATCCAGCAGCGGGACGCCTCCCGCCTGATGACGCTGAGCCGGGGGACCGGGGCGGTGGGGCACCACCACTTCTATGAGCTGCCGGCGTTTCTGCGCCCGGGGGACTGCCTGATTCTCAACGACTCCCGGGTGCTGCCCGCCCGGCTGCTGGGCCAGCGCCTGCCCGGCGGCGGCGCCTGCGAGGTGCTGCTGCTGATCGACCGGGGGGAGAAGACCTGGGAGTGCCTGGTGCGCCCGGGGCGGAAGCTGCGGACCGGGGCGCGGCTGTCCTTCGGCAACGGCGTCCTCACCGCGGAGGTGGTGGGGGAGGTGGAGGGCGGTAACCGCCTGGTCCGCTTCGACTACGAGGGGATTTTCCTGGAGGTTCTGGAGCGCCTGGGCAAAATGCCCCTGCCGCCCTATATCAAGGAGGAATTGCAGGACCAGGAGCGGTACCAGACCGTCTACTCCAAGGTCCTGGGCAGCGCCGCCGCCCCCACGGCGGGGCTCCATTTCACCAAGGAGCTGCTGGACGCCATCTCCGCCATGGGCGTGGGGGTGGGGTATGTGACCCTCCACGTGGGCCTCGGCACCTTCCGCCCGGTGAAGGAGGCGGAGATCACGGACCACGAGATGCACAGCGAGTACTGCGTCATCCCCCAGGAGACGGCGGACCTCATCAACCGGACGAAGGCGGCGGGGGGCCGGTGCATCTGCGTGGGCACCACCTCCTGCCGGACGCTGGAGAGCTGGGCGGCGGCGGACGGCACCATGTCCGCAAGCGCCGGGTGGACGGATATCTATATCTACCCCGGCTACCGCTTCAAGGTGATGGATGGGCTGGTGACCAACTTCCACCTGCCGGAGAGCACCCTCATCATGCTGGTGTCCGCCTTTGCCGGGCGGGAGCAGGTGCTGGCGGCGTACCGGGAGGCGGTGGCGGAGAAGTACCGCTTTTTCTCCTTCGGCGACGCCATGTTCATCAGTTGAGCATCGCCCCGCAGTCCCCGCGGGCGGCTTTGCCCGCGGGAGGAACAGGAGGCTTTTATGGATGATCTGACATCCCTCCCCAACATCGGCCCCGTGCTGGCGGACCATCTCCGCCGGGTGGGCATCGCCGCCCCGGCGGACCTGCGCGCCGCAGGCGCCCGGGAGGCCTTTCTCCGCATCCGGGCCCAGGTGGACCCGGACGCCTGCTTCCACCAGCTCACCGCCCTGGCCGGGGCGGAGCTGGGCATTCCCAAAAAGGACCTGACCCCCGCGGACAGACAGGCCCTGCGGGACTTTTTCAGCGCCCTGAAAACCAACTGAGGAGAGTATCATGTTCAACGTCATCAAGACCGAGGGCCGCGCCCGGCGCGGCGAGTTTTCCTGTGCCCATGGCGGCACCGTCCAGACGCCGGTATTCATGAATGTGGGCACCCAGGCCGCCATCAAGGGCGGCGTCTCCGCCCACGATCTGCGGGAGGTGGGCTGCCAGATCGAGCTGAGCAATACCTACCACCTCCACCTGCGCCCCGGAGACGCCCTGGTGCGGCAGATGGGGGGGCTGCACGCCTTCATGCACTGGGACGGCCCCATCCTGACGGACTCCGGCGGGTTCCAGGTCTTCTCCCTGGCCTCCCTGCGGAAGATCCGGGAGGAGGGGGTCACCTTCTCCTCCCACATTGACGGGCGGAAGATCTTCATGGGGCCGGAGGAGTCCATGCGTATCCAGTCCAATCTGGGCAGCGACATCGCCATGGCCTTTGACGAGTGCGTGGAGAACCCCGCCACCCACGAATACGCCAAGGCCAGCTGCGAGCGGACGCTGCGGTGGCTGGAGCGGTGCGTGGCGGAGCACCAGCGGCTGAACGCCCTGCCGGACACGGTGAACCCGGGGCAGATGCTCTTCGGCATCAACCAGGGGGCCACCTTCGCGGACCTGCGGGCCTGGCACATGCGCAAGATCGCCCCGCTGGCGTGCGACGGCTTCGCCATCGGCGGCCTGGCGGTGGGGGAGCCGGCGGAGGTCATGTACGAGATGATCGACGTGGTGGAGCCCTACATGCCCCCGGAGAAGCCCCGCTACCTCATGGGCGTGGGCACCCCCAGCAACATCATCGAGGCCGTCAGCCGGGGCGTGGACTTCTTCGACTGCGTGATGCCCTCCCGCAACGGCCGCCACGGCAAGCTCTTCACCTGGGAGGGCACCGTGAACATCCTCAACGAAAAGTACGCCGCGGACCCTCGGCCCATCAGCGAGAGCTGCGGCTGTCCCGCGTGCCGCAGCTTTTCCCGCAGCTATCTGCGCCACCTCTTCAAGGCGGACGAGGTGCTGGCGCTGCGGCTGGCCGTGCTCCACAACCTGTACTTCTACAATGACCTCATGGCCCGCATCCGGGAGAATCTGGACCGGGGCACCTTTGCCGCGTTCCGGGCCCGGTACAGCGGGGAGCTGGAGAAGCGGGCGTGAGCGCCGGGAAATGCGCAGAAAGTTCTTGCAAAAACGGTTGACTTTGGTATAATAGCATCATTGCCAATTTACAAAAGGAAAAAAGGAGCGTTTTATAACATGGATCAGGGAACATCTACGATTCTCATGCTGGTCGTCCTGTTTGCACTCATGTACTTCATGATGATCCGCCCGGAAAACAAGCGGAAGAAGAAGGCACAGGAGATGCGGGAGAGCCTGAAGAAGGGTGACGTCATCACCACCATCGGCGGCATTGTCGGCAAGATCGTGGCCGTCAAGGGCGACACCATCATCGTGGAGACCAGCGAGGACCGGGTCCGGATGGAGTTCGCCAAGTGGGCTGTGTCCACTGTGGGCGTCCAGACCGGCGAGCAGCCCGACACCGGCAAGGGCGGCAAGAAGAAGGAAAAGGACCCCGAGGAGCTGCCCGAGGAGCCTGTGGATGAGATTCCCACTCCCGAGGAGAACAAGGACTGAGGTCATAAACACCCCCTCCCCTGGAATATGCTTGCAGAAGAAGCATATTCCAAGGGAGGTTTTTTTATGGGAAAAGCAAAGAAACAGTCATCGAAGCCGTCGTCCGCCTGGATGCCCTTTTGCAAAGGGGTCCTTCTG
>NZ_UQXD01000029.1 GCF_900544955.1 uncultured Oscillibacter sp.
CCCCACGGCCGCGCCACCCGCGCCCAGGCCGCTGCCATTTTGATGCGCTTCCTGGCAACAACCGAAAGCTGACAGCACCAAAAAGAGGAGAGGGCGTCGCCCCCTCCTCTTCTCTTTGCTCCCTGCAATCGGGCAGCCACCCGCCCGGCCTTACGCCTGGGAGACGGTCAGCTCCGCCCCCTCCGGCAGCAGCTCCTCCAGCAGCAAACGGACGCTGCCTTCCGCCTTCTCTCCGGCCTGCTCCAGCAGACCCCGGGCCAGGGCCTTCTCCTCCATGACCTGCTTCTGGGCCGCCTGGAAGGAGGTGAAATCCTCCACCGTGAAGGGATTGAAGATGCTGGTCTTCTCGTCGAAAATCTCCACGCTGTCCTCCGCAATCTCGTGGGAGAGGATGCGGGCCTCCGGCAGGCGGACCTGCACCCGGTTCCCCTCCACCACGATCTCCACCCGGTTTAGGTCGATGCCTGCCTTGATGGTGCCGTCGTAGGTGAGGATGAAGCGCTTGGTGGTGAAGGGCAGGGTCATGCCGTAAAAGTCATTGCTGTTTTCAAACTGGGCCATGTTGGTGTAGCTGTACGTCACGGCGGCCAGCTCGCTGATCTCCGCCAGCCGCCCCTCCAGCACCACGGCGGACAGTTCCGGCGGCGATTGGCTCCCGGCGACGTATCGCCCGCCCAGAAAGCCGCCCACGCCCACCACGGCGCACAGCAGGATGCCCCAAAACAGATATTTGGCGGTTTTGAAGGGATGGAGCCCCGCTCTCTCTTTCGTCGCTTCCATCGGATACCTCCCGTTTTGATTTTCTCCATCATACCACACCCCGTTCGCCAGGTCAAAAAAAGGAGACGGACCGATGGTCCGTCTCCCGGATTTCGCGGGGTTACTTGCTCAGCGCCTCGTCGATGGCCTTGGCGGCGGTCTTGCCGGCGCCCATGGCCAGAATGACGGTGGCGGCGCCGGTGACGGCGTCTCCGCCGGCATAGACGCCCTGGCGGGAGGTCAGGCCCTCCTCATTCACCACGATGCCGCCCTTCTTGTTGATCTCCAGGCCCTTGGTGGTGGACTTGATGAGGGGGTTGGGGCTGGTGCCCAGAGCCATGATGACGCAGTCCACGTCGATGTCGAACTCGCTGCCGGGCACCTCGATGGGACGGCGGCGGCCGGAGGCGTCCGGCTCCCCCAGCTCCATGCGGATGCAGCGGATTTTGTTCACGTCGTCGTTCTCGTCGGCAAAAATCTCCACCGGGTTGTGGAGGGTCTTGAAGATGATGCCCTCCTCCTCGGCGTGCTCCACCTCTTCCCGCCGGGCGGGGAGCTCCTCCATGCCGCGGCGGTAGACCACATAGACCTCGGCGCCCAGGCGCTTGGCGCAGCGGGCGGCGTCCATGGCCACGTTGCCGCCGCCCACCACGGCCACCCGCTTGGGGTGCTGGATGGGGGTGTCGGCGTCGGGCCGGTAGGCCTTCATCAAATTGATGCGGGTCAAAAACTCGTTGGCGGAGTAGACGCCCCGGTAGTTGACGCCGGGAATGTCCATGAACATGGGCAATCCCGCGCCGGAGCCGATGAACACCGCCTCAAAGCCCTGCTCCTCCATCAGCTCATCCACGGATAGGGTGCGGCCGATGACGATGTCCGTGGCGATGGTGACGCCCAAGGCGCTCAGGCCCTCCACCTCTTTTTGGACGATGGCCTTGGGCAGGCGGAACTCGGGGATGCCGTACACCAGCACGCCGCCGGCCAGGTGCAGCGCCTCAAACACGGTGACGTCATACCCCTTCCGGGCCAGGTCGCCGGCGCAGGTCAGCCCCGCGGGGCCGGAGCCCACCACCGCCACCTTGTGGCCGTTGGGCTGGGGCTTGGGGGGCAGCTCGCAGGTGTGGCTGTTGTGCCAGTCCGCCACAAAGCGCTCCAGCCGGCCGATGGCCACGGGCTCGCCCTTCTTGCCCCGGACGCAGTACTTCTCGCACTGGCTCTCCTGGGGGCAGACCCGGCCGCAGACGGCGGGCAGGGCGCTGGTGGCGGAGATGATCTGGTAGGCCTCCTCAAAGTGCCCCTTGGCCACCTCCTCGATGAAGGCGGGGATATGTACCATCACGGGGCAGCCGGTCATGCAGGGCTTGTTCTTGCAGCCCAGGCAGCGCTGCGCCTCGTCCAGGGCCTGCGCCTCCGTATACCCCAGGGCCACCTCCTCAAAGTTCTTATTGCGAACCTCCGGGTCCTGGGAGGGCATGGGATTTTTCGTCAAAGACATATTGGCCATGGTCATTCGGCCTCCTTCTTGAACAGGTTGCAGGTCTCCTCGTGCTTGTGCTTCTCGAAGCCCTCATACATCTGGTTGCGCTTCACCGCCAGGTCCCAATCCACCTTGTGGCCGTCGAAGTCGGGGCCGTCCACGCAGGCGAACTTCATCTCGCCGCCCACGCTGAGGCGGCAGCCGCCGCACATGCCGGTGCCGTCGATCATGATGGGGCTCATGGAGACGGTGGTGGGGATGCCGTAGGGCTCCGTGGTCTTGGAGACGAACTTCATCATCACCATGGGGCCGATGGCGAACACCTCGTCGTACTGGTTGCCCGCCTCGATCAGCTCCTTCAGCGCCTCGGTGACCAGGCCCTTCTGGCCGTAGGAGCCGTCGTCGGTGCAGACCTTTAGGATGCTGCTGGACTTGCGGAATTCGTCCTCCAGAATCACCAGGTCCTTGCTCTTAAAGCCGATGACCGCGTGGACCTCCGCCCCGCTGTCGTGGAACTTCTTCAAAACCGGATACGCAATGGCGCAGCCCACGCCGCCGCCCACCACGCAGACCTTCTTCTTGCCCTCGGTCTCGGTGGCCTTGCCCAGGGGGCCCACAAAATCCTGGAGGCGGTCGCCCTCGTTCAGGCGGCTCAGCTTCTCGGTGGTGGCGCCCACGGTCTGGACGATGATGGTGACGGTGCCCTTCTCCGGATCGTACGCGTTGATGGTGATGGGGATGCGCTCCCCGCCCTCATCCACGCGGAGAATAATAAACTGGCCCGGCTGGGCCTTTCTGGCGATCAGGGGCGCCTCGATCTCATAAAGCGTCACCGTGGGACGGAGGGCCTCTTTTCTCACGATACGATACATATTCTTCCTTCTTTCCCGAATGATCGAAATTTGATGCAGCGGGGACCTGTATCCTGCCTTGCGACACATTGTTTACATTTTAACATAGCGGCAGAACAGCGTCAATCGCTTTTTGCCACGAATACGCCAAATTTTTCACAAATTGTTTGGTACATTTGTAGGGGTTAGGCCAGCAGGGTAAACTGCCGCCCGTCGGAGCGGATCAGGGCCTCCTCCCGGAGGCGCTTCAGCTCCCGCATCATGGCGCTGCGGTCGGTGGCAATATAGTCCGCCAGGGTGCTGAGGGAAAACGGCAGGGTGAAGGTGTCTCCCCCCGCCTTCTCGGCCTGCTGGCGGAAGTAGCACAGCAGCTTTTCCCGGATGGACCGGCGGGAGAGAACGTCCACCCGCTCGCTGAGGGACTGGGCCTTGTCGGCGATCAATTGCAGCATGTTCTGCACCAGAAGGCTGTGGTGGGTACAGGCGTTCTCGCAGCGCTTGAGGATGTGGGGATAGTCGATGAACAGCACGTCGCAGGCCGTCCGGCACACCACCTCCAGGCTGTCCCCCCGGGCGCCGGCAAACGCCAGGTCCCTGCCGAATACGCCGCCGCAGGTCAGCTCCTCCAGCACGGTGGCCACGCCGTCCTCGTCGATCCGGATCAGCGCCGCCTCCCCCCGCTCCAGGATGCCCACCGCGTTTTTGTTGGGCCCGGCAAAATCGTATACCAGCTCCTCCGGGCGGTAGGACTTCTGCACCGCCTGGAAACAGGTCAGCATCCGGCGGTATTCCTCGTAGCTGATGTCCCGGAACAGCGGGCTCTTCTCCAATTCCTGCTGTGTCAGCATTTGACGCGCCTCCTTTTGTTGCATAAACCACAATCGTATGATACCAGCTTTTCCGGGAAATGTAAACCCTCTTTGTGGGCAAATTTCATAAATTGTTCACCAAATTCCCAAGCCCTTCTTGTATAGTAATAATAGGGAAGCGACAACACCTTGGACAAATACGGGCGGCCGGTCCGCCCTCGAGAAAAGAGGCTGCAACGTGAACATCGCTTACTTTCTGCTCCCTAAAAACCGTGTTGCTTACTTGTATGATGACTGCACCTTCCGCCAGGGTCTGGAGAAAATGCGCCATCACGGCTATACCGCCATTCCCGTCATCACCCGAAACGGCCAGTACGTAGGAACCGTCAGCGAGGGGGACTTCCTCTGGCAGCTGCTCAACGAGGTCCCCGCGGAGCGGCAGGTCTGTTCCATGAAGGATTTGGAGCAGCTGCGCATCCGGGACATTCTCCAGCAGGACAATTACCCCTCCGTCCGCATCACCGTCAGCATGGAGGAGCTGCTCAACAGCGCCATGCACCAGAACTTCATCCCCGTGGTGGACGATCTGGGCAATTTCACCGGCATCGTCACCCGGAAGGACATCATCCGCTATTTCGCCGAACAAAAGGAAAACGAGGTGCCGCAGCTTCTGCGGAAGATCGTATAAGCAGCGAAACGCCCGCCCGGCAGAGCACTCTGCCGGGCGGGCGCCGTTTTATCTGGCGGGAATCCCCCGCTCCGCGAAGGCCTGCAACAGCCGCTCCATGTCGGAGGGGATGGAGATGGGTTCCCCGCAGGCCTTGATGGCGTTGGCCACATCCTTGAGGCCGTTGCCCGTCACCACGGACACCACGGTGTCCCCCTCCCCCAGGACGCCCTGCTCGCACAGCTTCTTCACCCCCGCCGTGCCGGTGACGCCGGCGGGCTCGCCGAAGACGCCGCAGGTGCGGCCCAGCAGCCCCTGGGCCTCCATGATCTCTCGGTCGGACACGTTCACCACCAGGCCGCCGGACTCCCGGATGGCGGCCAGGGCCTTGTCGGCGTTCCGGGGCACCCCCACGGCGATGGAGTCCGCCAGGGTGTTCTCCTCCATGGGCCGCCACGGCTCGCCGGTCTCAATGGCCCGGTTCAGGGGACAGCACCCCGCCGCCTGAGCGGAGATCAGCCGGGGCAGGCGGTCGATGAAGCCGATGGCGTACAGATCCTTCAGGCCCTTCCACAGTCCCGCGATGGTGCAGCCGTCCCCCACGGAGATGGCGATATAGTCCGGCACCTGCCAGTCCAGCTGCTCCATGATCTCCAGGGAGACGGTCTTCTTCCCCTCGGAGAGATAGGGGTTGATGGCGGCGTTGCGGTTGTACCAGCCCCAGCGGCCGATGGCCTGCCGGCTGAGCTCAAAGGTGTCCTCATAGCTGCCCTGGACGGAGATGACGGTGGCGCCGAAGGTCATCAGCTGGGCCACCTTCCCCTTGGGCGCCCGGGAGGGCACAAAGATGAAGGTCTCCAGCCCCGCCGCCGCGGCGTTGCCCGCCAGGGAGGAAGCGGCGTTGCCCGTGGAGGAGCAGGCGATCACCCCCGCCCCCGCCTCCCGGGCCTTGGCCACCGCCATGGCGCTGGCCCGGTCCTTCAGGGAGGCGGTGGGGTTCTGGCCGTCGTCCTTCACCCACAGCCGCTTGAGCCCCAGCTGCCTGGCCAGGCGGGGCTCGTCGTACAGCGGGGACCAGCCCACCCGTAGCGGCGGGGGGGCGGTGTCCTCCTCCACCGGCAGCAGCTCCCGGTAGCGCCACATGCTCCGCTCCGCCCGCCGGGCCAGGGTCTCCTTGGTCAGGCGGGTTTTGATGAGATCGTAGTCGTAGACTATGTCCAGAATGCCGCCGCAGTCACAGGTCGTCAGATCCGGTACGGCCGGATAGGTCCGGCCGCAGCGGACGCATTTGCCGTATTTCACATGTTGCATCGTCGTTCCTCCCTTTTGATTTGGGTCCTTCCGCAGGGGGCAGGACCGGTGTCTCTGATATCTCCGATGTATCCAGCGCCCCCGGCCCCCCCCCTGCGGCCGGTCTCCCGCCGGGTGCGGGACCTCGGTCAGGATGCCTGCGCAGATCAGCGCGATGCCCGCCAGCATCCGCAGCGGCGGGCGGACCTTTGCCGAATACGCGGCAAGGCCGCCTGTTCCCCGGACTCTGGTACGCCGTCACTCCGCCGCCGCGCCCAAGAAAGCTTTTGTCACCGCCCCCTCCTCCAGTGTGAAGATTAGCCCGCCGTAAACGCTCCCGGCAACAAGCCGTTCCTCTGTGGAGGACTCCTCGTCAATCCGGTCCCCATCCGCCTCCCGGACCTCCTCCGTGGAGCCCAGACCCACCCCGGCCAGGGTCTTCCCTGGCCGGGGCGCCACGAACGCTGCGGATTGCAGCACCCCGCCAGCGAAGGACAGCCCGTCGTAGCGCCACCAGGTGTGGGCCAGCCCGTCCGCCGCCCAAACCTCCGGCTCCGTCTTCTCCCCAGGCGTACCCCAAAGTGCCTCCACCTGCTCCTCCGTCTGGCCGTACCGCAGGCCGTCCAGCTCCTCTGTCTCCAGCAGTTCGACGCCCTGTAGGAATAGGTCCTCCCATACGATCCAATCGTCTCCGCCCGCCTCCACATCCTCCGCCGGCCGGGAGGTCTCCGCTGTTTCATTCTTCTGCGGCGCCTCCGCCCCGTCCTCCCGCGTCCTCGCCGCCGAGGCGTTAGTGGCGCTTTCCGCGGAAGGCGCCGCGCCGCATCCTACAGCCGTCCAGAGCAGCGCCACCGCCAGCAGCAGGCCCACCCCCTTCTGTTCATTCCCCGCTCCTTCCCAAAAAACGGGGCGGGGCTGTGAGGCCCCGCCCATGCCGTTTTCTCACATGCGCTTCAAAACGCCGGTGGCCTCGTTGAACGCCTCGATCAGCGCGTCCAGGTCGGCGGCCTGCCGGTGAACCGCGTCCCAGGTGCCCTCGGTGTCGTACCACAGGGCATTGAGTTCCTCGCTGGTCTTCCCCTGCTGCTCCACCCAGGTGTAATACTTCAGGTTGTGCACCCGCTTGCGCTCCCGGTAGCCCAGCTCCGCCATGCTGTCGGTCTTCAGCCCCAGCATGTGGAGGGCGTGGTCCAGAGCCGCCTCCCTCGCGCTGTACGCCCCGCAGGACTCGTTCAGCTCCTGGATGCGGCTGCCGTACATGGCGGCGCTGTCGGTGAGGACGGTGCCCACCACGTCCCGCTCCGTGAACTCGTAGTACTTGGCCATCTTGATGCAGCACAGCACGTTGGCAATGCCGGAGATGCCCAGCCAGGTAAGCTGCTCCAGCAGCCCGTCGTCCAGGTGCAGCTCCTCTTTCAGGTAGGTCCTCCCCTCCGGCGTGTTGAACAGCCGCAGCAGCCGCTGGCTGTCCTCGTCGTCGATGGCGATGGCCATGTCGGTGTTCTTCACGTTGTGAATCCAGGGGATGTGCTTGTCGCCGATGCCCTCAATCCGGTGGCCGCCGAAGCCGTTTTCCAGAATGGTGGGGCACTGGAGGGCCTCTCCCGCCCCCAGCTTCAGCCGGGGATAGAGCTCCTTGAGCCGGTCACCGGTGGACAGGGTTCCGGCGGAGCCGGAGGTGAAGCAGGCGCCGGCAAACCGGTCCCCGGGGCGCTTGACGGCCTCGAACACGTCCGCCAGGGCGTTGCCGGTGACGTTGTAGTGCCACAGGGGGTTGCCCATCTCCTCAAACTGGTTGAAAATCATGTACTGGGGGTCCTGCTTGAGCTCGTTGGTCTTGTCGAAAATCTCCTTCACGTTGGACTCGCAGCCGGGGGTGGCGATGACCTGGGCGCCGATCTCATGGAGCCAGTCAAACCGCTCCTTGCTCATCTCGGCGGGGAGAATGGCCACGCCCCGGGCGCCCAGCAGCCGGGAGTTGAACGCGCCGCCCCGGCAGTAGTTCCCGGTGGAGGGCCAGACCGCCTTGTGCCGCTCCACGTCGAACTGGCCCGTCACCAGCCGGGGGGCCAGGCAGCCGAAGGAGGCCCCCACCTTGTGGCAGCCGGTGGGGAACCATTTGCCCACCATGGCCACAATCCGGCAGGGGACGCCGGTGAGGGCCGGGGGCAGCTCAATATAGTTGGGCACCGCCTGGAACAGGCCGCCGGACGGCACAGGCTCGTTCTTCCAGGTGATGCGGAACAGGTTCAGCGTGTCCACGTCCCACAGCCCCACGGTTTTCAGCTTCGCCTGGACCTTCTCCGGAATGGTCTCCGGGTGCTGCATCTGGGCGATGGTGGGGATAAGGATGCCGTTCTCCCGGGCCTTGGCAATGTTGCGCTCCAGGCCCTCCCGGCGGATGGTCAGATCAATCATACGGTTTTGCCCTCCTGCTGTTTTGTGTCGATATAGGAATATAAGGTGTACTTGGAGATGCCGAAATACTTGGCGATCTTGTCGCCGGACTTGGTGACAAGAAACGCGCCGTTCTGGTTGAGGAACCGGATGGCCCGCACCTTGTCGTCCTTGTTCATCAGCGCCACCGGCTTTCCCACCAGCGCCACCGACTGCTGAATCAGATCCTCCAGCAGGTCGTTGACGTTGACGATCTTCTCCGGCTCCGACTGGGCCGGTTCCTGGGTGGTGACCAGCTCCCGCAGCGCTCCCTCCACCATCAGCAGCCGGGAGATGTCGTAGTTGATGGAGAGGATGGCGGACACCCGCCCCTTGCCGTTGCGGATATAGACCGTGGAGGATTTCAGAATCTTCCCGTCCGGCGTCTTGGTGAGATAGCAGAGGTGGTCCTTGGGCTCCGGGTCGTTGCTCTCCATCTGCTCCAGCACCACGGTGGACGCGCCGTCCCCCACCTTCCGCCCGGACACGTGGCCGTTGACAATGTGCACAATGGAGTGGTCCGGGTGGCGGCTCAGGTCGTGGACCACCACCTCGCAATCGCTGCCGAACTGGGCGGCAATCCCCGTGGCCACCTGCCGCAGCAGTTCCAGCTTTCCGCTTTCCGTAGGCGATCCCTCCTTCTCTTCCGTATTTTCCATGGAAATCGTCCAATTTAACATCCCTATCATACCATATATTTTATCGAAATCAACCCGTTTCACTAAAAAATTTTTTGGTTTTCTAATTTTTTGTTTGACAAGTGGATTTCTTATGCTATGATAAAGACAGTATGAGCCATCCATACGGCGGAGGTCTCACATCTATTCTATCTTGGGAGGACAGCGTTATGGATTTTGAAGCGATCAAAGCGGCGGCGGAGGGCTACCGGTCCGACATGGCCCGGTTCCTGCGGGAGATGATCTCCCACCCCAGCGAGAGCTGCCAGGAAAAGGACGTGGTGCTCTGCATCAAGGCCGAGATGGAAAAGGTGGGCTTCGACCAGGTGGAGATCGACGGCCTGGGCAACGTCATCGGCTGGATGGGCCAGGGTGAGAAGATCATCGCCATCGACTCCCATATCGACACCGTGGGCATTGGCAACGCCGCCAACTGGGAGGCCGACCCCTACCAGGGCTACGAGACGGCGGACGTCATCTTCGGCCGGGGCGGCAGCGACCAGGAGGGCGGCATGGCCTCCGCCGTGTACGGCGCCCGCATCATGAAGGACCTGGGGCTGATTCCCCCGGGCTACCGGATCATGGTGGTGGGCTCCGTCCAGGAGGAGGACTGCGACGGCATGTGCTGGCAGTACCTGGTGAACAAGTACTGCGGCGGCAAGGAGGAGGCCCGGCGGCAGATGGAGTTCGTCATCTCCACGGAGCCCACCGACGGCGGCATTTACCGGGGCCACCGGGGCCGCATGGAAATCCGGGTGGACGTGAAGGGCGTCTCCTGCCACGGCTCCGCCCCCCAGCGGGGGGACAACGCCATCTATAAGATGGCTGACATCCTCCAGGACATCCGTGCCCTGAATGAAAACGGCGACGGCCCCTCCAACGAGGTGAAGGGCCTGGTGAAGATGCTGAACCCGGCGTTCAACCCGGAGCACTGGGAGGATGCCCAGTTCCTGGGCCGGGGCACCTGCACCGTCTCCGAGATCTTCTTCACCTCCCCCTCCCGCTGCGCCGTGGCGGACGGGTGCTCGGTGTCCATCGACCGCCGCATGACCGCCGGCGAGACCTGGGACTCCTGCCTGGAGGAAATCCGGCAACTGCCCAGCGTGAAAAAGTACGGCGGCGACGTGCAGGTCTCCATGTACATGTACGACCGGCCCTCCTGGACCGGCGAGGTCTACGAGACGGAGTGCTTCTTCCCCACCTGGATCAACAAGGCCGGCGCCGCCCATGTCCAGGCCCTGGTGGACGCCCACCACGCCCTCTGGGGCGAATCGCGGATCGGCCACGCGGACCCGGACCCCCGGTACGACGCCATGCACCTGCGCACCGGCCGCCCCCTCACCGACAAGTGGACCTTCTCCACCAACTGCGTCTCCATCCAGGGCCGGTACGGCATCCCCTGCGTGGGCTTCGGCCCCGGGGCGGAGTCCCAGGCCCATGCCCCCAACGAGATCACCTGGAAGCAGGACCTGGTGACCTGCGCGGCGCTGTACGCCGCCGTCCCCGGCCTGTACCGCAGCGAGAACAAGGGCGCCGACGCCGCCGAGTTCCGCCAGAGCCTCACCGACAACGAGATTCAATGAGCTGAAAGGAGCGACTGCATCTATGTCCAAGACCATCGAGCTGGCGCAGCACCTGGAAAAGCTGCACATCAACAACCTGTATAAGTCCGACTTCTACTGGACCTGGGACAAGACCGACGAGGAGCTGGAGGCCATTTTCACCGTGGCCGACGCCCTGCGGGACCTGCGGGAGCGGAACAAGTCCACCCGCATCTTCGACTCGGGCCTGGGCATCTCCATCTTCCGGGACAACTCCACCCGCACCCGGTTCTCCTTCGCCTCCGCCTGCAACCTGCTGGGCCTCCAGGTCCAGGACCTGGACGAGAAGAAGTCCCAGATCGCCCACGGCGAGACCGTCCGGGAGACCGCCAACATGGTCTCCTTCATGGCGGACGTCATCGGCATCCGGGACGACATGTTCATCGGCGAGGGCCACAAGTACCAGAAGACCTTCATGGACGCGGTGAAGGAGGGCTACCGGGACGGCATCCTGGAGCAGCAGCCCACCCTGGTGAACCTCCAGTGCGACGTGGACCACCCCACCCAGTGCATGGCCGACATGCTCCACATCATCCACCAGTTCGGCGGCGTGGAGAACCTGAAGGGCAAGAAGATCGCCATGACCTGGGCCTACTCCCCCTCCTACGGCAAGCCCCTCTCCGTCCCCCAGGGCGTCATCGGCCTGATGACCCGCTTCGGCATGGACGTGGTGCTGGCCCACCCGGAGGGCTACGACGTCATGCCCGAGGTGGAGGAGATCGCCCGGAAGAACGCGGCGGCCACCGGCGGCAGCTACCGGAAGGTAGGCTCCATGGCCGAGGCCTTCCAGGACGCGGACATCGTGTATCCCAAGAGTTGGGCGCCCTTCGCCGCCATGGAGCAGCGGACCCAGCTCTACCAGGCGGGGGACCAGGCGGGCATCGACGCCCTGGAGCAGCAGCTCCTGGCCCAAAACGCCCTGCACAAGGACTGGACCTGCTCCGAGGAGATGATGAAGCGGACGAAAAACGGCAGCGCCCTCTACCTGCACTGCCTGCCCGCCGACATCACCGGCCTCTCCTGCCCCCAGGGCGAGGTGGACAACTCCGTGTTCGACCGGTATCTGGTGCCCCTGTACAAGGAGGCCAGCTATAAGCCCTACATCATCGCCGCCATGATCCTGACGAGCAAGGTGAAGGACCCCGTCTCCGCTCTGATGGCCCTGGACGCCGGAAAGCCCCGCAAGGCCTTCTGAGACGGCGCCCGATTCCCAATTCAACCGACGAGGTGCAGTATGGGTAAACGTATCGTCATCGCCCTGGGCGGCAACGCGCTGGGCAAAAACCTGCCGGAGCAGATGGCCGCCGTGAAGTACACGGCCCGGGCCATCGTGGATTTGATCGAGGAGGGCCACCAGGTGGCGGTGGCCCACGGCAACGGCCCCCAGGTGGGCATGATCCACAGCGCCATGACCACCCTCTACCGGGAGGACCCCTCCCACCCCATGGCCCCTATGTCCGTGTGCACCGCCATGAGCCAGGGCTATATCGGCTACGACCTGCAAAACGCCCTGCGGGAGGAACTGCTGAACCGGGGGCTGCGCAAGAGCGTGGCCACCATCCTCACACAGGTGGAGGTGGACATAGCGGACCCCGCCTTCCAGAACCCCACCAAGCCCATCGGCACCTTCATGACCGAGGCGGAGGCGGAGGAGATGCGCCGCCGGGGCAACGCCGTGATGGAGGACGCGGGCAGGGGCTGGCGCCGGTGCGTGGCCTCCCCCCTGCCCAAGGCCATTGTGGAGATCGACACCATCCGCACCCTCTTCGACGCGGGGCAGGTGGTCGTCGCCTGCGGCGGCGGCGGCATCCCCGTCTATCCCACCCAGGGCAACCATCTGAAGGGGGCGGGCGCCGTCATCGACAAGGACTTCGCCTCGGCCCTGCTGGCCCGGGAGCTGGAGGCCGACGCCCTCATCATCCTCACCGCCGTGGAAAAGGTGGCGGTGAACTTCGGCAAGCCGGACCAGCGCTGGCTGGACCGCCTGACGGTGGAGGAGGCCCGGCGCTACGCCGCGGAGGGGCAGTTCGCCCCCGGCAGCATGCTGCCCAAGGTCCTGGCCGCCGTGCAGTTCGCCTCCTCCCGGCCCGGGCGGACGGCCCTCATCACCCTGCTGGAAAAGGCCAAGGACGGCATCGCCGGGAAAACCGGCACCTCCATCTCCCTCTGAGTCCCTTTGTACAACCTGCACAGGAGAGCGGACTTGCCGCTCTCCTGTTTGTCTATTTTTGTGAATGTCGGTGGTTTTTGATAAAAGGCAGTGCAAAAAGTACCAAAATTTCTGTCCTACTTTACCACGGAAATCCAAAAATTCAGTTGAATTTTTGGACCCAACCTTGTATGATGGCAGTAGACAAGGTCATTCCTTGTCTCCCGCATTCAATTTTTGAAGGAGGATATCAGAATGAAAAAGAAGTTTCTTGCAATGCTTCTTGCTCTGGCCATGGTCCTGAGTCTGGCCGCCTGCGGCGGCAAGAAGACGGAGGAACCCGTCCAGGGCGACCCCCCCGCGGACGCCGGTGAGCCCGCTCCCGTTGACGTGAAGATCGGCCTGATCTGCGTCCACGACATCAACTCCGGCTACGACGCCGCCCACATCGAGGGCCTGACCGCCGCCTGCGAGGCGCTGGGCATCGACGTGGACTCCCAGGTGGTGTTCAAGTACAACATCCCCGAGGATGAGACCTGCTACGACACCGCCGTGGACCTGGCGGAGGAGGGCTGCACCATCATCTTCTCCGACTCCTACGGCCACCAGAGCCACATGCAGCTGGCCGCCGGCGACTATCCCGAGGTGACCTTCGTCTCCTGCACCGGCGACACCGCCGCCGGCTCCGGGCTGGACAACTTCAAGAACATCTTCCCCTATACCTATGAGTCCCGCTACGTCTCCGGCGTGGTGGCCGGCATGAAGCTCAAGGAGCTGATGGACGCCGGCACCGTCACCGATCCCTATGTGGGCTACGTGGGCGCCTATCCCTACGCCGAGGTGGTCTGCGGCTACACCGCCTTCCTGCTGGGCATCCAGTCCATCGTCCCCGATGCCCACATGGACGTGCAGTATACCAACAGCTGGTATGATCCCTCCGCCGAGGGCGAGGCCGCCAATGCCCTGATGAGCCGCGGCTGCGTCATCATCGGCCAGCACGCCGACTCCACCGGCGCCCCCTCCGCCGTGCAGGCCGCCCTGGCCAGCGGCACCGTGGCCTACTCCGTGGGCTACAACATCGACATGCTGTCCGTGGCGCCCGACGCCGCTCTGACCTCCGCCCAGAACAACTGGTCCGTGCTGTACCAGGCCACGCTGGAGAAGTTCCTGGCCGGCGAGGCCATCCCCGCCGACTTCGCCACCGGCATCCAGGACGACGCCGTGATGATCTCCGTCCTGGGCACCAGCTGCGCCGAGGGCACCGAGGAGGCCGTGAACGCCGCCTGGAACGGCATCAAGGACGGCAGCCTGAAGGTGTTCGACACCTCCAAGTTCACCTGCCAGCCCTCTCAGGACGGCACCTATGAGGTGGACGCCGACGGCCATGTCACCTCTTGCTTCGCCTTCGACCTCAACGGCGACTTCGTCAACGACGCCGAATCCGGCGAGGCCATTGTGGACGGCGCCTTCGCAGAGTCCGTCCTCCGCTCCGCTCCCTACTTTGCCCTCCGCATCGACGGCATCACCGAGCTGAGCTGAATTCAACCGTAGCAAAGGGGCTGCCTCCGGGCGGCCCCTTTTTTCCGCTTTTCGCCGCCGCACCGCAAAAAAACGGGGATTCCGCCCCGGCTTTCGGGAATCGGCTTGCAAAACCGCCTCTTTTTCCATATAATGAAGGAAAGGCCGCCCTTGCACGCCCCTGTCCTTTCCCCGCGTGCTTGGAGCAATCCGCCCGCGCAGACGCACGCCGCCCCGGCGGCCCCTGCCCGGCCATGGCGGAACCAGAAAGGAAGATTTGTTTGGAAGATACCAGTGCCATCCGGCTGCAAAACATCACCAAGCGCTTCGGCAAGGTAGTCGCCAACGACAGCATCAGCCTGGACATCCGGCGGGGGGAGATTCTGTCCCTGCTGGGTGAAAACGGCAGCGGCAAGACCACCCTGATGAACATGCTGGCCGGCATCTACTTCCCCGACGAGGGGCAGATTTTCGTGGGCGGCCGGCCCGTAACCATCGCCTCCCCCAAGGACGCCTTCGCCTGCGGCATCGGCATGATCCACCAGCACTTCAAGCTGGTGGACGTGTTCACCGCCGCCCAGAACATCGTCCTGGGGCTGGAGAGCGAGGGGAAGCTGGACTTGAAGGCCGCCTCCGCCAGAATCACCGACATCTGCAAAAAGTACGGCTTTTCCATCGACCCGGCCAAGAAGGTCTACGACATGTCCGTTTCGGAAAAGCAGACGGTGGAGATCGTAAAGGTCCTCTACCGGGGGGCGGACATCCTGATTCTGGATGAGCCCACCGCCGTCCTCACCCCCCAGGAGACCGACCAGCTCTTCGCCGTCATGCGCAACATGAGGGCCGACGGCAAGGCCATGGTCATCATCACCCACAAGCTCCACGAGGTCATGGACGTGTCGGACCGGGTGGCGGTGCTGCGGAAGGGCCGGTACATCGGGGACGTGGCCACCGCGGACACCTCCCCCCAGAAGCTGACGGACATGATGGTGGGCCACGCGGTGACGCTGAACATCGACCGGCCAATGCCCAAGGACCCCACGCCCCGGCTGGAGGTCCAGAACCTCACCGTCTACGACGCCATGGGCGTCAAGCGGCTGGACAACGTGACCTTCACCGCCATGGGCGGGGAGATTCTGGGCATCGCCGGCATCGCCGGCTCCGGGCAGAGGGAGCTGCTGGAGTCCATTGCGGGCCTCCAGCCCCTCCGCCCCGGCGCCTCCATCCGCTACCGCCCCATCGGCACCGCCCCGGCGGACCAGGGCGTGGAGCTGGTGGGCAAAACACCGTTACAGATCAAGCGGGCGGGCGTCTCCCTGGCCTTCGTGCCGGAGGACCGGCTGGGCATGGGCCTGGTGGGGTCCCTGGGCATGACGGGCAACATGCTGCTGCGCAGCTACCGCAAAGGCGCCGGGTTCTTCACGGACCAGAAGGGCCCCAAAAAGCTGGCGGAGAGCGTGATGCAGCAGCTGGAGGTGGTGACCCCGGGGGTGAACTTCCCGGTGCGGCGCCTCTCCGGCGGCAACGTCCAGAAGGTGCTGGTGGGCCGGGAGATCGCCCAGGAGCCCTCCGTGCTGATGACGGCCTACGCCGTCCGGGGCCTGGACATCAACACCTCTTACACCATTTACAATCTGCTGACGGAGCAAAAGCTCAAGGGCGTGGCCGTCATCTACGTGGGCGAAGACCTGGACGTGCTGCTGGAGCTGTGCGACCGGATTCTGGTCCTCTGCGGCGGGCAGGTCAGCGGCGTCGTGGACGCCCGGGCCACCACCAAGGAGGAGGTGGGCCTTCTGATGACCCGCTTTGAAAAGGAGGCTGCACAGGCATGAGTACTGCGACGAATCAAAAAGAGCCCCTGCTGCGGATTGCCAAGCGGGACGGCATCGCCCGCCCCAAGGCCTACGCCATCCGCATTGCGGCGGTGCTGTTGTCCCTGGTGGTCAGCGGCATCTTCATCTTCGCCGTCACCAAGCTGAACCCCGTCCAGGTCTACGAGGCCATGTTCAACGGCGCCTTCGGCTCCGGCCGCCGCAGCTGGGTCACCATCCGGGACACCATGATGCTCCTGTGCATCGGCGTAGGCCTGGCCCCCGCCTTCAAGATGCGGTTTTGGAACGTGGGCGCCGAGGGCCAGGTTCTCATGGGCGGCATTGCCACCGCCGGCATCATGATCACCTTCGGCAGCGCCTCCACCCCCACGCTGCTGGTGGTCATGGCGGTGGCCAGCCTGCTGGCGGGCTGCCTGTGGGGCGTCATCCCCGCCGTCTTCAAGGCCGTGTGGAACACCAACGAGACCCTCTTCACCCTGATGATGAACTACGTGGCCATCCAGCTCACCAGCTTCTGCGTGGCCCAGTGGGAAAACCCCTTCGGGTCCAACACCGTGGGCGTCATCAACCCCCAGACCAGGGCGGGCTGGTTCCCCTCCGTTCTGGGCCAGGCTTACGGCCTCAACGTGATTCTGGTGCTGGCCCTGGCGGTGGGCATGTTCCTGTACCTGAAGTACTCCAAGCAGGGCTATGAGATCACCGTGGTGGGCGACAGCGTGAACACCGCCCGGTACGCCGGTATCAACGTGAAAAAGGTCACCATCCGCACCATGGCCATCTCCGGCGCCATCTGCGGCCTGGCCGGCTTCATCGCCGTGGCCGGCGCCAGCCACACCATCTCCACCTCCACTGCCGGCGGCCGGGGCTTCACCGCCATCATCGTGGCCTGGCTGGCCCAGTTCAACACCTTTGTGATGGTGCTGATCTCGTTGCTGCTGGTGTTCCTCCAGAAGGGCGCCATCCAAATCGCCTCCCAGTTCAACCTGAACGACTACGCCTCCAACGTCATCACCGGCATCATTCTGTTCTTCATCCTGGGCAGCGAGTTCTTCATCAACTACCGCATGATCCTGCGGTCCGGAAAGGAGGCGGTGAAATGACCGCCACACAGTGGATTCAGTTGTTCCAGTCCGCCGTGGTCTTCGGCACCGTCATCCTGTTCGGCGCCCTGGGGGAGATTCTGACGGAGAAATCCGGCAACCTGAACCTGGGCGTCCCCGGCATCATGTACCTGGGCGGCATCGCGGGCCTGGCAGCCTCCTTCTTCTATGAGTTCCAAAACCCCGATCCCTCCCCGGTGGTCTGCCTGCTGCTGAGCTTTTTGGCGGCCTTCCTGGCCGCCGCCTTTGGCGGGCTGGTGTACAGCTTCCTCACCATCACCCTCCGGGCCAACCAGAACGTCACCGGACTGACCCTGACCATCTTCGGCGGCGGCGTGGCCAACTTCTTCGGCGGCAGCCTGAACACCATGGCCGGCGGCGTGGGCCAGATTTCTGTCGCCACCACCAGCGCCGTCTACCGGGCCAACATCGCCAACGCCGCGGATCTGGGCAGCTTCGGCTCCCTCTTCCTCAGCTACGGCTTCATGGTGTATCTGGCCATTGTCCTGGCGGTGACCATGCACTGGTTCCTGGGCCGCACCCGGAAGGGCCTGAACCTCCGGGCCGTGGGCGAGAACCCCGCCACCGCCGACGCCGCGGGCATCAGCGTCACCCGCTACAAGTACCTGGCCACCTGCGTCGGCGCCGGCATCTCCGGCCTGGGCGGGCTGTACTACACCATGGACTACATCAAGGGCACCTGGGCCAACGACGGCACCATCGAGGCCCTGGGCTGGCTGGCGGTGGCCCTGGTGATCTTCGCCGTGTGGCGCTCCCTCAACGCCATCTGGGGCTCCTACCTCTTTGGCCTGCTGTTTTGGATGTACCTGTACATCCCGGGGCTGACCCGCAGCTCCCAGGAGCTGTTCAAGATGCTGCCCTACCTGGTGACCATCGCCGTGCTGATCTTCACCTCCCTGCGCAAGCGCCGGGAGAACCAGCCCCCTGCCAGTCTGGGCCTGGCCTACTTCCGGGAGGAGCGCTGACTGTGCCGCAAAGGCGCCGCTGCGATGCAGCGGCGCCTTTTTTTCGCCGGAAACGTGCCTGGGACGCTTTTGAGAAGGCCGGGGCCGGTGGTGCCCACGTGAAACGCCGAAAACGTGCCCGCTTGCACGCCTGCGGACCAAGCGGCAGGTCTATCGGGCACTTCGGGGAGGACCCGGGGCGTTCCGCTTGCTCACCCGCACACTGTGAATGGCAGGTTCTCCGGGCGCTTCGGGAAGCCCCGAGGAAAACCGCTTCTCGCTCGCGGGCCGAACGGCAGGTCCGCCCGTTCCGGGGAGGACCCGGAACGTTCCGCTTGCACACTCGCGGACTGAGCGGGATATTTCGCCACAGACATGCCGCGGCAGAGCCGGATGACAGTGGCTCTCACCGCCCCGGCGGCGAAGCGCCGTGACACGCGAAAGGGCGCCGCCGCGATGCGGCGGCGCCCCGTTTCCCCATTTTGTTACCGAATTGTCCCTGCTTTTTGCCGGCGGCTGTGGTATGGTGTATCCGTTCAAAAAATCGTTTGGAAAGGGTGATGGCCCTTGCGTCTTCCCCCCTCCCTCCGCGCCGTCCCCTGGGCGGAGCTGAAATACGCCCTGTGGCTCCCGGTCTACCTGCTGTCCTTTGCGGCGCTGGAGCACCTGCCCATTGCCGCCTACTGGCCCACTCAGCTCCCCCTGGACGACCGCATTCCCTTCTGCGAGGGGTTTGTGGTGTTCTACTGCGCCTGGTACTTCCTGCTGCTGGCTGTGGGCCTGGGCCTGCTGGTGCGGGACCGGCGGGCCTTCCGCCGGTACATGTGCTTTCTGGCGGTGACCTTCTTCCTCAGCGAGGCCGTCTGGCTCCTGGTGCCCAACGGCCAGGACCTGCGCCCGGCGGTGATGCCCCGGGACAACCTGTGCACCGCCCTAGTGGGCGTCCTGTACCGGGTGGACACCAACACCAACGTCTTCCCCTCCGTCCACGTGGTGGGCGCCGTGGGAGCGGCACTGGCGGTGTGGGACTGCCGGTGCTGGAAGCACCGCCGCCTGCTCCGGTGGGGCACGGCGGCACTGGCGGCGCTGATCTGCGCCGCCACCCTGTTCATCAAGCAGCACGCGGTGCTGGATGTGGTGAGCGCCCTGGCGCTCTCCCTGGCGGCGGCCCTGTTTCTCTACCGCCGCCACCCGGAGGCACTGTGAGAAATAAGAGGAAGCCCGGTACGGACGTACCGGGCTTCCTCTGTTCTTTGCTTTACCGGTCCTGGTGGCGCTTCGCCGCCGTCAGGATGTTGCGCATCAGCATGGCCCGGGTCATGGGGCCCACGCCGCCGGGCACCGGGGTGATGTAGGCGGCCTTGGGCTCCACGGCGGCAAAGTCCACGTCGCCGCAGAGCTTTCCCTCCGCATTCCGGTTCATAGCCACGTCGATGACCACGGCCCCCTCCTTCACCATATCGGCGGTGACCAGACCCACCCGGCCCACGGCGGACACTAGAATGTCCGCCTCCCGGGTCAGGGCCGCCATGTCCGGCGTCCGGGAGTGGCACACCGTCACGGTGCCGTCGGCCTGGGTCAGCAGCATGGCCATGGGCTTGCCCACGATGTTGCTGCGCCCCAGCACCACGCACCGCTTCCCGGCCGTGGGAATCTCATAGGCGCGCAGCATCTCCATGACCCCCGCCGGGGTGCAGGGCAGGAACACCGGGTCCCCGATGGACAGCCGCCCCACGTTGAAGGGGTGGAAGCAGTCCACGTCCTTGTCCGGCCGGATGGCGTTGAGAACCAGCGCCTCGTCCAGGGGCCTTGGCAGCGGGAGCTGGCACAGGATGCCGTCCACCGCCGCGTCCTCGTTCAGCCGTTGGATCAGCGCCAGCAGCGCCTCCTGGGAGGTCTCCGCCGGCAGGCGGTGGGAAAAACTTTGGATGCCGCACTCGGCGCAGTCCCCCTCCTTGCCCCGGACGTACACCTGGGAGGCCGGGTCCTCCCCCACCAGTACAACCGCCAGCCCCGGCCGGCGGGGCAGCGTCTCCGCCTCCGCCCGGACCTGGGCCTTTACCTGGGCCGCCAGGGCCTTTCCGTCAATTCTGACCGCCATGGGATTCCTCCTCTCCGGGCATGTCCTCCGGGGTCTCCGAGGACTCCGTCTCCGGCGCCGCCGTTGTCTCCGGGGTCTCCGCCGGCTCCTCCGCCGGGGCGTCGGCGATCATATCCTCTGCCGGGACCGCCGCGGCGGCCTCCTCCGCGGCGGCCCGCTCCGCCGCCACCCGGCGGACGAACAGATCCTCCGGGCGGGGCTTTTTGATGTGGATGTTGTAGAACAGCATGAACGCCGCCACCGCCACCAACACGATACTCAGCGCCTGGGACACCCGGATGGGCTGGCCCATGATGGTCCAGTCGAAGAGGTACAGGCTGTCGGTCCGCAGCCCCTCGATCCAGGCCCGGCCCAGGCCGTACCACAGGAAGTAGAACCAGGTGTTCTCCCCGTCAAACCGGCGGGCCTTGGAGATGACGAACACGATCAGCAGCAGGCCCATCAGATTCCACAGGCTCTCATAGAGGAAGGTGGGGTGCACCTCGATGGACAGCACCGAGCTGGTCCACAGCTTCATCCGCCAGGGCAGGGTGGTCTCCGCGCCGAAGGCCTCCCGGTTGATGAAGTTGGCCCAGCGGCCGATGCACTGGCCCAGCAGCAGCCCCATCACCGCCAAGTCGGTCATGGCGCCGAATTTCAGCTTTTTATGCCGGGTGTAGAAAAACACCACCAGCGCGCCGGCGATCACCGTGCCGTAAATGGCGAGGCCCCCGTCCCAGATGGCCACCATCCGCCCCCAGTCCAGCCCGCCGTCGGCGGTGCGGTACAAATCCAGGTAGAACAGCACGTAGTAGATGCGGGAGCCCAGGATGCACAGCGGCACCGCCCAGAGCACCAGGTCCATCACGTTGTCCTCCGTGAGGCCGTACCGCTTGGCCTGCTTCATGCAGAGCAGCAGCCCCGCCAGCATGGCGGCGGCCAGAATGATCCCGTACCAGTAGACGCCGTGCCCGATGTGGATGGCGATGGGGTCGGGGTTGAATTCCCAGTCGCCGAACAGGCCGGGAAAGCTGATGGGCATATCCTTCAATGCAGTCAATTGAGATTCTTCCTTTCTATTTCTCTGGAACTCAGGCTTCTTTGGGCACGATCTCCGAGAGCACCGCCCGGTCTCCGGTGATGTTGTCCCGGAGGAAGGCCTCCACGTCCTCTTTGGTGATGCTGTCGAACACCTGGGGGAAGCGGAAGGGGTCGTAGCCGTGGAAATGCCCCTCCGTCAGCGAGACGGCGATGTTCTCAAAGGAGTTCAGCCCCCGGAGATTGCCGCCGAAGGAGGCCCGGCGCACCCGCTGGTAAAAGGCCTCGTCCACGCCCTCCGCCGCCAGGCGGGCCGCCTCCTTCCGAATCTCCTCCGCCACGGCCGGGGCGTCCTTGCTGTCCCCACCGGCGTAGAGGTAGGCCACCCCCGGCATCATCTCGAAGGCGCCGCCGAAGCTGGTGTTGATGAGGCCCTGGTCGTACAGCCGCAGGTACAGCGGGCTGGAGTCCCCCAGCAGGATGTCGCAGGCCATGTCCCCCAGCACCGCCAGGCGCAGATAGTCCTCCCCGTCCGCGGCGGGGCGGCACTTGAAGCCGGTGAGGAACTGGGGGCAGGAGACCTCCATCTCCAATCGGGTCTTCTCCGCCGCCACGGCCTCCGGCTCCTGGCCGTAGTCTCTGGGGATCGCGTCCCCGCCCTCCCGGGGCAGCACCCGGCGGGCCAGGTCCGCCACATGGACCGGGTCCACGTTGCCCACCACCGTCAAAATCATGTTGGAGGGGGTGTAGAAGGCCTTGTGGCAGTCGTACAGGGTCTCCGCCGTGATGTGGGAGATGCTCTCCACCGTGCCGGCGATGGAGGTCCGGGCGGTGCTTTTGGCGTACAGGGCCTGCATCATCCGGGTGTAGATCTGCCAGTCGGGGTTGTCCTCGATCATGCGGATCTCCTGGCCGATGATGCCCTGCTCCTTGGCCACGCTCTCCTCCGTGAAATAGGGGATGGAGACGAAGGAGAGCAGAATCTCCAGATTCTCCTCGAAGTGGTCCGTGGAGTCGAAATAGTAGCCCGTCATGGCGTTGGAGGTGAAGGCGTTGGGCTCCGCCCCGTTCTGGGCCAGCCGCTGGAGGGCATTGCCCTCCCGGGTGTCGAACATCTTGTGCTCCAGATAGTGGGCGATGCCCGCCGGGGTATCCAGCCACCTGCCGTCCAGGCAGAAGCGGGTGTCCATGCCGCCGTACCGGGTGGCGAAAAAGGCGTACTGCTTGGCGTAGTCCGGCTTGGGCACCACGCAGATCCGCAGGCCGCTGGACAGCGTCTCCCGGTGGACGGACTCGCCGATGCGCTCGTAAAACGTGGGCTTCATTCCGCCGCCTCCTTTCCCCGCAGGAAATACACCGTGTCCAGCGTCACGGTCTTCATGGCCGCAAAGACCCGCTCCGGCGTCACCTGGCGCACCTGCTCCGCCAGGTCCTCCGGCGTCTCGGACTGGCCGGTGGCGGCCTGTCCCAGGTAGAAGTTCTCCAGCTTGCCCTGAGAATCCCCCATGGAGGCGTAGGCGTTGAGCAGCGTGCTGCGGGCGCCCTCCATCTCCCAGTCCTCCAGGCACCCCTCCCGGACCGCCTCCAGCTGGGCCAGAATCTCGTCATAGGCCCTCTGGTAATTCTCAAACTCAATACCGGAGGAAACGGTGATGATCCCCTTTTGCCGGTGGTAGACGGAGGAGGCGTAGTAGCACAGGGACAGCTTTTCCCGCACGTTCAAAAAGAGCTTGGAGTTGCTGCTGCCGCCGAAGAGGGTGTTGCCCATCAGCAGCGCGGCGGTGTCCTCGCTGCCGCAGGCAAAGCCCATGCCCAGCTTCCCCTGGGTCACGTCCAGGGTGTCCACCACGGTGCGCACCTCCTGCCGGGCAGGGTGGGGCGCGGTGTCCGCAATGTCCTGGACGGCCTCCCGGGGGAGCGTGGCGAAGGCGGCGCGGAGGGCATGCTCTACCCGCTCCCGCCCGGCGCTGCCGCTGTAAATCAGCTCCAGCCGGGCGGAGGCGGTCAGGTGGCCGTACAGGGTGTAGAGCTTGCGCAGCTGCACCCGCTCTGCGCTCTCCTCGTCGCCCAGGCGGCTGACGCCGTAGGGCTCCCCGGCGCACATCTCCCGCAGGAGGCGGCTGTCGGCGTAATCCCGCTTATCGTTGATGAGGCTGCGGATGGCGTCGATGAGGTTGGTCTTCTCCGTGTCAAAATAGGCGGGCACGAAGCGGCCCCGCTCCGTGGCGGGATCGCACACCAGCTCCCCCAGCAGCTCCGCCACCGGCTCCAGCAGCCGCTCCCCGCCGGGAACGAAGCTGTCGTCAATGAAGCTGGCGACGAAGCCCACGCACTGGTTCTCCCCCTTTTTCCGCACGGTATAGTCGATGCGGGCGCCGTAGAGCTGGTCCAGCCGGGCGGATAGGGCACCCATGTCCGGGCAGCTGACCGTGCCCCGCCGCAGCACCGCGGGCAGCAGGGCGCAGGCCGCGGCGGTCTCCTCCCGCAGGGGGGTGACGAACTGGGCGGAGAGCAGGCTGGTCTTAAACTTCCGCGCCGGCAGGCAGGTGAGGTACACGCCGTCGGCGAGTTTGGTCCTGGTCACTTCCAAGGTCTCAACTCCTTTGTGGAATACGATACAGAAGGTATTATAATATAGTTTCCCATGTATTTCAAACTATTTTCAAAAGCTGAAAACAGCCTGAGACGGACGGGGCGCGGCGTCCGCCGCCGCACCCCGCCCGTCTCATTCCAAAACCCGCAGAAAATTCTCCCGGGCGATCAGCTCCCGCTCCCGGCGGGTCATGCCGAACCGCTCCAGCCAGTAAAAGAGATTCCCCGTGCAGGAGCAATCCTCCAGCCCCGCCGCGCCCTCGTTTCCGGGGCCGAAAAACTCGCAGAAGTCGAAGCCGCAGGCCACGTGCTCCACCCCCATCACCTCCGCCATGTGGACGGCGTGACGGGCCAGGGTCTGGGCGGTCTGCTCCGCCGGGTCCGCGTGGACAAAGCCGTGGTACACGTTCAGCCCCACCACACCGCCGGTGTCCCGGATGGCCCGGAACTGGTCGTCCGTCAGGTTCCGGGCCGCCGGACACAGCCGCCGGCAGTTGGAGTGGGAGGCGATCACCGGCCCCCGGCACAGGTCCATCACCTCCCAGAAGCCCCCGTCGCCCAGGTGGGAGACGTCCACCAGCATCCCCAGCGCCTCCATCCGCCGCACCGCCTGCCGCCCCAGGTCCGTCAGGCCTTTTTTCGGGTCCCCGCCGGCCCCGGCGGCCAATTGGTTCTCCTCGTTCCAAGTCAGCATCCCTAGCCGGGCGCCAAAGGCGGCATAGCGGTCGATGCCCGAAAGGTCCCCGCCGATGGCGGCCATGCCCTCAATGCCCAGGAAAGCATACCGCTTTCCGGCGGCCCGGGCCGCCGCTGCCTCCCCGGCGGTGCGCACCACCGAAAGCCAGGGGCACTCGGCAAACTCCGCCAGGGCCGCGGCGCACATCCGCTCCGTCCGTGCGCTGTCGCTATCCGCCCCCGGCACTTCCTCCCAGAAGGTCTGGCCCTGCGCCGCGCTGGTCCACACCGCCAGCACCAGGCCCTCGATGTTCCCCGCCTGTAAGCGGGGGAGGTGATGCCGCTCCAGCACGTGGTCCTCCCCCGCCAAGCGGCGACGGGTCACGTCGTACAACAGATCGGAATGTCCGTCAAAAATCATCGGCAACTCTCCTTCTTCCGCCCTCCGGAGCGCCCCGGCGCTGCGGCTCTTCCCCTATACCTATTCGCCGCCGGGGCGGGTATGCGGCGCCCCCGGCGTTTTTTTCAGTATAGCCCTTTTCCTCCCCCGGCGCAACCCCGCCCGCCGCAGGGCCCTGCGGCGAAAACCCCTCCGGAATTTTTTCGCCGTTCCCGCTGTTTCTTTCATTTTTTCCCTTGACTTTTCAAAAGAATTCCTGTAAACTAATTCGTGTTGTAAAGGCTGACAGCTTTACAGAGAGGAGCGATCCCTTGAAAAATCAGACTTACCGCATGACCATGCTCTTCGATTTTTATGGAGAACTCCTGACGGATCGGCAGAAGGAATTCTTCGACCTCTATTATAATGAGGACCTCTCCCTGGCGGAAATCGCGGAAAACGCGGGCATCTCCCGCCAGGGCGTCCGGGATGTCATCGTCCGGGCGGAGGCCGCCATGCAGGAGGTGGAGGACAAGACCGGCATCATCAAGCGCTTCGAGGCCCAGCGGCCCCACCTGGAGGCCGCAGCCGACGCCGCCGCCGAAATCAAGACCATCAACTACCGCCGGTATGAGGACCCCCGGCTCACGGAGCTGGCGGACCTCATCATCGGGGAGATCACCGCTTTGAAGGAATAAAACATGGCATTTGAAGGACTCACCGAAAAACTGAACGCCACATTCAAGCGCCTGCGGGGCAAGGGCCGCCTGACGGAAAACGACGTCCGGGAGGCCATGCGGGAGGTCCGCCTGGCCCTGCTGGAGGCGGACGTGGGCTACAAGGTGGTCAAGGACTTTGTGTCCGCCGTCACAGAGCGGGCCATCGGCGCCGACGTGCTGGACAGCCTCACCCCCGCCCAGCAGGTCATCAAGATCGTCAACGAGGAGCTGACGAACCTGATGGGCGGCGCCAACGCCAAGCTCTCCATGGCCAACAACGGCCCCACCGTCGTGATGATGGTGGGCCTCCAGGGCGCCGGCAAGACCACCACCACCGCCAAGCTGGCGGGGCTGATGCGCCGCCAGTACACCAAGCGCCCCCTGCTGGCGGCCTGCGACGTCTACCGCCCCGCCGCCATCGAACAGCTGAAGGTGGTGGGCGGCCAGCTGGACCTGCCGGTGTTTGAGGAGGGCCAGGGCGACCCGGTCCAAATCGCGGAGAACGCCCTCCGCCACGCCCGGGACCACGGCAGCGACATGGTGTTTCTGGACACCGCCGGCCGGCTCCATGTGGACGAGGCGCTGATGGACGAGCTCAAGCGGATGAAGGCCGCCGTCCGTCCCCATGAGATTCTGCTGGTGGTGGACGCCATGACCGGCCAGGACGCGGTGAACGCCGCCGCCGCCTTTGACGAGGCCCTGGGCATCGACGGCGTGGTGCTCACCAAGCTGGACGGCGACGCCCGGGGTGGTGCCGCCCTCTCCATCCGGGCCGCCACCGGCAAGCCCATCAAATTCGTGGGCACCGGCGAAAAGCTGGATATGATCGAGCCCTTCCATCCCGACCGCATGGCCTCCCGCATTCTGGGCATGGGCGACATGCTGTCCTTCATCGAAAAGGCCCAGGCCAACTACGACGAAAAGCAGGCCGCCAAGCTGGAGGAGAAGCTGAAAAAGAACCGCTTCACCCTCCAGGACTACTTCGAGCAGCTCCAGCAGATCCGGGGCATGGGCGATTTGAGCCAATTGGCGGGCATGATGCCCGGCAACCTGGGCAAGCAGCTCCAGGGCGCCACCATCGACGACAAGGCCCTGGCCCACACGGAGGCCATCATTCTCTCCATGACCCCCCTGGAGCGGGAAAACCCCCAGATTCTGGGCGCCAGCCGCAAGCGGCGCATCGCCGCGGGCTGCGGGCTGCAGGTGGTGGACGTGAACCGGCTGCTCAAGCAGTTTGAGATGATGCAGCAGCTGACCCGGCAGTTTTCCAAGGGCCGGGCGCCCAAGGGCGGTAAGGGCCCCATGTTCGGCTTCGGCCGCAAGCAGCGGTTCAAATAACACAACGGATATAAGTGCTTCGCATTTATAGATAAATCAAAATTTTACAACAACTTTGGAGGTACACATCATGGTTAAGATCAGACTGCGCCGCATGGGCGCCAAGAAGGCTCCCTTCTACCGGGTTGTCGTCGCCGACTCCCGCTTCCCCCGGGACGGCCGCTTCATCGAGGAGATCGGCACGTACAATCCCTGCGTCTCTCCCGCCGCCATCAAGATCGACACGGAGCGGGCCCAGGCCTGGATCAAGTCCGGCGCCCAGCCCACCGACACTGTCAGAGCTCTGCTGAAAAAAGTGGAAGTCCTCTGATCCGGAGGCCGGATCATGAAAGACTTGCTGCTCTATATCGCCAGAAACCTCGTGGACGATCCTGACGCTGTGACCGTAACGGAGATCCAGGGGGACCAGGAGCTGACGTTGGAGCTGCGCGTCGCCCCCGACGACATGGGCAAGGTCATTGGCCGTCAGGGCCGCATTGCAAAGGAGATCCGGACCGTGGTCCGCTCCTACGCCCAGCGCACCGGCGTCAAGGTTTCCGTGGATATTGTGGATTGACCTCCGGGAGGAGCAGCCTCTCCCCGGACGCGCAAGAGGGTCCAGGCCGTCGGCCTGGACCCTCTTTTCCGCCCGCCCGCTCAGCGGTCCACCAGGCGGAGGACCTCCGCCTGGCCAAACAGCGCCACCGCCGCAACCCCCTCTTGCCTCTCCCGGCAAAACAGGCTATACTATCCTCAAACCACACAAAAGGAGACACGCTCCATGAAATTGGAAACCATCCAAGTCGGCCGCATCGTCAACGCCCACGGCATCCGGGGCGAGGTCCGGGTCCAGCCCCGGGACGCCGATCCGGCCTTTCTGACGCAGTTCCCCACCTTTTTGCTGGACGGCCGCCCCGTCACCCCCACCGCCTGCCACGTCCACAAGAGCGTGGTGCTGATGAAGCTGCCCGGCGTGGACGACATGGACGCCGCCCTGGCCCTGAAAAACAAGGACCTCTTCATCCGCCGGGCCGACGCCCATCTGCCGGAGGGAACCTGCTTTGATGACGAGCTGCTGGGCATGGCGGTCTACGACGCCGAGACCGGCGCCCGCCTGGGGGAGCTGATCCAGGTGGAGAACTACCCCGCCCACAAGGTCTACACCGTCCGGGGGGAGCGGGAGTACCTGATTCCCGCCGTGAAGGACGCCTTCATCCACTCCGTAAACCTGGAGGAAAACCGGATGGAGGTCCACGTATGGGAGGGGCTGGCCACCGATGAACATTGACATTTTGACCCTGTTTCCCGAATCCGTGGACGCCGTGCTGAACGTCAGCATCCTGGGCCGGGCCCAGGAGCGGGGGTACATCGCCATCCGCACCCACCAAATCCGCGCCTACACCACCAACAAGCAGATGCAGGTGGACGACTATCCCTACGGCGGGGGCCGGGGGGCCGTCATGCAGGCGGACCCGCTCTACCGCTGCTGGGCCCATGTGGTGGAGACCCACGGCCCCGGCCGCACCATCTTCCTCTCCCCCTGCGGCCGGACCTTCAACCAGGAGATCGCCAGGGAGCTGAAGGCGCGCTACGACCACCTGATTCTGGTCTGCGGCCACTACGAGGGCGTGGACCAGCGCTTCATCGACGCGTGCGTGGACGAGGAGCTGAGCGTGGGGGACTTCGTGCTCACCGGCGGCGAAATCCCCGCTATGGCCGTGGCGGACGCGGTGTGCCGCATGGTGCCCGGCGTGCTGCCGGACGAGACCTGCTTCCAGGAGGAGTCCCACTGGAACGGCCTTCTGGAGTACCCCCAGTACTCCCGCCCGGCGGTGTGGCACGACCGGCCGGTGCCGGACGTTCTCCTCTCCGGCGACCACGGCAAGGTGGCCGCCTGGCGGCAGAAGGAGAGCTACAAGCGGACCATGCGCCGCCGCCCAGACCTGTTCGCCCGGTTCGACGAGAGCCAGCTCACCACCAAGACGGAGCGGAAAATCCTCCAGGAGGCCCGGGAGGAGCTGGCGGCGGAGGTGGCGGACCCGTGAGACGGCATAACAGGCTGCTGCTTTTGGCAGCGGCGGGCGCGCTCCTGCTGGTGGCGGCCGCTGCGCTGCTGCCCTTCGCCCGGCGGGTTTTCCGCTGTGGAATACCGGCTGGATGACCCGGGCTGCGCCGTGGCCCGCACGGTCCGCATCCAGGGCTATGACACCCGGAACCTGTTGGGCCGCGGGCGCTTTGAGGGCACCCTCCAGGTCTCCGGCATCGACACCGGAGCGTTTCAAACCGCCCATGCGGCGTTCCCCGTCTCCCCAGGCACCGCCAACGTCTGATATGCGGAGCCCAACGGCTATCGCGCTCCCCAGGAGATCTTCTCCCTCTCGGCGGAGCGGGACTGGAGCGCCGTCGCCCTTCTGCTGCTGGATGGGCCGCCGGAGGACGGCGGCGGCTGGACGGGCCGCGTCCTGGTCAGCGGGCCACCGGACCGGGAGGCCGCCCTGGCTCTGGCGGAGAGGCTCGCCGCCCTGCCCCCTGTTCCTTGAACGAATCTGCCCCACCCG
>NZ_UQXD01000030.1 GCF_900544955.1 uncultured Oscillibacter sp.
CTAGGCCGCGCCGGGTGGGGCAGATTTCAGCTGCGGGAGCATTTCTCCGCGTCGATGGCCAGCACCAGCATCAAAACCGCCAGGGCGTCGCCGGGGTCCGCAACGTCGATCACATAGGTGTCCGTCCAGTGAAAGACCTCCTTGGTGACGGCCGCCACCGGGGCGCCGCAGGGCCCCCGCACCGTGTAGTCCCACTCCAGGAAGTCCCCCTCTACCTGCCAGCCGTTGCAGTCGATGTCGAACCGGGGCGTGAAAAAGGTGAACGCTTTTTGGATGCAGCCCAGATAGCGCTCCCCCACGTACATCTCAAATTTGGGCAGGAAGGTGAGCACCCGCTCCCGCACCGTGCCGACGTGGGTTCCGGTGGCGTCCAGCACGTGGAGGCAGTGGCCCCAGGCCAGCTTTCCCTCCACGGTGTAAACCGCGTGCCCCGCCTCGTCGTAGATATCGTAGCTGTCCAGCCAGGAGAACAACCGCTGTTTGAACAACAGCTTCATTCCGCCGCCTCCTCTCTCCGGGCGGCGCGGTTGCGGAAGCACACCGCCGTCTGGTACAGAAAGACCATGCGCAGAACCGCCGTCACAAGCACTCCGATTGCCGCCCCCAGCAACAGCAAAGCCCCCAGTATCCCGCTGAAAAGCAGCAGGAAGGAACTTCCAAACAGCCCCAGCAGAAATCCGATGTACCACTTCCAAAGAAGCCGCCATCTCCGGGAGAGGGTGTTGTCCTCCCCCTCCAGCACCTCGGCATGGGCGGTGTACTCCTGATAGATGCCGACAGTGCCCGCCGCCAGCGCCGGCAGCGCCAGCACCCACCACAGCCATGCCTCCTCCGTCAATCCCAGGACCAGGGTCACGGCGGCGAAGGCCGCCACCGCCATGGTGCACCAGCCGGCAGTGCGGTAACGCCCCCACGCCGGCGCCAGACGCAGCAAAATCAGGCCGCCGGCCAGGTTCACCAGCACCTGCAGCACCTGCCCCGGCCCCCGCAGCGCCGGAACCGCCTGCACCACCTGGTCCAGGGACATCGTCTGCGCCAGGCTGCTGGGAATCAGCAGCCAAAACAGCAGCCACAGCCACCGCCCCAAAAGAGGGGCCATCGCGTCCAGCCGCCGCTCCTCCGCTTGGATCTCCTCCAGGCGGCGCTGGCGGCGAAACGGACGGTCCTCCAGTCCCACCCGCAAGGTGCAGCCCGGCAGGAGGGTGCAGGTCCCGCAGGTCTCGTGGCCCTTCCCGCGGCAGCACGCCGCCACCTCGCACGTCCCGCCGAACTGCCGCCCCGGGCCGTCCTGACAGCCGGGACAGCCCTGGCTCTCCCGCCAGGCACAGTCTCCACAGTTCTTTCCGCAGATGCTCTCCATAGCCCTCTCCCTCTCTCACGACTGCCGCACCAGCTCGTCCCGCGCCCGCAGGACCACGCTGTTCCGCCGGCGGCCCCGCACGGCTGCCCTCTCGGCTCTTTTTTTGATGATAGCATAGGCCCGGCCTTCGGTTCGTTACAAAAAAGTGACAAAATCGCCCTGACGGGGCGCAAAAAAGCGGCGCGCCGTCCGAGGAGGGCGCGCCGCCGGGGGATCTTCACTTCTTCACGGTGCCGTCGGCGTTGAACACCGGCAGCGGCGCCAGGTAGCGGATGTCCGTCCGGTTCTGGGCGTCCCCCTCCGCCAGGGCCGCCACTCTCCCCGCCACGGTGCCGCCTGCCTTTTCCACCAGGGCCTCCATGGCCAGGAGGGAGCCGCCGGTGGAGATCACATCGTCCATCAGCAGCACGCGCTTGCCCCGGATCAACTCCGCGTCATCCCGCCCCAGGTACAGCCGCTGGGACCCGGCGGTGGTGATGGACTGGTCCTCCACGTAGATGGGGTCCGGCATGTAGGCCTTGGGGACCTTCCGGGCGATGAAGTACTTGGACGCACCGGACTGCCGGGCCATCTCGTGGATCAGGGGAATGCTCTTGGCCTCGGCGGTGAAGAGATAGTCATAGCTGCCGGCGGGGACCAGCTTCAGAAGCTCCCGGGCACAGGCCACAGTCAGCTCCGCGTCGCCGAAGCAGATGAACGCGCCGATGTACAGGTCGTCTGTGACCTTACAGATGGGCAGCTCCCGCTTCAGCCCCGCCACAGTGATCGGATAGGTTTGCATAGTACGTGTGCCTCCCTCAAAAATTATCCCAAAATGCAGGCTTTCCCGAAGATATTATACCCGCTGCCCCGTAAAAGTCAATAAGACGACCCTCACAGCATCTCCTCCAGGGAGTACTTGCGCACCCTTCCCGGCGGACCGGCGCTGCGGGTGGCCACCCCCGCCGCGTAGCCGGGGAAGGTGTCCAGCTCGTAGTAGTGCTCCCCGTACTGGAGGGGGGACTCGGCGCGCATCATGGTGCCCACGCCGGTGCCGCTGCGCTTGGTCCGGGCCTCCCGCCGGACCCAGCTCCGGAAGAAGTCCGCCTCGGTGGACACGTCCGCCAGGCGGCGCATGGCCCGCAGGCTGACGGGGCGGATGCGCTCGATGTCCACCCCCACCGGCTCGCCACTCAGCGCCACCAGCACGGCGCCGGCGGTATGGCTGAGGTTGAAGTGGACCTCCGGGTGGTCCGGGAAGAAGGGCTTGCCCAGGGAGGTCCTGGCGATCTCCGGCAATTCCCGCCACCGGTACTGTTCCCACAGCGCCAGGCGTAGAATCAAATAGGCGCACAGCGGCTCCCGCCGCTTTTCCGGCTGCTGGATGCGCAGCACCCGCTCCCGGCGCTCCGGAGGCAGCTGCTCCAGCATGGCCGCCGCCTCCCGCTCCGTCAGCGGCCGCTCCAGCCGGGCCGCCCACAGCTCGATGGACACTGTTCTCCCCCCTTCGACCGTTTGGTTTTATTGTAGCGGCTGCCGCCGGTCCTGTAAAGCCGCAGCGCCCACAAAGTTTTTTGAAAAAAATTGTGAAAAAAAAGAGGAAATTCAAAATCCACGGGGTATATAAAAATGCTAAGCTGTAAAAGCAATCGTTTTTACAGTATGATTGGCAGAAAATGTGGTAAAACTGACCGAAAGGAGGGTCCCCCATGCCCTTTCCCCAGAGCTTTATGGACGAGCTCATCGCCCGCAGCGACATTGTGGACGTGGTGGGCAGCTATGTGCAGCTGACCCGGAAGGGCTCCAACCTCTTCGGCCTTTGTCCCTTCCACAGCGAGAAGACCGGCTCCTTCTCCGTCTCCCCCGACAAACAGATTTTCTACTGCTTCGGCTGCAAAAAGGGCGGCGGCGTGGTGAACTTCATCATGGAGGAGGAGAACCTCCCCTTCCCCGACGCGGTGCGCTTTCTGGCCAAGCGGGCGGGGATGGAGGTGCCGGAGGAGGACGGCGACCGGGAGGCCGGGCGCCGCCGGGCCCGGCTTTTGGAGCTGAACCGGGACGCCGCCCGCTTTTACCACCAGCTGCTCCAGCAGCCGGAGGGCCAGGCGGTGCAGGACTACCTGTCCCGGCGGCAGATCACGCGGCAGACGGCGGTGAAGTTCGGCATGGGCGCCTCCCTGGACGCCTGGGACGTGCTCCTCACCGCCATGACAAAAAAGGGCTACACCAAGTCGGAGCTGCTGGAGGCGGGGCTGGTGGTGCAAAACCGCAGCGGCGGGCTGTACGACAAGTTCCGAAACCGCCTGATGCTCCCGGTGATCGACACCCGGGGGGACGTGGTGGCCTTCGGCAGCCGGGTGCTGGACAAATCGGAGCCCAAGTACATGAACTCCTCGGAGACGCCGGTGTACGCCAAGCGCCGGGTGCTGTACGGCCTGAACCTGGCCAAAAAGACCAAGCGGCCCAACATCATCCTCTGCGAGGGCAACCTGGACATCGTGACCCTCCACCAGGCGGGGTTCGACAACGCGGTGGCCTCCATGGGCACGGCGCTGACGGTGGAGCAGACCCGGCTCCTCTCCCGGTTCACAAAGGAGCTGGTCCTCTGCTACGACAACGACAACGCCGGAAAAATCGCCACGGAGCGGGCCCTTCAGATTCTGAGCGGCTCGGAGTTCTCGGTAAAAGTCCTCCAGCTGCCCCGGCGGCTGGTGGACGGGGCCTACGTGAAGCAGGACGCCGACGACTTCATCAAGCTCCAGGGGGCCGGGGCCTTTGAGCGCCTGCTCAGCGGCAGCGAAAACGGCGTGGAGTTCCGGATGGCCCAGGTGGCCGGCAAGTACGACCTGGGCAGCGACGAGAGCCGCATCGCCTACTGCGAGGAGGTCAGCGAGCTGCTGGCCTCCCTGCCCAGCGCGGTGGAGCGGGAAATCTACACCGCCCGGGCGGCGGAGGCGGCCAAGATCACCCCCGACGCCATGAAGCTGGAGGTCCAGCGCGCCGCCAAGCGGCGCCTGGCCCGGGAGAAGCGGGCGGAGCTGCGCAAAGAGCTGAATCCGGCGGCCCAGCTCCAGCCCCGGGAGCGGGGCCTGCGGTACGAAAACCTCCGCTCCGCCCGGGCGGAGGAGGGCGTCCTGCGGCTTTTGACCATGGACGAGAGCCTCTTCCCCGGCCAGCCGCCCCTGACGGAGGACCAGTTCTCCTCTCCGCTGCTGGGAAAGGTGTTCCGCCTTCTGTGGCAGGCCAAGGAGGAGGGCCGCAGCGTCACCGTGGCCTCCCTGGCGGGGGCCCTGACCCGGGAGGAGATGAACCACGTCTCCGCCGTCTGCCAGCAGCCCGAGTCGGCCCGGAACGCCGCCCAAGCCCTGGCGGACTACATACGCATCATCCGCTCGGAATTTGAAAAGCGGGCCGACGGCGGGCAGGTGGACCCCCTGCTGGCGGCAACAGAAAAATATAAAGATAAAAAGTGAGGAAAGCAGCATGGCAAACGATTTGGAAAAGATGACTCCCGCAGAGCTGAAGGCACAGGCGGACGCCCTTCTGGCCGCAGCGGCGGCGGAAGAGGCCCTGGTGCAGGCCGGGGAGGCAGAGGAGCCGGCTGCGGTTTCCGCCAAAAAATCCGGCAAGAAGACGGAGGCGGCGGAGGAGCCCGCCCCCATCATGACCGACGAGGAGGCCCGGAAGGCCGGCATCGTCCGCCTGGACGACAAGCAGGTGTCGGCGCTGCCCGCCGCCGGCTGGCTCATCAACAATGAAAAGCTCCGGGAGCTGCTGGCCAAGGGGAAGAAGAAGGGCAAGCTGGAGTCCGCCGAGCTGATGGAGGCTGTGGACGACCTGAACCTGGAAGGCGACCAGATGGACCAGCTCTACGACTCCCTGGAGGCCCTGAACATCGACATCAGCGCCGGGGCGGACCTGCTGCCCGACGATCTGGTGGAGGGGGAGCCCGCCGCCGAGGAGATCGCCGACGTGGAGGAAGAGGAGCTGGTGGACCCCAACACCCTGGTGAACAACTTCTCCATCGACGACCCCGTGCGCATGTACCTCAAGGAGATCGGCAAGGTGCCCCTGCTCTCCCCCGACGAGGAGACCAACCTGGCCAAGGCCATGGCTGCCGGAAATGAGGCGGAGGAGAAGCTGGCGGAGCTGCGGCGCCAGCGGGAGGCCGGAGAGACCGTCACCGCCTCCGCCGAGGAGGAGGCCGCCTGGAAGAAGGACTACCGCCAGGGCGAGCGGGCCAAGCAGAAGCTGGCGGAGGCCAACCTCCGCCTGGTGGTCTCCATCGCCAAGCGGTACGTGGGGCGGGGAATGCTGTTCCTGGACCTGATTCAGGAGGGCAACCTGGGCCTCATCAAGGCCGTGGAGAAGTTTGACTACACCAAGGGCTACAAGTTCTCCACCTACGCCACCTGGTGGATCCGCCAGGCCATCACCCGGGCCATCGCCGACCAGGCCCGCACCATCCGCATCCCCGTCCACATGGTGGAGACCATCAACAAGGTCATCCGGGTCAGCCGCCAGCTTCTCCAGGAGCTGGGCCACGACCCCACCCCCAACGAGATCTCCGTGGAGATGAACATGCCGGTGGAGAAGGTCCGGGAGATTTTGAAAATCGCCCAGGAGCCCGTCTCCCTGGAGACCCCCATCGGCGAGGAGGAGGACAGCCACTTGGGCGACTTCATCCCCGACGAGGGCGCCAGCGAACCCAGCGAGGCCGCCTCCTTCACGCTGCTCAAGGAGCAGCTGATGGACGTTCTCTCCACCCTGACCCCCCGGGAGGAGAAGGTGCTGAAGCTGCGCTTCGGCATTGAGGACGGCCGCACCCGCACCCTGGAGGAGGTTGGCAAGGAGTTCAACGTCACCCGAGAGCGCATCCGCCAGATCGAGGCCAAGGCCCTGCGCAAGCTGCGCCACCCCAGCCGCAGCAAAAAGCTGAAGGACTTCCTGAACTGAAAAAAGGAGAGGCACGGCGCGCTGCGCCGTGCCTCTCCTTTTCAAACGTCTCACAGAGTTTTGCCGCCGGAGCGGCAAAATAAAATGAAATTCGTTTCTGCCGCGGCGTGTACGCGGCGGAAACGACTTCTCGGCCCACAAGTGTGCGAACTGTGCGCCAAAGGCGCACAGCGAATGCGCGCAGCGGGCCGCAGCCCTCTCGAAAAAGTGCCTGCGGCACTTTTTCGACAGTTCAAATCCCCAGCAGCCAGGAGGCCAGCTGGAAATACACCAGCAGGGACATGGCGTCCACCACCGTGGTGATGAGGGGGCTGGCCATCACCGCCGGGTCGAAGCCCAGGCGCTTGGCCAGGATGGGCAGGATGCCGCCCACCAGGTCCGCCAGAATCACGGTGGCCGCCAGGGTCAGGCTGACGGTGGCCGCCACGGCGGTCCCCACGCTGCTCATCGCCAGCAGCCGCAGGAAATTCACCGCCGCCAGCGCCAGGGCGCACAGGGTGCTGATCCGGGTCTCCTTCCAGATCACCCGCAGCCAGTCGGAAAAACCCACCTCGCCCAGGGACAGGCCCCGGATCACCGTGACGGAGGACTGGCTGCCGCAGTTGCCGCCGGTGTCCATCAGCATGGGGATGAAGGCGGTCAGGGCTACCTGGGCCGCCAGGGCGTCCTCGAAGTGGGCGATGATGCCGCCGGTAAAGGCGGCGGAGAGCATCAGCAGCAGCAGCCAGGGGATGCGGTCCAGGAAGATGCGCACCGCGGAGCTCTCCAGATAGGGCCGCTCCGAGGGAGTCATGGCGGCCATCCGCTCCATGTCCTCCGTGGCCTCCTCCTGCAACACCGCCATGGCGTCGTCGGCGGTGACCACGCCCACCAGGCGGTTCTCCCCGTCCACCACCGGCAGCTCCGGCAGGTCGTACTCCTGCATCAGCTGGGCGGCCAGCTCCTGGTCGTCCTCCGGCTGGAGGGTGACGAAGGGATGGGACATGACGCTCTCCATCCGGGTGCCGCCCCGGGTCAGCAGCAGCTCCCGCAGGGACACCATGCCAAGCAGCGTATAGTCCTCCGCCACTACATAGCAGTGGTTCATGTTTGCGTCGGGCAGCCCCACCTGCCGGATGCGCTCAATGGCCTCGTTGATACGGCAGGCCGGGGGCAGGACCACCGGCTCCCGCCACATGATGGCGGCCACGGTGTCCTGGGAAACGGCACCCAGGGAGAGGGTGCGCTCAAACGTAGTCTGATTCTTCATCGGTCGTTACCTCCTTGCGTTCCGAAGCATCGCTCCGTTTGGACAGGGAGGCCGGACAACGCTCGCCTAATCGGGACAGACGCCGGTACCGGCTCCGTCCTGACGGCTGTTCCGATCAGGGGATTCTGATTTGTCTGGCCTTCGACTGCCGGCGTCCATTCCGTTCACCTCTCTTTTTTGTAGTCTTCGCAAAAAAATACGCGCCCCAAACGGTGGGGCGCGTACTCTCAACGCAAATGCAACCTGCCACCGTTCAAGCTTTAGCTCCACCGGGCGGTGAAATCGCGTTAGGTGATGCCTTCTTGTTCGACAAAACCTGTTCAAACCATCGCGTGATGTCTCCATCACTTTGCGGCAGCGATCCATATCCCTGTGGTAGCCTTACCTACCGGACGCATATTCAATTACACTGTTACCTTACCCCAAAACTCCGCCGCTGTCAACCACTTTCAGGATTTTTTTGCCGGCGTGATGGGGAGCCACACCTCGCTGCGATAGCCCGGGGCGGTTTGGTCTCCGGGGAAGTAGACCTCGATATCCGGAGCGGCGGCGTACTCGTAGCCGGAGGCGGGCAACCACTCGCTGATGATCCGCTGCTGCAGCGCCTGCATGGCCTGGGGCATGGGCCCCACGCAGGGGAACACCGCCCAGGTCCCCGCCGGGACCGCGCAGGCCTCCATCCCCTCCGGCGCCGCCTGCCCCGTGGCCACGCCGATGTAGTACCCGGAAAATTCGCCGCCGTCGCAGGCGGACACACCCAGCACGCCCCTGGGCTCCCCGCCGTCCATCAGCGGCAGCAGCCGGGGGATGTCCCCGCTGACCTGCTTCCAGAACAGGGGGACCTTTTCAAAACAATCCTCCATGGTCATGGACTCCTTGGTGGCAAAGCCCACCACGCGGAAGCCCTCCCGCTCCACAATCTGAAATTCCATTGCTTCTTCTCCTTTGATCGACAAGGTAAAGGTGATGGGCGGAAAGGCCTTCAGCTGGGCGCCCCGGACCCGGGCCGCCTTGGGCGGGAGGCCGTGGACACTCTGGAAGGCGCGGTTGAAGGCCGTGGGGGACTCGTAGCCGTACCGGGCCGCCACGTCGATGACCCGCTCTTCCCCGCCCGCCAGATCCATGGCCGCGGCGGTCATCCGCCGCCGCCGGACATACTCGGAAAACGAAACGCCCGCCACATAGGGAAACATCCGCTGAAAGTGATACGCCGAGCAGGCCGCCCGCTGGGCCGCCCCCTCCAGGGTGATCTCCCCTGTCAAATGCTCCTCCACATACGCCATGGCATCGTTGAGCCGTTCCAGCCATTCCATACCCATCGCTCCTTTCCGCTTTCAGCATACACCGCTTCCCCCGCCTTGTCCTCGCCGTCCTCCGGCAGAAAAAGAGAGGTCTCACATCTCCTCCGCCTGCAGCTCCGCCAGGAACTGTTTGCCGTACCGGGCGGCCTTGGCGTCGCCCACGCCGCTCACCGCCCGGAACTCCGCCAGGCTCCGGGGCCGGGCCACCGCCAGCTCCCGCAGCGTCTTGTCCGAGAACACCACGTAGGCCGGGACGCCCTGCACCCGGGCAATCCGGGCCCGCAGGCCCCGCAGCCGCTGGAACAGCGCCGCCTGGACATCGTCCAGCTCCGTAGCCGCCCCGCGGCGGGCGGCGGGCCGCACCTCCTCCCGGACGGTTCGCATCACCAGCGGCTCCCCGCTCTCCAAAACCTCCCCGGCCCGCGCCCCCAGCCGCACCACCGGGTACTGGCCGGAGCTGAGGACCAGAATCCCCTCATCCAGCAAAAAGCGGATGCGCTCCCGCACCGCCCGGGCCCCCAGGTCCCGGAGGGCGCCGTAGCTGGGCTCCCGGTCCAGGTGGTACTTGCGCACCTTGTCCGTCTCCGCGCCGCAGAGGGTCTCCGTCACGATGCCCACGCCGAAGGCCTGTCCCAGCTCCGACACGCAGGCGAGAATCCGCCGGGCCTCCCGGCCCACCTCCACCTCCTCGAAGTTGTGGAGGCAGTTATAGCAGGTGCCGCAGTCGTCGGGGGCGTTCTCCCCGAAATAGCGCAGGATGTACTGGCGCAGGCAGTGGCGGGTCCGGCAGTAGCCCGTCATCTGGCGCAGCCGCTGCAAATCCCGCTGGCGCAGCCGCTCCACCGTGGCGGGGTCCAGATCCTCCCGCTGCTCGCCGTGGGTGATGAGAAACTCCCCCGTCCGCACATCCTGGCCGCTGAACAGCAGGATGCAGCTGGAGGGCAGGCCGTCCCGGCCCGCCCGGCCCGCCTCCTGGTAGTAGCTCTCCACGTCCTTGGGCATATTGTAGTGGACCACGTACCGCACGTCGGATTTGTCGATGCCCATGCCGAAGGCGTTGGTGGCCACCATCACCGCCGCCCGGTCGTAGAGGAAGTCCTCCTGGTTTTTCCGCCGCTCCTCCGCCTCCAGTCCCGCGTGATAGCGGGTGGCGGCCACGCCCCGCTCCTGGAGGAAGGCGCAGACCTCCTCCACATTCTTCCGGGTGGCGCAGTAGACGATGCCGCACTTGTCCGGGCGGCCCTTGACGATCTCCAGAAGCGCCGCCTTTTTGCTCTCCGGCTGCTGCACCTCGAAGTACAGGTTGCTCCGGTCAAAGCCGGTGGTGACGCGCAGCGGGTCCTCCAGAGCCAGCAGGCGCTGGATGTCCTCCTTCACGTCGGGGGTGGCGGTGGCGGTGAAGGCCCCCACCACCGGCCGCCGCGGCAGCGAGGCCACAAAGGCCGGGATGTTCAGGTAGGCGGGCCGGAAGTCCTGGCCCCACTGGGAGATGCAGTGGGCCTCGTCCACCGCCACCAGGGAGATGTCCGCCTCCCGGGCGAATGCCTGGAACCCCTCCGTCTCCAGCCGCTCCGGCGCCACATAGATGATTTTGTACCGCCCCTCCCTGGCCCGGCTGAGGGCCAGGAGATACTGGCGGTAGGTGAGGCTGCTGTTGAGGTAGGCCGCCGGGACGCCCATCTGCACCAGCCCCGTCACCTGGTCCCCCATCAAGGACACCAGGGGGGAGATCACCAAGGTGATGCCCGGCAGCAGCAGCGCCGGAATCTGATAGCACACCGACTTGCCCGCGCCGGTGGGCATGATGGCCAGGGCGTCCCGGCGGGAGAGCAGCGCGTCGATGATCTCCTCCTGGCCGCCCCGGAAGGCGTCGTAGCCGAAATAGGTTTTCAGAGCTTCTTCTTTGGTCATATCCCCTCCGCCAGCAGGGCCGCCCCGGCGGGCGGCCCTCACGTTTGTGTTTGATGGGAATGATTATACCACGTTTCGCCGCCCTCCGCAAGGCTTCCCCCGGCGCGGCGGGGGAAGCCGGGGCCTCACCCCGCCGGGTGGTCCAGGTAGCTCAGGAGCCGCCCCGCCTCCAGCGCCGCCAGGGCCCGGACGCCGTCGAAATCCACATAGGGGTTGTAAACCGCCTCCAGCGCGTCGTGGGCGGCCTTGGCCTCCTTCAGCGCCCCCACGCCCTCCTGGCGCAGCAGCGCCGTCATGCGGCTCTGGAAGCGCAGCCGGGCCTTGCCCTCCGGCTCCGTCATGGCGTCCAGCCGGATGCGGCGGTAGGGCTTCCGCCCGTAGTCCATCCCCGGCCGGGAGGTGACGAAGGCCAGCCCCAGCTCCGGCACCAGCAGATGCTCCATCCGCCCGGGGGCCTCCGGGGCCATGCAGGCGATGGTGTCGAAGCCCGCCTGCTCCGCCGCCCGGTGGAGCCGCGCCAGGGACGCCCCCGCCAGCTCCCAGCTGTCGGCAAACTCATAGACCCGGGGACACAGGGCGTCCACGCTGTCAAAGCGCCAGATGTAGCCCTTGTACGTCACGCTGCCCAAGAAGCGCCGCAGGGTCCGCCCCCGGCCGTGCCCCTTTCCCCGCAGCTCCCGGGCGATGATGCCGCTCACCCGGCGCTCCGCCCGGTCCTGGTCAAAGCGCCGGGTCGCCGCCGCCACCGTGTCCAGCTCCACCTGCCGGGCCGCCTTCAGGCTGTGGTAGGCCCGGACATAGGCCGCCTTGTACGCGTGGGTCCGTGCCTTCGCCTCCTCCGCCGACGATTTGGCCGCGGCCAAATCGTAAAACCGCCCCAGGTCCACATACCGGTCCACCGCCGCCGGATACCTGGGCTCCAGCACATGGGGCGCTGTACCATCCGCCACGGCGCAGCGCAGCTCCGGCAGCACCACGCCGTCCAGGGAGTCCGGGTCGCCGGAGCACCACAGGTACTCCACCGCCGTCCCCGCCTGCTCCATGGTCCGCCCGATCTCCCGCATGAAGGTGTTCTTCCCCACGCCGGGACCGCCCTTGAGCACCATGAAATCGTAAGTATCCTCGATGTCCACCATCTCCGAAAAGAGGTTTTGAAAGCCGTCGCCGCTGTTGGCGCCGGCGAAGAAGTGCGTTACCTGAGCCATAAGGGTCCCCTCCTGATTTGATTTCATTCTCAGGCTATGCAAAAAGGACTTGGCCCGACAGCTATTTGAGCCGGTCCCCGGGAAATTTTCCCATGGACAAAGAGGGCCTGTTTTTGAAAAAAAGATGGTGAAATCCGTCGGAGTTTCTGCTAAAATAGCAGTGTTGACTACTTGCAGGGGGAGCGCGCATATGGACGAACGGTACACACCCATCATCAGCGAGGAGGAGCGGCAGGCCCGCCGGGCGCAGCGGGCCGCGGCCCGGCGGAAAAGACAGCAGGAGCGCAGGCGCCAGCAGCTGCGCCAGCTCCTGCCCGCAGGCGCCCTGGCCCTGGTCATGGTGATTCTCCTCTCCGCCTGGGGCCTCCAGCGAAAACCGGCGGCCGCCGCCCAGCCGGAGACCCCCGCCCCCCAGGTCCTGCCGGAGGAGCCGGTGCCGCCGGAAGAGCCGGCGGGCCCTTACGCCGCGGAGGCCACCGCCGCCACCGTCCAGTTGGGGGACAGCATTGACAGCAGCCATGCCGTCCTCATTGATCTGGAGGCGGGGACCATTCTGGCGGAGAAGGCCTCCGGCACCGTCGTCAGCCCCGCCTCCATGACCAAAATCCTCACCCTCCTGGTGGCGGCGGAGCACGTCACCAACCTGGACGACACCTTCACCATGACCATCGACATCACGGACTACTGTTTTGTCCACGGCTGCAGCGTGGTAGGACTGGAGATCGGAGAGACCGTTTCCGTCCGGGAACTGCTCTACGGCACCATCCTCCCCTCCGGCGCGGATGCCGCCCTAGGCCTCGCCTACTACGTATCCGGGTCCCACGAGGCCTTTGTGGAGCTGATGAACGCCAAGGCAGCGGAGCTAGGGTTGTCGGACACCGCCCGGTTCTCCAACTGCGTGGGCATTTACGACGAAAACAACGTCTGCACGGTCTATGACGTGGCCATGATTCTGAAGGCCGCCATGGACGACCCCCTCTGCCGGGAAATTCTGAATGCCCGGACCTATGAGACCGCCCCCACGCCGGAGCACCCGGAGGGCCAGGTGCTCTCCAACTGGTTCCTCCGCCGCATTGAGGACCGGTTCACCGGGGACTTCCAGATCGTGGGCGCCAAGACGGGCTACGTGGTCCAGGCTGGGTCCTGCGCCGCCAGCTGCGGCCAGGCCGGGGACGGAAAGCGGTACCTCTGCGTCACCGCAGACGCCCCCAGCTCCTGGCGGGCCATCTACGACCACACGGCCCTCTACCAGACCTACTGCACGTGAAAAAGGCCGGGACGGCAATGCCGTCCCGGCCTCTTTTTCAGTAGCCCCGATTTTTCAAACCGGCCACAAGGTTGACGTAAAACTCCCGCACGTCGAAGCCCGGGATGTTCTCCCGGTTCAGGTCCACTACGTCGCCGTGGGAGATGCCCCGCCTTCCCCTGGGCTCCAGCAGCGTAAAGGCGCTGCCCCACTTGGCGGACTCCACCGACACCAGTCCGTCGTTCCGCCCGTCGAAATGCCGGACGATGGGATGGGTCATGTTCAGGGGGAACTTGCCGTGGACCGCCCGCTTACAGTAGGACATGACGCTCTCATACACCACGCCGGGGTCGTCCGGCGTCTCCGCGTTCCGGGCCAGGCAGGCGCTCTCGGTCAGGTCCGTCACCGCCGAGAGAAAGTCCGGGTCCGGGTCTCCCAGCTTTTTCAACGTGGCGTTGTAGGCGGCGGCAATGTTCAGCCGGACGGCCTCGGGCACCTTGCCCAGGAGGTACTCCGCAAAAATGCAGCCCCGGTGGGGGGTGTTGATGGTGGTGAGGGTGGCGACGTAAGGGGCCATCCCGCAATGGGCGATGGCGGCCCGGCTGTCCAGCCCGCCCTTGGAGTGGGCGATGATGTTCACCTTTTCGCAGCCGGTCTGCTCCAGCACCTCCCGGATGCGCCCGGCCAGCTCTCGCCCGCTGTCCTCCACCGCGGCGGCGGACTGCTGGCCGCCGTAAAAGACCGTGGCGCCGTTGCGCTGCAGCTCCCGGGGGATACGGCCCCAATAGTTCAGGTAGCGGAAATCCCGGAAAAAGACCCCGTGGACCAGCAGAATGGGATACCGGGTCTTGCAGATCTCGCTCTCCGCCCGGACCTCGTCCAGCTCCCACTTCTCCGTCTCAAACTCCACCTCGTCGGCGGTGATGCGGATGATCTTGCGTAAGTACCAGATGTTGAGAAGGGGAATCCACCCGCAGAGGGCCGCCAGGACGCGGTGCTTGATGCCCAACTGCACGGAGGTGAGGTAGACGGGAATCATGCTGCCCCAAAAGAGGACCAGCAGCACCAGAGCCGTTATCAGCAGGGCCGCAAGCAGCGTCCCGGTGGAAAACACCCCGGGCCAAAGCAGCAGCCACGCGAGGGCCAGCCAAACGACCTGACAGGTGGCGGCGATGAGAAAGGTCTCCAGCCCGATGCTGCCCAGAGACAGCCGCCGCAGCCGCTTGGTGGGATAGGTTCCCCGCCCCTCCTGCGCCGCCAGCACAAGGGCGGAAAGCAGCACCAGCCAGAAGCACGCCACTTTGGGGATGCCCGTGACGCCCCACCGGTCCAGCAGCACCGTCCAAAAGGGGATCACATTGATCAGCAGCAGCCAGCCCACCGAGGCCGCCGCCACCCTAACCCGGCGGCTCACAGGAACACCTCGTTTGCCTTCGGCTCCCGGAAGTTTGCCCCCAGCATGGCCACGTGGGAGAGGAAGGCAGGGTCGTCAAAGTATTTGGCCCGGTGGGTGCACTTGCGCACGCAGGCCTGGCACTTGATGCAGACACCCGGCACCTCCGCCACGTTCTCCGGATTGATGGCCCCCATGGGGCACAGCCGGGCGCAGGCGCCGCAGCCGCAGCACTTCCCCAAATCGGTCTTCGGCTTTGCTTTCAGGAAGTTCACCGGCTCCCCGTCCACGCCCCGGGGGGTGTAGTAGGGGGCCTGGGGGTCCCCGGGGACGGCGACCGGCGCCGGTACCCCTGTCAAGCTATTTACCTTGTCAGCAATCGCCTGGGCAAAGGCCTCCATCTCCTTCTTGTCGTCCCAGTCCGGACGGCCCTCGCCCAGCTGGTCCGTGAAGGCGTGGCGGCCCACAAAGGCCCCGGCGGCCACGGTGTGGAACCCCGCCGCCTCCAAAACGGCGCACAATTCCGCCAGGGAATGGTCGTAATTCCGGTTTCCAAACAGCACCACCGGCACCGCCAGTGCCCCGTTTCCCCGGAGCCGGGTCCGCAGGTCCGGCAGCAGCTTGTTGGGCACCCGGCCGGCATAGGTGGGCGTGCCCACCACCACCAGATCCCCCTCTGTAAAGGAATACTCCTTGGCACGCTCTGCCGGTTTGGTAAAGCAAATCCGCTCCGGCGGCAGCTCCCAATTCCTCCCCAGAGCGTCGGCAATGGTGTTCACCGCCTTGTCCGTGGTGCCGGTGGGGCTGAAATACAGGGCGCAGATACGGCTCAGCTTCATCCTTTGCTCCTCCTTTTTGCAAAACAGGCGCCGTGAGATTCCCCCCGGCGCCTGTCGTGCTTCACAGCGAAAAATCCGCTTCTTTCAACTTTTCCGTGTCCAGTGCGGCAGGCCGGGGGGGCACCCGTTTCAGCGGGTCGTACTGGAAGGCCCGGCAGTGGTGCTCCATGGGCACCACGCCCCGCTTCAGGCAGGCCACCTCCCGCTCGTTGATCTGCTGGCCCCGGCGGCAGTAAGCGCAGCGGGGGTCCATGTTCTTCCGAAACAGCTTCACGCCTCTCCCCCTCCTTCCCTCACAGGGTGTAGAGCTTCACGGCCTCGTTCTCCACGGCGGCTTTCACCTGGCTGACGGGGTGCTCATAGCTGTCGATGATGCGGGTGGCCATGGGGTCCTCCACCTCCCGCTGGATGGTGCGCCGCAGGTTCCGGGCGCCGTAGGTCCGGGAGTAGGACTTGTGTGTGAGGAAGGCCACCAGCTCCTCGCCGTAGGTGAAGGTGATGCCCTTGTCCCGCAGGGAGTCCACCAGCTCGCCCAGCATGATGCGGGCGATGCGCTGGAAGTTCTCCTCCGACAGGCGGTTGAAGGTGATCACCGCATCCACCCGGTTGATGAACTCCGGCCGCAGGAACTGCTGTAGGGCCTTCATGGCCCGGTCGCCGTCCTGCTGGCTGGTGGTGCGGTCAAAGCCCACGGTGCCCTCCTTGGTTGCGCTGCCGGCGTTGGAGGTCATGACGATGATGGTGTTCTCGAAATTCACCCTCCGGCCGTGGGCGTCGGTGATCTCGCCGTCGTCCAGGATTTGCAGCAGCACGTTCAGCACGTCGGGATGGGCCTTTTCAATCTCGTCGAACAGCACCACGGCGTAGGGCTTGCGGCGGATTTTCTCCGTCAGCTGGCCCGCCTCGTCGTAGCCCACATAGCCGGGGGGGGACCCCACGATGCGGGAGACCGAGTGCTTCTCCATAAATTCGGACATGTCCAGCCGGATCAGGGCGTCCGGGGTGTTGAAGAGGTCGTTTGCCAGCTGCTTCACCAGCTCCGTCTTGCCCACGCCGGTGGAGCCCACAAAGATGAAGCTGACGGGCTTGTGCTTGGGGGAGATGCCCACCCGGTTGCGCCGCACGGCGGCGGACACGGCGGCAATGGCCTCGTCCTGGCCGATGATGTGCTCCTTCAGGCGGCTCTCCAGCTGGCTCAGCCGCTGGAACTCCTGCTCCCGGATGCGGGAGGCGGGAATCTTGGTCCACAGCTCGATGACGTGGGCCAGGTTCTCCATGGAGAGCCGGGGGTCGCCCTTGGCCAGCAGGGCCTCCTGCTCCGTCCGGAGCTGGAGCTCCTTGCTCTTCAGCTCCGCCATGCGGGCGTAGTCCCCCTCTTCCTTCTCCTCCTGCTCCTCCAGCATGACCCGCTCTTTTTCGTAGTCCTCCAGCTCCCGCTGGATCTGCATCCGCCGGGAGATGTCCGGGTCCTTCAGGTTCAGGTCGGAGCAGGCCTCGTCGATGAGGTCGATGGCCTTATCCGGCAGGAAGCGGTCGGTGATGTAGCGCTCGCTGAGCAGCACCGCCTGGCGGAGGATGCCCTCGGAGATCTTCACCCCGTGGAACGCCTCGTACTTGGGTGCCAAGCCCTTCAGAATCTGGATGGCGTCCTCCAGGGAGGGCTCGTTTACCGTCACCGGCTGGAAGCGCCGCTCCAGGGCGGTGTCCTTTTCGATGGACTTGCGGTACTCGTTGAAGGTGGTGGCGCCGATGACCTGAATCTCCCCCCGGGAGAGGGAGGGCTTGAGGATGTTGGCGGCGTTCATGCTGCCCTCGGCGTCGCCGGCGCCCACGATGTTGTGGACCTCGTCGATCATGAGGACAATGTTGCCCAGCTTCTTCACCTCGTCGATCAGGCCCTTCATGCGGCTCTCAAACTGGCCCCGGAACTGGGTGCCGGCCACCAGGGCCGTCAGGTCCAGGAGGTAGACCTCCTTCTCCCGCAGCTTAAAGGGCACGTCGCCCTGCACAATCCGCTGGGCCAGGCCCTCGGCGATGGCGGTCTTGCCCACGCCGGGCTCGCCGATGAGGCAGGGGTTGTTCTTCTGGCGGCGGTTGAGAATCTGCACCACCCGCTCAATCTCCTGGGTCCGGCCGATCACCGGGTCCAGCTTGCCGTCCTTGGCCCGCTGGGTCAGGGAGATGCAGTAGCTCTCCAGGTACTTGCGCTTGGGGGCCTTCTCCTTCCGGTCCTCCTTGCGCCGCTCCCGGCTGCCGCTCTCCTCGCCCTCCGCCTTGGGGGCGTCGCCGCCGGAGAAGAGCCGGTTCAGGAAGGGGAAGGTGGCGGTCTTGCCGTCCTCTTCCTCCTCCCCGCTCTCCTCCCCGCCGGGCAGGTCCTCAATGTTCTCCACGCCGTTGAAGGCCTGGAGCATCTCGGTGTTCAGGGTCTCCAGGTCCTCGTCGGAAATCCCCATGCGCTTCATCATATCGTCCACCTGGGGCAGGCCCAGGTCCTTGGCACATTTTAAGCACAGACCCTCGTTGACCGTCTTATCGCCGTCCATTTTGGAAATGAACACCACGGCCACATTTTTCTTACATCTCGAACAAAGTGTAGGCTGCATCGTATACCTCCAGAAAGTTGACGGCTCAACCCGTCCGTCATTGCAAAAACGCCAGCACGCTCAATGGCGTATTGGTCGTGAACATACGCAGAATATGGGCCTGGGCGAACGTCTCCGTCTCAAAGGAGACCCCCAATTGCCGCAGCACCCAAACCGCCAAAAACAGCAGCAGCACGCCCTCGGCCAGGCCGATGGCGCCGCCCCCCAGGGCGTTGAGTCCGTGGAGCCCCGGCAGCTTCAGCACCAGGTCCATGGCCTTGATGAGCACACGGAGCAGCACCGTCAGCGCCAGGAAGGACAGGATGTACAGCGCCCCGTAGATCACGGAGCGGGCCACGCTCTCCACCACCGCCGCGGCGATGGACGCGCCGGTGTCCCGCACCGTCTCCTCCGCCCGCTGCACCATGGAGTCCCGCGCCGCCTGGTCAATGCCCAGCAAATCCAGCAGGTCCTCCACGCCGAAGTCGCCCTCCACGTCCGCCTCCGGCATCTGCACCCGGTCCGACTGGACGGCCATGGCCTGGTCCACCTTTCCGGCGATCTGCCGCTCGATGGCGGGGGCCACCAGCTTTGCCACCGGCCCGGAGAAGGAGGCGGCGATGATGCCGGCGCCCACCAGCGCCACCACCACGGCCACCAGTCCCGCCAGGGCGCGGAACAGGCCCCGGCGGGCGCCGAAGGCGGTGAAACCCACCAAAACGACCACAATGATCGCGTCTATTATAGCAGGTGTTGTCATGTTTGCCTACCTTTCGCCATGTAAATGTTTTGTGAACACGCGCTGAAAGTTCTGCCTTTTAAGGCAAAAACAGTCCCGCGGACTCCGAGGAGAGCAGCAGCGCCGAGCCGTCGGGCCGCATCAGCACCGATTTGGCGTAGTCCGTCCCCCGCAGGGAGGCGTACACCTGCAGCTCCCGGTTGTAGATCACCAGACTGTCCATGTACAAAACCGCCAGATACCGCCCGGCGGCGGACAGACCCAGCACCTCCTGGTTCACATCCAGGCTGCCCAGCTCCGTCCCGTCGGGGCCCACTGTCACGAGCCGTCCCACGCTGCCGGTCTGGTAGCGGTTGAGCAGCAGCACGGAGAAGTCCTCCCCGCGCAGGTCAAACTCCCGCAGATAGGAGCCGCCGTAGGAATAGGCGGCCTCCACCTTCCCCTTCTGCGTGGCGTAGGTCAGGCAGGTGTCCGACACCGTGGCCAGCAGGTCGCCCTGCTGGCCGATGGCGGCCACCAGGCCGTCGGAGATGCTGTAATCCGCCGCGGGGTCCACCGCCAGTCCGCCGGAGGCGTCGTAGGCGGAGGCGGGGCCCGTGGCCGTCAGGTCGTAGAGCACCACGTTGCTGATGAACACACTGTTCTCCTGGCCCAGCGTCACCGCCGCCAGGGTGTCCCCGTCGTCCGTCACATAGGCGTCTGTCACAAAGCGGCGGGAGGATTTGAACTGGAAAAGCTCCTCCAGATCCTTGTCGTAGACGGTGACGCAGCCCTTGTAGTTCTTCTTCTCCGCCGTCACCGCCAGATAGCCCTTCGCATTGAGGCTGGCGGCGATATAGGGCTCCGCCTCCTGGGCGGGCAGCTCCAGCAGCAGGCCGTCCTCGTCCACCACATAGAGCTGGGTGCCCCCCACGTCGTAGGCGGCGGCCCGCCCGCCGCCCACGGCCAGGGCGGGAGCCTCCATCTTCACCGGGGTGGACCACACCTCGCCGCCGTTTTGGTCCAGGACGCGCAGCGCCGTGGAGGACAACACCACCAGGTGGTCCCCCAGCAGGGCAAAGCGGTTGCTGGGGGAGGCGTCGTAGTCGTACACCGTGTCGCCGCCGGCCTTCTCCGCGCCGCCGTAGTTGAAATACCGCCGCAGCACGTCAAAGCCGGTGCCGTCCCGGTAGGCGGCCAGCACCACCACCGCCAGCACCACCGCCAGCGTGCAGAAGAACGCGAGAAATTTTCGGAGAGGATGGCGCCGGGGCGCCGCTTCCTCCCCGTCGTTGTCGTTCCAGATGTCCTTTGTGTCAGCCATTTAATCGCTCATCCTCATACCAAAGTCTCGTCAGGTACAGTCCGCCGGGGGGCACCGTGGGCCCGGCGGCGGTGCGGTCCCCCCGCTCCAGGATGGCGGGAATGTCCTCCGGGGCGAATTTTCCCTCCGCCGCGTAGAGGACGGTGCCGGTGATGGCCCGTACCATGTTATACAAAAACCCGTTGGCGCAGACCTTCAATTCCAGCAGCTCCCCCCGGCGCGTCACGTCGCACCAGTGGATGGTGCGGACGGTGGAACGGGTCTCCGTCCCCACGGAGCGGACCGCCGCGAAATCGTGGGTCCCCACAAACATGTGGGCCGCCCGGTTCAAAAACGCCTCGTCCAGATGCTTGGGATAGAAATAGGCCCGGTTGACATAAAACGGATTCTTGAACCGGGAGTTATAGATGCGGTAGGTGTACTCCTTTTGGATGCAGGAGCCGATGGCGTTGAACGACTCCTCCACCTCGAATGCCTCCGCCACGGCGATGTCCTCCGGCGTGTGGGTGTTGACGGCGAAGGGCAGCCGCTCCACGGGGATGCGGCTCTCTGTGCGGAAATTGGCGATGTACCGCTCCGCGTGCACCCCGGCGTCGGTCCGGCCGCAGCCGGTGAGGTGCACCGGCGCCCCGGTGATCTTCTCCAGGGCGGTTTGCAGCGTCCCGCAGACGGAGACGGCGTTCTTCTGCACCTGCCAGCCGTGGTAGGCGGTGCCGTTGTACATGAGTTTCAAGGCGATGTTGCGCATGGCGGCTCCTTTACTCGCAGGTCAGAGTGGGAAATTCGTCGGACGCCTGCCGGTCCTCCTCCAGTTGGCCGTCCGCCCCGACGGTCCAGCGGGCCTGGATGTATTCATAGGTGAGGCCGTAGGCGTCGGTGCAGGAGAAGGTCAGCGTCACTTGGTCCCCCGGCCCGCAGGAGATCCCCTCCGGCCAGGCGCCGGAGGCATAGTCGCAAAAGCCGTCCAGCCGGCTGGCCTCTGTCTGCACCCCGGGCCGCTCCTCCAGGAGCACGCCGTTTCGGTACAGCCGGTACACCGGGTTTTCCACCGGGACGGAGGCGCCCTCCCGGTCGTAAAAGGAGATATGGCCGCCCTCGTCCAGCGTCAGGAGGCCGTCCCGATAGTGCCAGGCGGCGCCGCTCCAGCCGCTCCGCTGTAGCGGCAGCAGCGCGGAGAGGTCCCTCCAGCTGTCCAGGCTCTCCCGGGCGGTGGTGCCGCCGGTGGTGACGGCAAGGGACAGCGCAACCTCTCCCCGCAGGTCCAGCGGCAGCTTCACCTGCCCGGAGAACACGCCGTTCTCCCCCCGGGCCAGCGGCGTCTTCACCGTCTCTCCCGCCAGGTCCGCCAGCAGCACCGCCTGGGTGTCCGCCTGCCACTCCCGCAGCGTCACCGCGGCCTCCATCGTCAGGGCCCGGCGCTCCCGGTCCACCCCGGCAATCTCCAGCCGGTGGTCCGCCGCCAGGCGGACACCCTCCTCCAGGGTCCGGGCCACCTGGCCGGAGATATGGCCGATCTCGCTGCGCAGGCTGTCTTCCAGAAAGAAGATGCGGCTATCCACCTGGCTTTGAAACGCCCGCAGCCCCACGCCCTGGCCGATCACCAGCGCCAGCAGCACGGCGTTCAGCGCCAGGGAGAGGGCCGGTATCCAGTTCTTTTTCATCAGCACTCCCTCCCAGTCGGTAAAGTCTCTTCCCTTTCCAGCAAAGTTCTTCCAAGAATCATACTCAATCCGGCCACGTCACCGTGGGCCGGCCGGAAAGCGGGCAGCGCTCCATGCTGTCCCACTGTTTGGCGGCCAGCTCAAAAAGCGGGAATTCATACCGCAGGCCGAAGGCGTCCTTACAGGCATAGCTCAGCCGCATCCGGTCGCCGGGGGAACAGGGCAGCCCCAGGCTGTCCATGCGCTCCCCCGCCGCCTCCACCTGGAGGCTGTCCGGAATCTCCCGGCCTTGAAAGACCAGCGCCCCGTTCCGGTAGACCCGGAAGGCGCCGTCCACGGCCTGGACCTCCTGCCCCGCCGGGTCCGTCAAATCCACGCTCCAATCGCACTGATAAAACATCTGCTCCCGACTATTGTAGTGCCAGGAGGTGCCACCGGAGGCCACTTGCAGCGGCAGCATCGACACCACCGGGTCCCCGCTGAACAGCACGGTGTCGTCCTCCATGCGCAGCTCGATTCCCTTTTCCAGATGGAGGGGGAACGTCACGGTCTGGACGTACCCCTCATCCTCCCGATGGAAAAAGCCCACCTGCCACGCCATACGGTAGGGCTCCCCCACCTCGCAAAAGCCGAGGGCGGGGTCGCTGCCATATCGTTCCGGCAGTTCCGCACGGATATCCACCGTCAGCGTCCGGTTTTCAGGATGGAGCACCGGATTGGCAAACCGGACGGCAGGCCGGTCCGCGGCGGCGCGCAGCTCTTCCAGCCCGGTCTCCGCCGCATGCAGGCGGCGCGTCAGCTCCCCGGTCTCCTGCCGGCTGTCCGCCAGTTCGGCGCGCAAACCGCCGATGGCCGCGTTTTGCAGCGCCAGCGCCGCGGCAAGCACGCCGCACAGCGCCAGGGACGCCCATGCCATCCAGTTCCTTTTCACCGCGCTCCCTCCTTTTTTCACCTTACAGTCCAAACCGGCTCATGGCGATGACGCCCGCCGCCACGGCGGCGCTGAGGGCCAGGGCGGCCACGTCCCGGCCCGCGTAGTGCAGCACATGGAGCTTGGTCCGGCCCTCGCCGCCGTGGTAGCAGCGGCACTCCATGGCCGTGGCCAGCTCGTCCGCCCGGCGGAAGGCGCTGATGAACAGCGGCACCAGAATGGGGATCAGGGCCCGAGCCTTCTGCATCAGGTTTCCGCTCTCAAAGTCCGCGCCCCGGGCCTTCTGGGCGGACATGATCTTGTCCGTCTCCTCGATGAGGGTGGGGATGAACCGCAGGGCGATGGACATCATCATGGCCAGCTCGTGGACCGGCACCCGGAAGCGCTTCATCCAGTTCAGCAGCCGCTCCAGCCCGTCGGTGAGGCTGATGGGGCTGGTGGTGTAGGTCATGAGGAAGGTGCCCATGATGAGCATCATGATCCGCACCACCATAAAGACGGCGTTGCGCAGCCCGGTGTCGGAGATGCGGAGAAAGCCCCACTCCACCAGATACCGGGTGCCGGGGGTGAAGAAGAGGTTCAAAATACCGGTGAAGATCATGATGAACAGCACCGGCTTCAGCCCCCGCACCAATTGCCGCACCCCCACCTTGGAGATGTGGACGCACAGCGCCAGGCACACGCCCAGAATGGCGTAGGTCACCACGCCCTTGGCGCAGAACAGCGCCACAATATACAGGACCACCATCAAAATCTTGGTCCGGGGGTCCAGCCGGTGGGCCACCGTATTTCCCGGGAAATACTGGCCCAGGGTGATGTCCTTCAGCATGGCGCACCGCCTCTCCTCAGGGCCAGAAGCTGCCGCTCCAGGTCCTCCACCGTGTACACGGCGGGGTCGATGTCCATGCCCCGGTCCCGCAGGGCCATGGCGATGCGGGTCACCTGGGGCACGTCCAGCCCGGCGGCCAGCAGTTCCCCGCCCCGGGCGAACACCTCCGCCGGGGTGCCGCTCATGAGGATGCGGGCCCCCTTGAGCACCAGAATGCGGTCCACGTTCTGGGCGATCTCGTCCATGCTGTGGCTCACCAACAGAATGGTCTTGCCCTTGTTGCGGTGATAGTCCCGGATGTTGGCCATCAGATTCTCCCGGCCCGCCGGGTCCAGCCCGGCGGTGGGCTCGTCCAGCACCAGCACGTCCGGCTCCATGGCCAGGACCCCCGCCAGGGCCACCCGGCGCTTCTGGCCGCCGGAGAGCTCGAAGGGGGACTTGTCCAGCTGGTCGTCCCGGATGCCCACCAGGCGGGCGGCCTCCCGCACGCAGCGGTCCAGGTCCGCCCCGGTGCGCCCCTGGTTGCCGGGGCCGAAGGCGATGTCCTTGTACACCGTCTCCTCAAAAAGCTGGTACTCCGGGTACTGGAACACCAGCCCCACCCGGAAGCGCACGTCCCGAATCTTCTTCGGCTCCGCCCAGATGTCCCTCCCCTTCAGCAGCACCTGGCCGCCGCTGGGCCGCAGCAGTCCGTTGAGATGCTGGATCAGCGTGGACTTTCCCGAGCCGGTGTGGCCGATGATGCCGAGAAACTCCCCCTCGTATACGTCAAAGCTCATGTCCTCCACCGCGCTGCGCTGGAAGGGCGTGCCCACGCCGTAGGTGTGGGTCAGGTGTTTGATCTCCAGGATTGGTTCCAAAATCGGTATCTTCCTTCCCCTCAGTTTCTCCGCAGCGCCGCCGCCACGGCGTCGGCGCAGTCCTCCACCCGCAGGGCGTCCAGCGGCACGTCCACGCCGTCCTTGCGCAGCCGGTCCAGCAGATCCACGGTGTCCGGCACCGTCAGCCCCATGGACCGCAGCTCCTCCACCCGGACGAACACCTCCTCCGGCGTCCCGTCCATGGCCACCAGGCCGTCGTCCATGACCACCACCCGGTCCGCCTCTTCCGCCTCGTTCATGTGGTGGGTGATGAGGACCACGGTGATACCCTTCTCCCGGTTCAGCCGGTGGATGGTGCTCAGCACCTCCTGCCGGCCGATGGGGTCCAGCATGGCGGTGGCCTCGTCCAGCACGATGCACGCCGGCTCCATGGCGATGACGCCGGCGATGGCGATGCGCTGCTTCTGCCCGCCGGAGAGCAGGTGGGGCGCGTGGGTGACGAAGGCATCCATGCCCACGGCCCGGAGGGCCTCGTCCACCCGGCGGCGGATCTCCGCCGTGGGCACCCCCAAATTCTCCGGGGCAAAGGCCACGTCCTCCTCCACCACATTTGCCACAATCTGGTTGTCGGGGTTCTGGAACACCATGCCCACCCGCTGGCGCACGGCCAGCAGCAGCGCCTCATCCAGGGTGTCCATCCCCTCCACGTACACCTTGCCGCCGGCGGGCAGGAGCACCGCGTTGAAGGTCTTGGCCAGGGTGGACTTGCCGGAGCCGTTGTGCCCCAGCACCACCACAAAGCTGCCCTTTTCAATGGAGAGGTCCACGCCCCGGAGGGCGAACACCAGCTCCTCTCCCTCCTCCGCCGGATAGGCGAAGCGGAGGGCCTCTGTCTCAATCATCGTTGCCATACGTTCCCTCTTTTTCCGTGGGGCGTTCAGTCCCGCGGTTCCATATGCAGCACATACCCATGCCGCAGCTCTCTGATTTCCGGCGCGGCGTCCGGCAGCCCGGAGAGGGGCTCCCGGCACAGCAGGACCTGCCTGGCCCCCGCCTGGGTCCCCGCCTCCACCATGGCGCGCTCCTCCACCTGCGTGGTCCGCTCCGGCATACAAATCCAGACCACGGGCTTCACAAGGGGAAGCCCCGGGCAGACCCGCTTCCAGAGGGTCTGGAACAGGTACTTCGCCCCGTCATAGTGGGCCACCTGTCCGCCCCGAAGGGGCGAAAACACCGCCGCCCCCTCCGCATTCTCCCATGCCCGGGCCGCCTCGCCAGCGGCCAGCCAGCGCTCCATCACCGTGCGGCGCAGGAGGGTCTCCTCCCCCGTCGTGTCCGGGCGCCGCCCCGTCTGCTCCACGTTCCGGACCTTCACAGCCACCAGGGAGACCTCCCGGAGCGTCTCCCCCGTGGCGAGGCTGCGCAAAAACAGCTCCGCGGGGGCCAGGCTGCGATACCAGTCCTCCAGAACGGGCCCCGGGGCCTTTTCAAGCCGTCTCACGCCAAAGCCTCCCTATTCGCTGAACCAGCGGCCCGTGGCGCCGCAGGGCAGGGCCATCCCGGTCTCCGTCACCGGCAGGCCCAGCTCGTCCCAGGCGCACTTGCCGCCGTACTTGGACGCCACCAGCAGATGCAGCAGGTACCCCAGCACCGACGGGGCCAGCCCCGTGGTGTAGGAGTTGATGAGGACGAACAGGGGCTTGTCCGACAGCACCCCGGCGCACAGCTTCACGAAGGGGTACAGGTTCTCCTCCAGCTTCCACACCTCGCCGCCGGGGCCCCGGCCGTAGCTGGGCGGGTCCATGATGATGGCGTCGTAGGTCTTCCCCCGGCGAATCTCCCGCTCCACAAACTTGGCGCAGTCGTCCACAATCCAGCGGATGGGGGCATCCTCCAGCCCGGAGAGCTTGGCGTTCTCCCTGGCCCAGGCCACCATGCCCTTGGCCGCGTCCACGTGGCACACGGAGGCCCCCGCCTTGGCGCAGGCCACCGTGGCGGCGCCGGTGTAGGCGAAGAGGTTCAGCACCCGGATGGGCCGTCCGGCGGAGCGGATCTTCTCCATGGCGAAGTCCCAGTTCACCGCCTGCTCCGGAAAGAGGCCGGTGTGTTTGAAGTTCATGGGCTTGACCTGGAAGGTCAACTCCCCGTACCGGACCTTCCAGCTCTCCGGCAGGGCCTTTTTCTCCCAGTGGCCGCCGCCGGTCTGGGACCGGAGGTACCGGGCGCCCACCCGCTTCCAGGCGGGGTTCTGGCGGGGCGTCTCCCAGATGGCCTGGGGGTCCGGCCGCACCAGGAACTGCTTGTCCCAGCGCTCCAGCTTCTCTCCGCCGCCGCAGTCCAGGAGTTCATAGTCCTGCCACTGATCCGCGATCCACATCATCCGTTCCTCCGATTACATAAAAATACATATTATTGTACACCGAAAGGCGGCGGTTCGTCAATCAAATTTGCCGGAAGGCCATCGGGAATCCCCTCCGGGAAAAATTGCGGCGGCGAAACGCATGGGCGCAAGCCGCCGGAGGCCCGTTATCTAAGACGCTACGCCCCCGTTCCGTATTCGGAAGGGGAAGTCTCAGCCGGGAAAAATGCGTTTCCACACGCTCGATATTGTGGTAGAATAAAAGAACGAAAGCGACAAATCGGGAGTTGTGTGTGCCTATGGCACATACTAAGGGGAAGCTTCCATATAAACAAGAGCCCGGTTATGAATAGGAGGAACCATAAAATGGAAAGCAAACAGCCATCCGTAATGGATTTACTGATTGAAACGCACGTCGGCTTGGAACGGCAGGGACCCGGCAGCCCTGAGATGACACGCAAGGCGTTGAGCTTCCTTGATCTGGATCGAATTTCGCGTACGGCGGATTTGGGCTGCGGAAGCGGCGGGCAAACCATGGTAATCGCCCAGCACCTGGCCGGTACCATCATCGGCTTAGACCTGTTCCCCGACTTTATTAACGTGTTTAATGAAAATGCCCAAAAGCAGAATTTGGGGGAGCGGGTAAAGGGCGCTGTCGGCTCGATGGACAATCTGCCTTTTGAAAAAGAGTCGTTGGACCTGATCTGGTCCGAGGGGGCGATCGACAACATTGGGTTTGAAAGGGGCCTTGCGCATTGGCATGGCTTTCTCAAAAAAAACGGCTATGTTGTCGTGACATGTCCCTCATGGCTCACAGAGGAGCATCCCGCCGTCATTGAAAAGTTCTGGTCTGATGCCGGGAGCAGATTGGATGCCATTGAGCACAATATCGGGCTGCTGCAAAAATGCGGCTATCAGTTTACGGCTTCCTTTACACTGCCGGAAACATGCTGGACGGACAACTATTTTATTCCGCGCGAAGCCGCACTCCAATCGCTCTTAAAGAAATATGCCGGGAATGCAACCGCAGAGGCGTTTGTCGAGGAGAACCGCAATGAGGTGGCGTTGTACGCAAACTATCAACAGTATTATGGATACGTCTTCTATATTGGCCAAAAAATATAGGAGAAGCTAGGGCCCATACGAAAATGGAACCGTGCAAAAAGAAGGATTTGTCGATAAAATCGTGTTTTTCGTAGTCTTCCAAAAATTCCTATAAGAATCCATCCCCCAGAAAGCGGCTCCTTTGTTCCAAGCCTCTGCCCCGGAGAAACTTCCCGGCAGCCTCCCCAAAAAGCAAGCGGCGGCCCAGAGGGCCGCCGCTTGTCACACTTCTTCCAGCAGGCGCCGGGCAAATGCCCGCGCCCGGTCCGCCTTCTCCCCGTCCATGAAGGGGACGCTGTAGCTCCGGTGCCGCTCGGCACAGCCCCCCAGGTACCGCAGGCCGGAGTGCCTGCAATACCGCCGCATCCCCTCCTCGAAGAGGTCGCAGCCCCGCTCCGGCGGGTAGCCGCAGCTCATCACCAGCGCCAGGGCCTTTCCCTCCCACAGGGAGGGGCCCCGCTCCGGGCCGTAGAACTTGTTCATGCCGTACACCAGCCGGTCCAGCAGGGCCTTCATGGGCGGCGTGCAGTACCAGGCGTAGATGGGCGTGGCCAGCACGATGAGATCGCTTCCCAGAACCAGGTCGAACAGCGCCTGGCCGTCGTCCCTCCGGGAGCAGCCGAAGCCCTTCCAGTCCCGCTGGCAGCACCGGCAGGCCACGCAGGGCTGGATGTCCCGCTCGTAGAGCCAGACTGTCTCCACCTCCGCCCCGCCTTTGCGGAGCTCCTCGCAGAAGGGCTCCAGCAGAGCGGCGGTGTTGCCCTGGCGCCGGGGACTGCCCATCAGGACGCAGACCCTCACGCCAGCGCCTCCTTCTTCCGCAAGACCGGCGTCTCCGCCGCTATGGGGGCCGGCGCCGCCGGGGCCGCCGGGGGAACCGCCCGCTTCTCCAGCCGCTCCCGGGCCACCGCCAGCATCAGCTTGATGCGGTTTTCCTGGTTGACACGGGTGGCGCTGGGGTCATAGTCGATGGGAGTGATGTTGGCCTGGGGATACAACTCCCGGATTTTGTTGATCATGCCCTTGCCGCAGATGTGGTTGGGCAGGCAGCCGAAGGGCTGGGCGCAGACGATGTTCTCATACCCCGCCCGCACCAGCTCGATCATCTCGGCGGTGAGCAGCCAGCCCTCCCCCATCTTGTCGCCGGTGGAGATGATGCCGTCGGTGAGCTTCACCAGCTCCCGGAAGGGCAGCGGCGCGTGGAAGCCGTTGTCCCGGAGGACCCGGATCATGACGCTCTCCATGCTCTCGATAAACCGCAGCACCACGCCGGAGAGGTGCTTTTCCAGAAAGTTGCCGCCGTACAGCCGGGCGGTCTCGGCGGGGTTGTAGGCGCAGTACTGGACAAAGCCCATCAGCCCCGGCAGATTCACCTCACAGTCCTGCCCGGCCAGGAACTTCTCCAGATCGTTGTTGCCCAGGGGGGAGTATTTCACGTAAATCTCCCCCACCACGCCCACCTTCACCTTGGGCACCCGGCGGACGGGGATGGCGGCGAAGTCCGCCGCGATCCGCGGCATGGCCGCCTTCACCTCCCGGCTGGTGTAGCCCTTGTCCGACCGGATCCAGCCGCAGATGGTGTCCAGCCACCGCTCCTGCATGGCGGCGGCGTCGCCCCGGTGGGTCTCGTAGGGCTCCGTCTGGGCCTTGAGGGCCACCAGCAGATCGCCGTAATAGATCACCGCCAGGAGCATCCGCAGAAAGGGCAGCGTC
>NZ_UQXD01000031.1 GCF_900544955.1 uncultured Oscillibacter sp.
GGCTGGAGGCGGCCCGGGCGCTGCTGGCGGCGGAGGGACGGCGGGGTGCCGTCTGCCGCCCCGCCGGGGAGGAGTCCCTGGGGGATGCCCTGGAGCGCTGCCTGGCCCAATCGCCGGAGGCGGTGGTGGCCTTTGAGGCCTCGGCCCTGGAGCAGGCGGCCGCCGCCGTCCAGGGGGCCGAGACGGCGCCGCTGCTGTACGGCATGGGGTCCACGGCGGCCATCGCCGCGTCGCTGGAGCAAAGCCGCATCACCGCCATCGCCGCCCAGAACGAGTTTGCCGCCGGGTATCTGGCGGTGGAGGCGGCGGTCCGGGCCGCCCGGCACGAGGCGGCGCCGCCGGTGGAGCCGCTGGACTTCGCCCTGGTGCGGCAGGAGAACATGTACGACCCGGACAACCAGAAGCTGCTCTTCCCGGTGACCCGGTGAGGGGGAAGGAGGTTCCATGAGACGGATTTGTGCGCTGCTGGCGGCGCTGTTGGGGCTGATGTGGCTGCCCGGCTGCGGCCAAAGCGACGCCCCGCCCACCATCCGCATCGGCGTGGCGCTGTACCAGCAGGACGACACCTTCATCTCCACCGTGGCCCAGGACCTCCAGCAGATGGCCCAGGCGGAGGAACAGGCCCGGGGGGTGAAGATCAACCTGAATCTGGCGGACGGCCGCAGCAGCCAGACGCTGCAAAACGAGCAGGTGGACCGGTTTTTGGACCGGGACTACGACGTGATCTGCGTGAACATCGTGGACCGCACCGCCGCTGCCGTGCTCATCGACAAGGCCCAGGCCGCCGGCGTGCCGGTGATCTTCTTCAACCGGGAGCCGGTGGTGGAGGACTTGAGCCGGTGGGAGCACGCCTATTACGTGGGCTCCCCCGCCGCCCGGGCGGGCCAGCTCCAGGGGGAGATTGTCCTCCGGGCCTGGCGGGAGGACCGGGCGGCCCTGGACCGGAACCGCGACGGGGTGGTGCAGTACGTGATGCTGGAGGGCGAGGCCGGCCATCAGGACGCCCTGCTGCGCACGGAGTACAGCATCAAGACGCTGACGGAGGCGGGGGTGGCCACGGAGAAGCTGGCCAACGACACCGCTGACTGGCAGCGGGGCCAGGCGGGCACCCGCATGGCGGAGTGGCTAGAGGCCTTTGGCGGCGGTCTGGAGGTGGTCTTCGCCAACAACGACGACATGGCCCTGGGGGCCATCGACGCCTGCCGGGCCGCCGGGCTTGCGCCGGAGGAGATGCCCTTCATCGTGGGGGTGGACGCCACCCGCCCCGCTCTTCAGGCGGTGGCGGACGGCACCCTGCGGGGCACCGTCCTAAACGACGCGGCGGGCCAGGCGGAGAACATGCTGGCCCTGGCCTGCGCCCTGGCGGAGGGCAGGGACCCGGCGGAGGCGGTGGAGCTGACGGACGGCAGGTACGTCTGGCTGGAGTATGTCACCGTCACCCGGGAGAATCTGCTGGACTATCTCTCCTGAGAAGAAGACCCCCGGCGGAGTACTCCGCCGGGGGCCGTTGTTCAAAGCTGATACAGGGCGACGATCAGGGGCATGGTGACGATGCAAAACAGCGTGGACACCACGTTGATGGCGCTGGCGTAGGACTCGTCCCCGCCGTAGATCTGGGCCAATTGGGTCACCATGGTGCCGGAGGGGGCGCAGGCGGCCAGCAGGCTGATGAGGAGGATCTCCCGCCCGTTGGGCAGCAGGGAGGCGATGCCGCTGTACTTCAGCACCAGCAGAATCACCAGCGGGTAGACAATCAGCCGCAGCAGCGTCACCTTCCACACCCCCGGAATGCGGATCACCCGCTTCAGGTCCACGCCCGCCATCAGCATGCCGATGATGATCATGCTGATGGGGCCCAGCATGCTGCCCACGGACTCCATGGCCCCCGCCGCCAGGGCGGGCAGGCGGATGTGGAGCAGGAACAGCGCCAACCCCAGCAGCATGGACAGGACGTTCAGATTGCCGAAGATGTTGCGGAAGGAGATGGTCCGCTCCCCGCTGAGGAGCATCCGGCAGTGGCTCCACAGCATGGAGACCTGCACCATCATGTACATACTGGTAAACAACAGCCACTCCTTGCCCAAAATGGCCCCCACCACTGGAATCAGCAGGTTCACGCAGTTGGAATAAACGGCGGAGGCCTGCTCCACCGGGTTCAGGCGGAGGGGCTTTTTCAAGAGGGCGGTGATGGCGAACATGAGTGCGTGGATCAAAATGGCGGCTCCCAGGGACAGCAGCATGGACTGGACCATCTCCCGGGAGAACTCCAGCTGGTAAGAGGTGATGATGACGCAGGGGTTGATGAGGTACAGCGCCACCACGGAGAGGTAGCGGCTGTCGTCCGCCTTGGCCCGTCCGGAGCGCACCAACAGCCAGCCCATCAGCATGGCCAGGAAGAGCTGGGCAATCTGCCGCAGCAGGAGAAGACTGATCATAGAACACGGCTCCTTTTTTGGGGGAATCGACTTTCCTTATCATACAGGAAACCGGGGAAAAGGACAATCCCCCTTTTGCCGAAACCTGGAAGGAGAATTACCCGGACGCCCCCGCCCGGTAGGCGGTGGGGCTGCACCCCGTCTCCCGGCGGAAGGCCCGGGAGAAGTAGAAGGGGTCCTGAAAGCCCACGGAGGCCGCCACCGCCCCCACCGGCAGCGTGCTGTGGCGCAGGAGCTGGCAGGCCCGCTGGATGCGGAACCGGGTGAGGTACGCGCTGGGGGAGCAGCCGTACTCCGCCTGAAAGGCCCGGTAGAGGCAGCTGCGGCTGACCCCCGCCTGCCGGGCCGTCTCCTCCACCCCCACCTCCCGGGAGTAGTTCTGCTGGAGGAAGGCGGCCCCCTGCCGGGCGTAGGCGGACAGGGGGGCCTCCCCCCGCCGGGGCGCGCCCTCCATCAACAGCCCCAGGGCCGCCTGGAGGTATCCCGCCATGCGCACGGCGCTGGGATAGTCGGTGCCCCGGGCCTTGTAGATCTCCAGCAGCCCCTGGCGCAGGCCGTCCCCCGCGGCGGGGCGCAGCACGGGCCGGGCGGCGGTGAAGGGGGTCTGGGCCAGCAGCAGCGGCGCCGCCGGGCCGGAAAAGCCCACCCAGTAGTACTCCCAGGGGTCGGCGTCGTCGGCGCGGTAGTAGATGGGCACGTCGGGCCGGGCCAGGAAGGCCTCCCCCGCCCGGAGGACGAAAGTCCTGCCATCCGCCTCGTAGCGCCCCCGGCCGGAGACCACGTAGTGCAGCAGATAGTGGTCCCGGACGCCGGGGCCCCACCCGTAGCCCGCTGGGCACTTCTGAAACCCCGCGTTGTAGACCAAAAGCGACAGCTCCTCCCGCTGGGCGGTTTTAAAGGAATACTTGAAATCCCGGTCCACGGCTCTCGCCTCCCCTCTCCCTCCAGCATACCTCCGCGCAACCGATTATGCAACAAAAATCCATGGAACTGGCCACCCCAGCACATGGAAAACCCCGCCCGGCGCTGGTAGGGTAGAGACATCGAGAAACACAAGGAGGGAAGCGCCATGGAACCGATGACTTTGGAAAACCGCCTGACCCGGGGGGAGCTGGACGAGACCCTGGCCCGCCTGTATGGACCGGACCGGGTGGAGGAGGCCCGCCGCCGCTGCGAGGGGGTGCTCTCCGGGTTTGCAAAGACCTTCGCCTGCCCGCCGGAGGCGCTGTTCAGTGCCCCGGGCCGCACGGAGCTGGGCGGCAACCACACCGACCACCAGCATGGACGGGTGCTGGCCGCCGCCGTGGACCTGGACATTCTGGCCGCCGCCGCCCCCAACCAGAGCGGCATGATCCGCTTGCAGTCCCAGGGCTACCCCCTCCTGGTGGTGGACCTGGGGGAGCTGGCCCCCAAGCCGGAGGAGGAGAACACCTCCGCCGCCCTGATCCGGGGGGTGGCCGCCCGGTTTGCCGCCCTGGGCTGTCCCCTGTCCGGGGCGGGGGCGGACGTGTACATGACCTCCACCGTCCCCGGCGGCAGCGGATTGAGCTCCTCCGCCGCCTTTGAGGTGCTGGTGGGCACGCTGCTCAACGCGCTGTTTTTCCAGGGGCGCTGCACCCCGGTGGAAATCGCCCAGATCGGCCAGTACGCGGAGAACGTGTTTTTCGGCAAGCCCTGCGGGCTGATGGACCAGACCGCCTCCTCCGTGGGGGGCGTGGTGGCCATCGACTTCGCGGACCCCGCCCGCCCGGCGGTGGAGCAGATCGCGCTGGATCTCCGCGCCGCCGGCTACGCCCTGTGCATTCTGGACTCCGGCGCGGGCCACGCGGATCTGACGGCGGAGTACGCCGCCATCACCGGGGAGCTGAAGGCGGTGTGCCGGTACTTCGGCCGGGAGACGCTGCGGGAGGTGGAGGAGGAGGCCTTCCTGGCCGCCCTGCCCCAGGTCCGCCGGGCCGCCGGGGACCGGGCGGTGAACCGGGCCTTCCACTTCTACGGGGAGAACCGCCGGGCCGCCCAGGAGGCCCAGGCCCTCCGGGACCGGGACTTCGACCGCTTTTTGGCCCTGGTGCGGGAATCCGGCCGCTCCTCCGCCCAGTATCTCCAAAACGTGATCCCCACCGGCCAGACGGTGAACCAGGAGCTGATGCTGACCCTGGCCCTGTGCGAGCGGATGCTGGAGGGCCGGGGGGCCGTCCGGGTCCACGGCGGCGGCTTCGGCGGCACCGCCCAGGCCTTCGTGCCTCTGGAGCTGCTGCCGAACTTCCGGCGGCGGACGGAGGCGGTGCTGGGCGAGGGCGCCTGCCACGTGGTCTCCATCCGCCCCGTGGGCGGCATTCAAATTGGGTGAGGAGGGAAGCGGGCATGAACATCCACCAAGCCATCGCGGACCTGACGGCCTATGCCGCCGCAACCGGCCTCATCGAGGCGGCGGATGAGACCTGGGCCGTCAACGGACTGCTGGAGGACCTGGGCCTCTCCGCGTGGGAGGCGGTGCCCCCCCGGGAGCGGCCCCTGGAGGAGATTCTGGGGGAGATTCTGGACTGGGCCGTGGCCCAGGGCCGCATTGAGGCGGGCGTCACCAGCCGGGACCTGTTCGACACGAAGCTGATGGGGCGGCTGACGCCCCGGCCCAGCCAGGTGGCCCGGACCTTCTGGGAGAAGTACCGGACTGCCCCGGAGGCCGCCACCGACTGGTACTACCGCCTGGCCCAGGACAGCGACTACATCCGGCGCTACCGCATCGCCCGGGACCAGAAGTGGGTGGCCGAGACGCCCTACGGGGCCCTGGACATCACCATCAACCTCTCCAAGCCGGAGAAGGACCCGCGGGCCATCGCCGCCGCCAAGGCGGCCCCCCAGGGGGGATACCCCAAGTGCCTGCTGTGCCGGGAGAACGAGGGCTACGCCGGGCGGCTGGACCACCCCGCCCGGCAGAACCACCGCCTCATTCCCGTCACCATCGACGGCGGGGACTGGTTTTTCCAGTACAGCCCCTATGTCTACTACAACGAGCACTGCATCGTCTTCAACGGCCGGCATGTGCCCATGCGGATCGACCGCTCCGCCTTCCGGAAGCTCCTGGACTTTGTGAAGCAGTTCCCCCACTACTTTGTGGGGAGCAACGCGGATTTGCCCATCGTGGGGGGATCCATTCTCAGCCACGACCACTTCCAGGGCGGCCGGTACACCTTCGCCATGGAGCGGGCCCCGGTGGAGCGGGCGGTGTCCTTCCCCGGATTCGGGGACGTGGAGGCGGGCATTGTCCGCTGGCCCATGTCCGTCCTGCGGCTGCGCTGCGGCGACGACAACCGCCTGGTGGACCTGGCGGAGCGGATTCTCGCCGCCTGGCGGGGCTATACGGATGAGGCCGCCGTCGTCTTCGCCGAGACGGACGGGGAGCCCCACAACACCATCACCCCCATCGCCCGGCGGCGGGAGGGGAAGTTTGAGCTGGATCTGGTGCTGCGGAACAACCTGACCACGCCGGAGCACCCCCTGGGCCTCTACCACCCCCACCGGGAGCTGCACCACATCAAAAAGGAGAACATCGGCCTCATTGAGGTCATGGGCCTGGCGGTGCTGCCCGCCCGGCTCCAGGGCGAGCTGGCGGCCCTGGGGGAGACGCTGGCGGCGGGCGGGGACCCCCGGCGGGACCCGGCGCTGGAAAAGCACGCCGACTGGGCGGAGACGCTCCGGGCGCGGCATGCCTTCACCCGGGAGAACGCCCCGGCCATCCTCCGCCAGGAGGTGGGGGCGGTGTTCGCCGCGGTGCTGGAGCACGCCGGCGTCTACAAGTGCACCCCGGAGGGCCGGGCGGCCTTTGCGCGGTTCATCCAAAGCGTGAAATAAGGAGGTAAACGAAGATGAAGACCATTCTCGTGGCCGGCGGCGCCGGCTATATCGGCAGCCACATGGTGGCGCTGCTGGTGGAACAGGGGTATGACGTGGTGGTGGTGGACAATCTCCGCACCGGCCACTGGCAGGCGGTGAAGGGCGCCAGAAAGCTGTACGTGGGCGACCTGCGGGACGGCGCCTTTTTAGACCAGGTGTTCAGCGAGAACGCCATCGACGGCGTCATCAACTTCGCCGCCTACTCCCTGGTGGGAGAGAGCGTCACCAATCCCCTGAAGTACTACGGCAACAACGTGGCCGGCTCCCAGTCCATGCTGTCGGCCATGCAGGCCCACGGCGTGGACAAGATCGTGTTCTCCTCCACCGCCGCCACCTACGGCGAGCCGGAGAAGCAGCCCATTGAGGAGCGGGACCGCACGGACCCCACCAACCCCTACGGCGCCACCAAGCTGGCCATCGAGGGGATGCTGAAGTGGTGCGACCGGGCCTACGGCATCCGCTATGCCGCGCTGCGCTACTTCAACGCCGCCGGGTCCAACCCGGACGTGGGCATCGGCGAGGACCACAACCCCGAGTCCCACCTGATTCCCCTGGTGATGAAGACCGCCCTGGGCCAGCGGGACCACATCGGCATCTACGGCGACGACTACCCCACCGCCGACGGCACCTGCATCCGGGACTACATCCACGTCCGGGACCTGGCGGAAGCCCACCTGCTGGCCCTGCGGCACCTGGAGAAGACCGGGGAGAGCGGCGTGTTCAACCTGGGCAGCGGCGACGGCTACTCCGTCAAGGAGATCATCGACACCGCCCGCCGGATCACCGGCCGGGAGATTCCCGCCGTGGTGGAGCCCCGCCGGGCGGGGGACCCCTCCGTGCTGATCGCCTCCAACCAGAAGGCCGCCCAGGTGCTGGGCTGGACGCCCCGCCGGGGCCTGGAGGAGATCATCGCCGACGCCTGGGCCTGGCACAGCGGCCACCCCAACGGCTACGAGGGCTGAGGGATGGTGACGGAGCGGCCCTTCGGCACCCTGGACGGACAGCCCGTCCCCCTGCTGACCATCACCGACGGCCCCTGCGCCGTGGAGCTGCTCCCCTTCGGGGCGGCGGTCCGGGCCATCCGGGTGCCGGACCGGGCCGGGACCCCTACGGACATCTGCCTGGGCTATGACCGCCTGGAGCAGTACCGGGAGCTGGACGCCTGCCTGGGCGGCACCATCGGCCGGTGCGCCAACCGCATCGGCGGCGGGACCTTCTCCCTCGGCGGCACGGTGTACCGCCTGGGGCGCAACGAGGGGGAGAACACCCTCCACGGCGGCGCGGTGGGCTTTCACAGGCGGCTGTGGGACTATGCCCTGGGGGAGAACCGGGTGGTCTTCACCCTGCGCTCCCCCGATGGGGAGGAGGGCTTTCCGGGCAATCTCCAGGTGGAGGCCGCCTATACCCTGGAGGGCGGCGCCCTCACCGTGGAATACCGGGGCGTGTCCGACGCGGACACGGTGGTGAACCTCACCAACCACGCCTATTTCAACCTGGCGGGCCACGACGGCGGGCCGGTGACGGACCATCGCCTGACGGTCCGGGCGGACCACTACACCCCCGCCGACGGCGGCATTCCCACCGGGGAGCTGGCTGCGGTGGGCGGCACCCCCCTGGACTTCCGCGCCCCCGGGGTGCTGGGGGAGCGGCTGGGGGACCCCTTTCTGGCGCCCACCCGGGGCTACGACCACAACCTGGTGCTCCAGGGCGGGCCGGGCGCGGCGGCGGAGGTCTGGTGTCCACGCACCGGCATCGCCCTGGCGCTGGAGACCTCCCTGCCCGGGGTGCAGCTCTACACCGCCGGGTGGCTGGCGGAGCGCCCCGGCAAGGGCGGCGCCGTCTACGGCCCGGGCCACGCCCTCTGCCTGGAGCCCCAGTATTTTCCGGACGCGGTGAACCACCCCGCCTTCCCCTCCCCGGTCCTCCGGGCGGGAGAACTGTACCGCCAGTTCCTCCGCTTCCGGTTTTCCGTGCGGTAAAAAGGACGCCGGAGCAGCCATGGCTGCTCCGGCGTCCTTTGCCGTCCGATGCGGGGGCGCTCACCCCATCAGCGCGTCGCAGAGGGCCTGGAACGCCGCAGGGGAGGCGGCGCAGGCCTTGATGTCCGCCTCCCCCGCCGTCGCCGCGGCCTCCGCCGCCGTGACGGTCCGGGTCTGCATCTCCCCGGCGCCGTCCCGCTCCAGGGAATAGGTCCAGGAGACCTGATCCAGATTGCCCACCAGGGCCAGCATCTGGGGCGCCAGAAGGGACTCCATGGTCTCGTCCAGCTGCCGGGCCCGGGCCTCCGGATAGGGGCCGGAGAACACCACCGTCCATCCGTAGGGGCGGGTGGAGGTCTGGAGCTGGGTGGTGTAGGCCCCCAGGGCCTCCAGATTCAGCGCCCTGGCCAGGCGGCCCAGGGCGGGGGCGTCCCCCACGTAGTCCGTCCGGGCGTCGTACCGCTCCAGGGCCTGCTGGGAGATGGCCCGGCCCGCCTGCCACACCAGCCGCCCGCACAGGTACACCTCCGCCACCCCGTCCAGGGGAATCTCCAGCTGGGCCTCGCCGGAGGAGAACAGCGGGGAGGCAATCACCTGCCGGGCCCACAGGTCCACCCGCTCCCCCTCCCGCTCTTGCCGCCAGCCGTGGTAGGCGGTGCCGGACCAGAGGGAGGCCACGTCCAGGTGCAAAACCTCCGCCCCGTCCGTCCGGGCGGAGAGCACCGCCAGCCCCTGCTCCTGGGCCTGGGTGCCGATGCAGAAGACCTTCACCGCCAGTCCCGCCGCCAGGGCCAGCGCCGTCAGCAGCACCGCCAGCAGCACCCGCCGCCGGTTCCGGTGCTTGACGGCCTTCAGGTAGTCCACCTCCCGGGCGGTCTCCGCCGGGGCCTCCGGGGCGGCCATGTCCGCCCGCAGGGCGGCGCACGCCGGGCACTGGGCCAGGTGGGCCTCCACGGCCCGGTTGGTCTCCTGGGCCGTCAGCCCCTCCACAAACGAGGGCAGCAGGTCCCGCACCACCGGGCAGGTCAGTTCATTTTTCATCGCTCGTTCCTCCGTTCCGCAGGGATTCCTTGCTCCGGTAAAAGGTCACTCTGGCCCAGGTCTCCGTCCGCCCCAGCACGTCTCCGATCTCCCGGAAGGTGAGGCCGCCGAAGGCCCGGAGATACACCACCTCCCGGGCGGGCTCCGGCAGGCCGTGGACCTGGCGCAGAAGGGCCATCCGCCCCTCCTGGGCCACGGCCCCCTCCTCCGCCGAGGGCGCCGCGGCCTCCGGCGGCGCCGCGGGCATGGGGGCCTCCCGCCGGTGCTTGCGCAGGTGCTGGTACCACAGGTGCTTGGCGATCTGGCACAGCCAGACGGAGAGCTTGCATCCGCCGTCAAACCGCTCGATGGACCGGACCGCCTGGAAAAAGGTCTCCTGAGTCAGCTCCTCCGCCAGGTCCGGGTCGCGGCATTGGGAGAGGAGAAATTTGTACACGGTTTGGGCGTGCTGGCGGTATGCCTCGTTCAGATCGGTCATGGGCTCCCCTCCTTTCCAACCCCTATATCCCCCCGGCGGGGGAAACGTTACAGCGCCGGCGAAAAAAAGCGGACGGGCACCGCCCGTCCGCCTGTCACTGCGGTGTTTCGCTCTGGAACATCTCCTCGAAGGAGGTGATGTATTCGTCCGCCAGGGCCCGGATGGCGGCCTGGTCCTCCTGGGCGGAGGGGTCGTACACGCCGCAGACCCGGAAGCCCGCGGCCTTGGCGGTCTGGACGGCGTGGAGGGCGTCCTCGAAGATCACCGTGTCCTTCTTGTTGGACTGGAGGCGCCGCATGGCCCGCTCGTAGATCTCCGGGTCGTCCTTTCCCCGGCCCACCTCCTGGCAGGTGAGGATGCCCCGGAAGTAGGACAGGATGCCCGCGTGGCGGAGGGCCGCCTCCGCCAGGTGGCGGTCCGTGGCGGTGGCCACGTACATCCACACCCCCTCCATTTTCAAAAGGGACAAGAACTTTTCCACGCCGGGCTTGGCCTGGACCTCGCAGCGGTAGAAGTGGTCGATCTGCCCCTCAATCAGCCCCACGATCTCCTCCACCGTCTGGGGCATGCGGTAGGCCTCCTTGCAGTAGGCGGCCCCCTGGCGCAGCGTCATAGTCTTCAGCCTCTCCTGGAGGTCCGGCTCCGGCCGGATGCCCTGCTTCCACAGCATGCACGGCCCCAGCTCCCGCCAGATGTGCATGGAGTCCAGCAGCGTGCCGTCCATGTCAAAAATCGCGCTTTGCAGTCTCATCGTCGGTTTCCTTTCCGTTTTTTCCGTATTGCGGCTATTATACCACCGTGTTAGGATGGAATACAACCAAAAGGAGGGAATGTGCCATGCGATTGTTTGCAGCCGTCCGGTGCCCGCCGGCGGTGGAGGCGGCCCTGGTGCGGACCATGGCCGACCTGGGGCGGGAGGGCCGGGCCGCCTTCACCCCCCGGGAGAACCTGCACCTGACCCTGGCCTTCCTGGGGGAGACGGACAACCTCGCCGGCGCCGTCTCCGCCCTGGAGCAATCCTGCACCGGCGGCCCCTTCTCCGTCACCCTGGGGGGCCTGGGCGCCTTTGAGCGGCTGTGGTGGGCGGGGGTTTTGCCGGCGCCACGGCTGGAGGACCTGGCCCGCCGGGTGCAGTCGGCGCTGCGCCGGGAGGGGTTCGCCCTGGAGGACCGCCCCTGGACGCCCCACGTCACCCTGGCCCGCCGCTGGCAGGGCCCGCCGCCCACGGCTTCGGTGGAGGAGACGGCTTGGGCGGTGGAGGCGGTGTCGCTGCTGGAGTCCCTTCGGGGGCCGGAGGGGCCGGTATACCGGGAGCGCCGCCGCTTCCCGCTGTGAGGGCGCGAAAAAGGGTCCGGGCCGAAAGGCCCGGACCCAAATGCATTCAGCAGAGCTTGGCGCCGGCTGGGATGGCGTCGTCCACGATGATGAGGTGCAGCTTCTCCTCCCCCTGCTCGGTGTGGACGGCGGAGAGCAGCATGCCGCAGCTCTCCTGGCCCATCATCTTCCGGGGGGGCAGGTTCACGATGGCCACCAGGGTCTTGCCCACCAGCTGCTCCGGCTCGTAGAACTTGTGGATGCCGGAGAGAATCTGGCGGTCGGTGCCGGTGCCGTCGTCCAGGGTGAATTTCAGCAGCTTCTCGCTCTTTTTCACCGCCTCGCAGGCCTTCACCTTCACCGCCCGGAAGTCGGACTTGCAGAAGGTGTCGAAGTCCACCTGCTCCGTCAGCTGGGGTTCCAGGGAGATGGCAGGCAGCGCGGATTGCCGCTCCGCGGCCTCCGCCGCCTCCAGGTCCGCCAGCGCCTGGTCCATGTCGATGCGGGGGAACAGGTTCTCCCCCTTGGTGGTGGCGGCGGTCTCCGGCAGGGCGCCCCAGGTTCCGGCGCTGTCCCAGGTCTGGAGGTCCGCCCCGGCGCCGATCTGGGCGAAGAGCTTCTGGCAGCTCTCCGGCATGAAGGGGCTGAGGAGGATGCCGCAGATGCGGGTGGCCTCCAGCAGGTTGTACAGCACGTGGGCCAGGCGGCCGCCGTTTTGTTCCATGTCCTTGGCCAGGGCCCAGGGGGCGGTCTCGTCGATATACTTGTTGGCCCGCTGGATGACCTTGAACACCTCCGCCAGGGCGTTGTGGGGGGCGTAGGCCTCCATCTGGGATTCATAGGCCCCCCGCAGGGCGGAGGCCATGGCGGTCAGTTCCGTGTCGCAGGCCAGGGGCGCGGACCAGCGGCTGCACCCCTGGGGCAGCGTGCCGCCGAAGTACTTCCCCGCCATGGCGGTGGTGCGGGAGACCAGATTGCCCAGGTCGTTGGCAAGGTCCGTGTTGATGGTCTGGATCAGCAGCTCATTGGAGAAGTTGCCGTCGGAGCCGAAGGGGAAGGTCCGCATCAGGAAGAACCGCAGGGCGTCCACGCCGAACTGCTCCGCCAGAATATAGGGGTCCACCACGTTGCCCTTGGACTTGGACATCTTGCCGCCGTCCAGCAGCAGCCAGCCGTGGCCGAAGACGTGCTTGGGCAGGGGCATCTCCATGCTCATCAGCATGGCGGGCCAGATGATGGAGTGGAAACGGACGATCTCCTTGCCCACGAAGTGGACGTCCGCGGGCCAGTACTTCTCATAGTCGTCATAGCGGTCGTTGAGGAAGCCCAGGGCGGTGGTGTAGTTGAAGAGGGCGTCCACCCACACGTAGACCACATGGCCCTGGTCGAAGTCCACGGGAATGCCCCAGGTGAAGCTGGTCCGGGAGACGCACAGATCCTCCAAACCGGGGTCGATGAAGTTTTTCACCATCTCGTTCACCCGGCTGCGGGGCTGGAGGAAGTCGGTGTTCTCCAGCAGATCCCGGACCTTGCCGGCGTACTTGCTCAGGCGGAAGAAGTAGGCCTCCTCCTCCGCGTCCACCACCGGGCGGCCGCAGTCGGGGCAGCAGCCGTCCTTGAGCTGGCTGTCCGTCCAGAAGGACTCGCAGGGGGTGCAGTACTTGCCTTTGTAGGAGCCCTTATAGATGTCCCCCTTGTCGTACATCTTCCGGAAGATGCGCTGGACGGCGGAGACGTGGTAGTCGTCGGTGGTGCGGATGAAGCGGTCGTTGGAGATGTTCATCAGCTTCCACAGGTCCTTGACGCCCCGGGGGCCCTCCACAATCCGGTCCACAAATTCCTTGGGAGTGACGCCGGCCTCTCCGGCCTTGGTCTCGATCTTCTGGCCGTGCTCGTCGGTGCCGGTGAGGAAGCACACGTCGAACCCGTGAAGCCGCTTGTAGCGGGCCATGGCGTCGGTGGCCACGGTGCAGTAGGTGTGGCCGATGTGGAGCTTGTCCGAGGGGTAGTAGATGGGGGTGGTGATATAAAAGGTTTTCTTTTCCATAGGGGCTCTCCTTTTTTTTGCGGCCGCTCCGAATGGAAGAGGGCCGGTATTTGCAAAACAGTTTTATTATTATACCGCCTGCCGCCGGGAATTACAACGCTTTGCGGGGATTTTCCCCGGAAAAGGGGGGCTGCCGCCGGCGGGCGGGAAAAAATTCACAGAAAAGTCCTTGAGGCGGCCGGGGGCCCTGGGGTACAATGGCCTCAGTGCAACCGGCGGCGCATCGCCGCGCCGCAGGCAGAGAAACGGAGGCAGGCCATGGACATCAAAAACCCGGAATACATCCTGGAGATCGCCCGGCAGCAGAGCGTCACCCACGCAGCGGAGAAGCTGTTCGTCACCCAGTCCACCCTGAGCCAGTACCTGATCAAGCTGGAGGGAGAGCTGAACACCCCCCTCTTCCTCCGGGATAAAAACAAGCTGATTCCCACCGCCGCCGGGCAGATCTACCTCCAGGCGGCCCAGGACATCCTCCGCATCCAGGACACCGCCCAGGCCGGCATCGCCGCGCTGAAAAACGAGGGCTGCATCCGCCTGGGCTGCTCCTCCTGGGGGCTGGACCTGGTGGCCAGCAGCCTCACCGCCTTCAAGGAGCACTTCCCCTCCGTCACCCTCAAGCTCTTTGAGAACCGGTACGCCCAATTGAAGGCCATGATGCAGGCGGGAAAGCTGGATTTGGCAGTGGTGGCCGTCACGCCGGAGGACGACCTGCCCGCCCAGGGCTACACCCACCTGTGCCGGGAGGAGCTGGTGCTGGTGCTGCCGGCGGACCACCCCTTCTGCGCCGCCCATCCCCGGCTGCGGAAGATCAAGCCGGCGGTGCTGGCGGAGGAGCTGCGGGACGTGAGCTTCATCTTCTCCGACGAGGGGTCCACCATCCGCAAGCTGGAGGACCAGCTCTTCGGGGAGCTGATGTTCCGGCCCAACGTGGTGTGCGAGCTGAACCGGGACGACTTCACCCAGAAGATGGTGGCCAACGGCGCGGGGGCGGCCATCGTCCCGGCGGCGGACATCCGGGGCTTTGCCTCGGTCCGCTCCTTCCGGTTCGATCCGCCGCTGTGCCGGGAGGACATTTTGGTGTTCCGCCGGGACGTGGAGAAGACGGAGGCCCTGGCCTGCCTGGAGAGGATTCTGGTGGCCACCTCCCAGTCCGACCGGGAGGTGGAGTTTTTGGCGGAGGCGGAATAGACGGACAGGGCGCCCCTTTTGGGGCGCCCTGTGGGTGTTCAGGCCTGGTCCGCCAGGCTGCCGCGGCGCTTCCAGCGGCCGGAGCAGTAGTACCCCACGGACAGCGCGCAGCCCAGAATCCAGCCGATGCCAATGCCGTAGTACATGTAGTCCGGGCCGTAGCGGTTGGCCAGCCAGTAGACCATGGGCACCCGGAGCAAAATCAGGGAGAGGACCACGTTCACCATGGGGAATACGCTGTCCCCCGCCCCCCGCATGGCGTTGTTCAGGCAGAACATGACGGAGAAGGGGATGTAGAAGGGCATGACGCACCGCAGGTACACCGCCCCCGCCCGGACCACCGTGGGGGTGTCGGAGAAGACGCCCACCAGGGCGGGGGCCAGGGGAATCAGCACCAGCATGGCCACCGACCAGACCACGGAGGCGGCCACCGTCACCCGGATGCCCTGCCGGGCCCGGTCCAGCCGCCGGGCGCCGATGTTCTGGCCCACAAAGGCGGTGACGGCGTTGGAGAGGCTCTGCACCGGCAAAAAGGCCAATTGGTCCAGCCGGGAGCCCACGTTGTAGGCGGCGGTGAACTCCTTGCCGAAGGTGTTGATCTTGCTCATCACCGCGATGGACCCCACGGCGATGAGGGACATCTGGATGCCCGCCGGCAGGCCGATGCCCATGATCTGGCGGAAGAGGGCCTTGTCAAACCGGAGGCAGAGGGGGCGGATGGCGATGGCGGGATAGCGGCGGCGGATGTAGAAGAGGCCGAAGAGCCAGGAGAAGGCCTGGGAGAGGATGGTGCCCAGGGCCACGCCCAGCACCCCCAGCCCGCAGACCAGCACCAGCGTCAAATCCAGGAAGATGTTCATCGCCGCCGAGACGGACAAAAACAGCAGCGTGGTCCGGCTGTTGCCCAGGCCCCCCAGAATGCCGGCGTTGAGGTTGTAGCCGATGCTGCCCGCAAGGCCCGCGCAGACCACCGTCAGGTAGAGCCAGGCCTCCGCCCAGGCCCCCGCCTCCACCCGCATCAGCAGGAGGATGGGCTTCACCGCCGCCACCGCCAGCAGCGTGATGGGCACGGCGGAGAGGGTGAAGGCGGTGTAGATGGTGTCCACCGCGTCCCGGACCCGGTCCATCCGCCCGGCGCCGTAGAACTGGGCGATGACCACGGTGCCGCCGTTGGAGAGGCCCATGAACAGCGAGGTGAACATGAAGAGGATGGGAAAGCCCACCCCCACGGCGGCCAGGGCCCCGTCCCCCACGTACCGGCCCACCACCCAACTGTCCACCATGTTGTAGAGCTGCTGGAAAAAACTGCCCAGCAGCAGGGGCAGTGCGAAATAGAAGATGTGCCCTGCGGGGCTGCCGGCGGTCATGTTCCGCGCGCCGGAGGGAGATGCGTCCATAGCGGTTTCCTCCATCCTTGTGGATATAAGAGTACTGTACTCCCTTTTTGCCGCCGGGGCAATCTTGTTTTTTTCGGCGAAATCGGATACAATGTGGAAAACGAGACTGCATAAGGAGGACCCCATGAGACTGGTATCCTGGAACGTCAACGGCCTGCGGGCCTGCCTGGGAAAGGGCTTTTTGGACTTCTGCGCCGTGGCCGGGGCGGATGTGATCTGCTTGCAGGAGACGAAGATGCGGCCGGAGCAGGCGGAATTCGATCTGCCGGGCTATGAGCGCTATTGGAACTGCGCCGACAAGGCGGGCTATTCCGGCACGGCGGTGTTCACCCGCCGCCCCCCGCTGAACGTGACCTACGGCTTCGGCGCCGACGAGCACCGCCACGAGGGCCGGGTTATCACAGCGGAGTACGAGGACTTCTACCTGGTGTGCTGCTACACCCCCAACTCCAAGGACCAGCTCTCCCGCCTGCCCTACCGCATGACCTGGGAGGACGACATCCGGGAGTATCTGCTGGAGCTGGACGGGAAGAAGCCGGTGGTGTACTGCGGGGACCTGAACGTGGCCCATCAGGAGATCGACATCAAAAACCCCAAGGCCAACCGCCGGAACCCCGGCTTTTCCGACGAGGAGCGGGAGAAGATGACCCGGCTGCTGGAGAGCGGCTTTGTGGACACCTTCCGCCAGCTCTACCCGGACAAGACCGGCGCCTACTCCTGGTGGAGCTACCGCTTCAACGCCCGGGCCAACAACGCCGGGTGGCGGATCGACTACTTCATCGTCTCGGAGCGGCTGAAGGACAAGATCCGGGCCGCCGACATCTGGAACGAGGTGCCTGGCAGCGACCACTGCCCGGTGATGCTGGAATTGGATCTGTAAAGAGAGAACAGCCCGGCCGTCAGGTCGGGCTGTTGAACGCCTGCAGCCGGGCCAGGGCCTCCTCGTCCAGGGTCCCCTCCCGCTGCATCCGGAGGCCTGCGGCGGTCATGGCATGGGCCTTTTCCAGAAGGAGCGTGGCCTCGTCTATGGCGCGCAGAAGAGTCTCGTAAGCGGTCTGGTAGTCTAGTTCCTGGGACATGTACATCACCTCCTGTATATTTTAACCTGAAACAGGTTAAAACATCGAGGGCTGTTTGCAGGACGGTAGGATATGGGCATGAGGTGATGCCTGTGTACCCAAGGATACGAGACTTGCGGGAGGACAGTGAGCGCAAGCAAAGGGAGATCGCGGAGCTGCTGGGGATGTCCCAGACCGGATATTCCAAATACGAAACCGGGGAAAACGACATTCCCGTGGGGATTTTAATCAAACTGGCGGACCTGTATCAAACCAGCACGGACTATCTGCTGGGACGCACGGACCAGCGGGAGCCCTATCCGCCCAAAAAGTAAGACCAGCCGGTGTGAGGGCTGGTCTTACTTTTTTCGGGGATAAGGCCGGGGATCGTCTGTCAACCCCGCCAAATAATCCATGCTGGTCTCCAGCGCCAGGGCGATGCGGCGGCATTGTTCCAAAGTTATGTTCCGCTTTCCCGTCTCGATTTTGGAATAATCGCTCTGGTCGATCCCGGTGAGCATCTGCATTTTCACCTGGGAATATTTGCGCGCTGTCCGCAGAATTTTCATTGGCGTCATATCATCACCCACTCAAATTATGCCTCATGGACCTATTGAGAATAGGGTTATTTCGACCTATTTCTTCTAAGGATACCATTCAAACCCCAGACCAATGCCGCTGCGTCCGCCGCCTCTTCTACCGCCAGGCCGGCGCTGAGCGAAGCGGGGAGCGCGGAAAGCGGAGCAGGGGCCTTCCGATGAGCACCCCACCCCAGCACACGTCCCACCCGCGGGAACCGCACTCCCAAAAATCGTACCATGTCCGGCGCGAGCCGGTAGGAGGCCACCCAGGAACCGGAAGCACCGGCTCCGAAGACCCCTGCTGTGCGAAGTTGACCCCAGAGGGGTCAATTTCGCAAGGAAACAGCGTTTTTCTTTTGGACCGTGCACGGCCCGTTTTTTTCGGCAAGACGTTTTGGGGTCCCCGCAGAGACCCAGCGAAGCGGTCTCTGTGGGGAGCGGAGGAGCAAGGGAGCGGGCGCAGTTTTCGCCGCAGGCGGAAACGGAGGCAAGCGGACTTTGCGACGACGCCATGGGGGGGTGCATTCCGTGCCGCAAAGCGGCACACCCTCGTCCCGCCCCCGTGGGGCGGAAATCTTCGCGTCTGCGCTGTGCGCGGCCATTCAATCGCTCCCGCCGGGCGCATCCCCGCCCCGTGGACGGAAACACTCGTCCCGGTGAGCGGCCGTCCTTCCGCCCCGCTGGGCATATCCCCCTGCCCCCGCGCCGGGGCGCGTCCGTCCCTCTCGGCCACCCAAGGAGCCGCCCCCGCCGGGCAAACACCCCTCATTCCTTATGAGAGCAGCGCATTCATCTCCTCGATCTCCAGGTCCTGAAGGGCCCAGTTGATCCCATATCCAACGACCTTCCCCAGGTCCCGCACCTGCTGGTCGATGTCCCGAGGCGTCACCATCAAATCCTGTTTTCCTCCCCGGAGCTTTTCCGGGGAGAACTCCGCCAGCCCCTGCTCCTCCAGCAGGTCCGCCGCCAGCGTGGCGGCGTCCACCACCGTGGGAATCCCCACGGCGAACACCGGCACCCCCAGGGTCTCCTGGTTCAGCGCCCAGCGGTGGTTCCCCACGCCGGACCCGGGGACGATGCCGGTGTCCGAGAGCTGCACCGTGGCGCACACCCGCTCGCAGCGCCGGGAGGCCAGGGCGTCCACGGCGATGACCAGGGCGGGCTTCACCTGCTCCACCAGTCCCCGCACCGCCTCGGCGGACTCCACCCCCGTGGTGCCCAGCACCCCGGTGCGGAAGGCCGCCACCGGCCGGAAACCGGAGAAGTGTTTGGGCATGGCGGCGATCAGGTGCCGGGTGATGAGCACGCTGTCCAGCGCCAGCGGCCCCACCGCGTCCGGCGTCATGGCGGCGTTGCCCAGGCCCACCACCAGGGCCGCCCCCTCCGGCGGCAGCAGGGTTTTCAACTGGCTGCCCACCGCCCGGACCGCCCGCTCGAAAAAGTCCGCCTTCCGCTGCCAGAAGGTGGTCAGGTCGATGGTGAGGTAGCTGCCCTGGGGCTTGCCCAGGGCCTCCTCCCCCCGCTGATCCAGAATGTCCACCCGGGTCACCGGATAGCCCTCCTGCTTTTGCTTTGTGGCCTTCACACCGTGGAGCCGGGTGGTTTTTTCCGCCGATTCCTGCCACAGTTCCCGGGCCTCCAGGGCCAGGTCCGTCCGTTTGATAAACAAAATGCTCTGCCTCCCAACACAAAATCTTGTGGTCTTGCCCCTATGTTTTGCGTTGCGGAATACAATATACAAAAATAGAACAGAAAATGTAAAAAAAGACTTGCTTTTTGCGGCGTTCCCTGCTAAAATATCATTCTGCACGGTGGAAAATTCCACCGGGTGAATTTGCCTAAGGAGGTGTTTGGTTTGCCGAATATTAAGTCTGCCAAGAAGCGCGTTCTGATCGCTGAAGTGAAAAACGCACGGAATAAGGCTGCAAAGTCCGATCTGAAGACTGCCATCAAAAAGTTCGAGGTTGCTGCCGCAGAAGGCAATCGCACCGAGGCCGATGGCGCTTACAAGGTTGCCGTGAAGAAAGTCGACCAGGCTGTTGCCAAGGGCGTTCTGCACAAGAATACGGCCGCTCATAGAAAGAGCGCCATGACCCTGAAGCTCAACCAGATCGGCTGATCGTGCTGAGATAGAAAGGACATCCGCTGGATGTCCTTTTTCTTTTGTCCTGGCCCTGGTTTTTTGAAAAAACTGTGGTAGAATACCAGCAAGCGGCGCCGCTGCGCCGGAATCCCACGGAAGCGAGGTGAGCCTGTGGCTCTGTTTGACACCCATGCCCATTACGACGCCGGCGGCTTTGACGCCGACCGGGACGAGGTGCTCTCCGCCCTCCCCGCCGCGGGCGTGGCCCTGGTGGTGAATCCCGGGTGTGACGTGGAGAGCTCCCGGGCCGCCGTGGCCCTGGCGGAGCGGTACCCCCACGTCTACGCCGCCGTGGGGCTGCACCCGGAGGACTGCGCCGGCGCCGGAGAGGCGGAGCTGGAGGCCGTCCGGGCGCTGTGCGGCCACCCCAAGGTGGTGGCCGTGGGGGAGATCGGCCTGGACTACTACTGGGCGGAGAACCCGCCCAAACCGTTCCAGCAGACGCTGTTTCGCCGCCAGATGGCGCTGGCCCGGGAGCAGGGTCTGCCGGTGATCGTCCACGACCGGGAGGCCCACGGGGACGCCCTGGCCATTGCCTTGGAATTTCCGGAGGTCCGGGGGGTGTTCCACTGCTTTTCCGGCAGTCCGGAGATGGCGGCGGAACTTTTGAAGCGGGGATGGTATCTGGGCTTCGACGGGCCCATCACCTATAAAAACGCCCGCCGGGCGCCGGAGGTGGCCGCCGTCACCCCGCTGGAGCGGATTCTCATCGAGACGGACGCCCCCTACCTCTCCCCCGTCCCCCATCGGGGCAGGCGGAACGACAGCCGGAACCTGCCCCACATTCTGGAGACCCTGGCGGCGTGGAAGGGCGTCCCCGCCGGAGAGCTGGAGCGCATCACCATGGAAAACGGAAAACGCCTGTTTGGACTGGAGTGACCTGCTATGGAAAAAGGATTTACCATCACCTATGAATACGGGGACAACCTGTATGTAAACACCACCAACCGCTGCGACTACCGCTGCTCGTTCTGCCTGCGGCACAACGGGCACTCCGGCGGCAGCATCTACAACGACAACCTCTGGCTGGAGCGGGAGCCCACCCGGGAGGAGATTCTGACCTCCATCGAGGCCCGGGACCTCTCCCGGTACCGCCAGCTGGTGTTCTGCGGCTTCGGCGAGCCCAGCTACCGCATCGATGACATCGTCTGGGTCATTGACCAACTGAAGGCCGCGGGGAAGAAGATATTCACCCGGATGGACACCAACGGCACCGGCTGCCTGATTCACGGCCGGGACATCTGCCCGGAGTTTGCGGGCCGGTTCGACATGGTGTCCATCTCCCTGAACACCGACACGGCGGAGAAGTACGAGGCCCTGTGCCGCCCCCAGCTGCCCGGCAGCTACCAGGCCATGAAGGACTTTGCCAAGGAGATTCAGGCCTACGTGCCCCAGGTGATGATGACGGTGGTGGACACCATTCCGCCGGAGGAGATCGAGGCCTGCCGGAAGATCTGCGAAGAGGAGATTGGCGCCGTCTACCGGGTGCGGGCATATATTGAGGACTAAAGAAATAAAGAGAGGTACGACCATATGATCGGAGCATTGATTTTGGGTGCCCTGGTGGGCTGGATCGCGGGAAAGGTGATGAACGTGGAGGGCGGCCTCCTGCGGAACATTGTCATCGGCGTGGTGGGCTCCTTCGTGGGCAGCGCCGTGTTCGGGATTCTGGGCTTCCGGGCCTACGGGCTGTTTGCGGAGCTGCTGGTGGGCGTGGTGGGCGCCTGCCTGTTCATCTGGATCGGGCGGAAGCTGTTCCACTGAGCGGCGGACCCCGGGAGAGGACATCCTGTTAAGAAAAAAGAGCGGCGGCCATAGGCCGCCGCTCTTCTCACAGCATTTTCAAAAGTTCGATCTGCTCCCCGGAGGGGCCGGTGAAAAACCAGTTCTCCAGGCCGCCGAAGAGGGAGGGGACCACCCGCTTTTGGGGCGTGAGGAAGGTGTCCACCCCGGCGGCGCGGATGGCGGCGGCGGTGGCGTCGATGTCGTCCACGTAGACGGCGAAGTGGGGGAGGTTGCCCTCTCCCGTGGGGACGGGGGTGGGGGACTGAATCAGCTCCAGCGTGACGCCGCCGAAGTCCACCAGCGCCAGCTTCTTCTCCCCGTCCGGCGTGGTGACGGCGCCCCGTTTGAGCAGCGCGCCGCCGATGTTCTCATAAAAGGCGATGCTGGCGTCGATGTCCTGCGTGTAAACGGCGATATGCCCCAGGCCCTGGAAATGCTCCTTCATGTACTGCTCCTCCTTGATGATCCTGCCGGCTTGCGGCGATTCCTACCTCTGATATAGCACATTTTTCCCGGAAAGGAAACGGTTTTTTGAAAAGATGGAAAAAGAGAAACTTTTCCTTGACATTTGCCAAGATTCATATATAATAATAAGGCTCGCAGTCTGCGGGCATATCCTTGCCCTCATCGTGGAATGAGGGCCATTTGTCCAAAAGGAGGTGCAAACATGGCAAAGGTTTCTGCCAATTATGAGGTCGTCTACATTATCGACCCTGCACAGGGTGAGGAGGGCATCGCCGCGCTGGTGGCGAAGTTCAAGACCCTGGCCGAGCAGAATGGCTCCGCCGTCGAGGTGGAGGAGTGGGGCAGCCGCAAGCTGGCCTATCCCATCAACTTCAAAAACGAGGGCTACTACGTGCTGATGAGCTTCAGCAGCGAGCCGTCCTTCCCCAGAGAGCTGGACCGCATTCTGCGGATCAACGACGGCATCATGCGTTCCCTGATCGTCTGTAAGGGCGAGTGAGGGAGGCGTTCACATGCTGAACAAGATCATCCTCATGGGCCGTCTGACCCGTGACCCCGAGCTGCGCCGCACGGGAAGCGGCACCGCCGTCACGTCGTTCTCCCTGGCCGTGGACCGGGACTTCAAGTCCCAAAGCGGCGAGAAGGAGACCGATTTTATCGACATCGTGGCCTGGCGGGCAACCGCGGAATTCGTCAGCAAGTACTTCACCAAGGGCCGCATGGCCGTGGTGGAGGGCCGGCTGCAAATCCGCGACTGGACGGATAAGGACGGCGGCAAGCGCAGAAGCGCCGAGGTCGTGGCCGACAACGTCTACTTCGGGGATTCCAAGCGCGACGGCGCCGCCGGCGATTACGGCGCGCCCCCTGCTTACGGTACGCCCGCTCCCAGCCGCGCCGCGGCGCCCCTGGGCGGTCAGTCCGACTTCGCCGAAATCGGCGAGGAAGACGGCGAACTGCCGTTTTGATTTTGATAAAGGAGGAACCATTTCATGGCTTTTGATCGTGAAGCTCGTCCCGCCCGTCCCATGCGCGGCAAGCGCCGGAAGGTCTGCCAGTTCTGCGCGGAGAAGTGCGAGAGCATTGATTACAAGGACGCCGCCAAGCTGCGTCGTTTTGTCTCTGAGCGTTCCAAGATTCTGCCCCGCAGAACCACCGGCACCTGCGCCATGCATCAGCGTCAGCTGACGGAGGCCATCAAGCGTGCCCGTCAGATCGCTCTGCTGCCCTACGTCACCGACTGACCTGGGCCCAACAGCCGATGAAAACAGCCTGTCCGGTAGGACAGGCTGTTTTTTTGTGCTGTCGAAGACGCGCCGCAGGCATTTGTCCGGGAGAGCTGCGGCCCATGGTGCGCACGCGCTGCGCGCCTTCGGCCACAGCCCGCCCGGCCCCTCGCCGCCCCGGCGGCGAAATGCTGGGCGGCTTCTTCGACAGGCTGTTTTTGCGTCCGTCAGTCCGCCCCCGGCGCGTATGCGCCGCCGCGTGGGCACCCGTCGATGCACGCTCGCAAGCCGTCGGTCCGCCTCCCGGCGCGTGTGCGCCGGAGGGCGGGATTGCTTTAGTCGTACCGCAGGGCGTCGATGGGGTTCAGCCCCGCCGCCTTCTTGGCGGGGAGGTAGCCGAACACCACGCCGATGCCGGTGGAGACGCCGAAGGCCACGGCCACCGCCGCCGCGCTGGGGCTGACGGTGAGATTGGTCCCCAGGATGTTGGTGATGACCGCCGTGGCCACGGTGGACAGCCCGTAGCCCAGGAGGATGCCCAGCACGCCCCCCAGGGCGGAGGTGGTGGCGGCCTCGATGACGAACTGGCGCATGATGGCGCCCTCCTTGGCCCCCAGGGCCTTGCGGATGCCGATCTCCCTGGTCCGCTCGGTGACGGACACCAGCATGATGTTCATGATGCCGATGCCGCCCACCACCAGGCTGATGGCGGCGATGGCCGCCAGAATGTAGATAATCATGTTCACCATGGAGTTCATGGTGTCCAGCATCTCCGACATGCTGATGACGGTGTAGGCGTTGTCGTCCTCAAAGATGTCGTAGAGGGCCGTTTCCACCACGGCCTTGGCCTGGGACACCTGGTCCTTGTCCTGGACGGTGAGGGTGAAGCTGTTGATGGTGCCGGTGTAGCTCATGCGGGCGGCGGTGGAGTAGGGGACGAACACGCAGTCGTCGGTGCCGCCCTCCTCCAGCTCCGTGGTCTCCGCCGCCATGACGCCCACGATTTTGAAGGTGCTGTTGCCGACCTTCAGGGTCTGGCCCAGGGCGCTGCCGCCGAAATAGGCCATGTTCAGATACTCCCCCACCACGCAGACCTTCTTCCGGTCCGCGATGTCCGTGTACTGGATGCCCCGGCCCTGGGCCACGGTGTAGCCCTTGATGGAGAAGTAGTCCTCGCTGACGCCGGTGATGCTGCTGGAGGAGAGGGTGTCGCTGCCGATTTTCAGGGCGTAGGACATGGTGACGGTGGGTGAGAGCTGCTTGAGATACTCCGGGTGGTCCTCCACCATCTGGTACATGTCGTCCTCGTCCACGCTGCGGGAGGAGCCCCGGCCCATGACCATCACGGTCAGGGAATCGGTGCCCATGTCGGAAAAGCTGTCCTCAATGTAGCCCTGCATCCCGTTGCCCAGACCCACGATGACGATGACGGCGCACACGCCGATGATGATGCCCAGCATGGTGAGAAAGGTCCGCAGCTTGCTGCTGAGGATGTTTTTGACGGCCAGCTGAAAGGTTTCGAGAAGGCTCAAGAGGCCGCGCCCCCCTTCCCCGCCATCTGGGGCGTGACCACGGCCTCCGGTGCACGGGCGTCCCCGTCGTAGACCACCCGGCCGTCCTCCAGCCGGATGATCCGCTGGGCCTGGACGGCGATGGAGTTGTCGTGGGTGATGAGGACCACGGTGTTGCCCGCGTCGTGGAGCTTTTGCAGCATGGTCAGCACCTCCCGGCCGGTGTGGGAGTCCAGGGCGCCGGTGGGCTCGTCGGCCAGGAGCACCGCCGGCTCCCCCACCAGGGCCCGGGCGATGGACACCCGCTGCTGCTGCCCGCCGGAGAGCTGGGCGGGCTTGTGGCGGAGCTTGTCGCCAAGACCCACCAGCTCCAAAGCGATTTTCGCCCGGTCGCGGCGCTCCGCCCGGGGCACCCCGGCGTACATCAGGGGCACCTCCACATTTTCCAGCAGCGTCAGCTTGGGCAGCAGGTTGTACTGCTGGAAGATGAAGCCCAGCATTTTGTTGCGGATGTCCGCCAGCTCGTTCTTGTTCATTTGCCCCACATCCTGGCCCCCCAGCAGGTATTTGCCGGAGGAGGGGACGTCCAGGCAGCCGATGATGTTCATGCAGGTGGATTTGCCGGAGCCCGACTGGCCCACGATGGCCACGAACTCCCCCGCCTGGACCTGGAGGGAGATGTGGTCCGCCGCCCGGATGACGGCGTCCCCCATCCGGTAGGTCTTGCAGACGTCCTGAAACTCAATCAGCGCGGCCATCAGAACCCACCTCCGGGGCCTCCGCCGCCAGGCATGCCGCCGCCTCCGCCGCCGGGGCCGCCGGAGATGGCCACCGCGCCGCCGGGGACGGCCATGGCCTCCATCATCATGTTGGTGCCGGAGGAGCTGGTCTGGATGTAGGCCACGGTGTCTCCCTCCTGCAAACCGGAGAGGACCTGGATATAGCTCTCGTCGCTGACGCCGGTCTCCACCGCCACGTAGACGTAGCCCTCCGGGGCCTCCTGGTCCAGGGCGTTGGCGGCGCTGGGAGAGGTGCTGGTGACGAGCACGGTGCCGCCCCGGTTCACGGCGCCGGCGGGAATGGCCAGGACGCCGGACTCCTGTTCCAGGACGATCTCCGCGTCCACGTTCATGCCCGGCAGCAGGCCGTCGGCCTCGTCGATGCGGACAGTGACGGGGTAGGTGGTGATGCCGCCGGAGGTGGTGCCCGCCACGGACACCTTGGTGACCGTGCCGGTGTAGGTCCGGCCCGCCACGGCGTCTGCGGTGATCTGCACCGTCTGGCCCACCGCCACGTCGCCGATGTCCAGCTCGTCGATGTTCATGGTCATCTCCAGATAGCTCAGGTCGTAGATGGTGCACAGCGTGCCGGTGGAGCCGCCCTCGATCTTGTCGCCGGCCTTGGCGCTCTTGGTCACCACGGTGCCGGAGATGGGGGCGGTCACCTGGTAGTCGTCCAGCTTCTCCTGGGCGTTCTGGAGGGAGGTCTGGGCGTTGCTGAGGCTGAGCTGGGCGTTTTCGATCTGGTCGTCCACGCCGTCGCCGGTGAGGGTGCAGATCCGGTCGCCGCTGGAGATGGCGTCGCCCGCCAGCCAGTTCAGGCCCGACACCTTGCCGGAGGCCTGGGCGGTGACGGTGGAGGCCTGGCTCATCTCAATGGAGGCGCTGCCGTAGCTGGAGTAGCTGCCGATGACGGCGCTGGCGGTGTAGCCGGAGGTCACTAGGCCGGGGTTCGTGGCCTTCACCCGGACGGAGGTGAGCATCTTGCCGGTGTCGGAGGCGGTGGCGCCGCTGGAGACCGCCGTCACGGTGCCGGTGAGGGTGCCGGCCAGGCCGTTGATAAAGATGGTGGCGGTCTGCCCCACGTAGAAATCGCTGTTGTCGGCGTAGGTGAAGAGGAAGTTGAAGTAGAGGTTGTTGTCCCCCACGATGCGCAGCAGCTCCGTCCCGGCGCTGACGCTGTCGCCGTTTTTCACGTACACCTCGCTGACGGTGCCGGTTATGTCCGCCGATGGGTACTTGGCCTTCACCGCGCTGTTATAGGACTTCTGGGCCTGGGCGTAGGCGTTCTGGGCCTGGGTCTGGCTGGAGGAGGCGTCGGAGGCGTCCATGGTGTAGAGCAGGGCGCCCTTTTCCACCAGATCCCCCTCCTCAAAGGTGTCGCTGAGAATCTCGCCGGACACCAGGGTGGAGACGGTGTAGGAGTCCGCGGGCTGGAGGGTGCCGCTGGAGCTGAGGGAGCGGGTGATGTCCCGCTTCTCCGCGGGGGCCTCCTGGTAGAGGGTGGCGGCGGAGGCCTGGGGGCCTCCCGTGCCCTGGAGGCTCAGGGCGGCGGTGGCCACCACCGCCGCGGCCACCGCCAGGGCGATCCACCGCTTTTTCAGATTCCGCCCCCGGAACCACCGTTTTTTCGGGGGAGTCCCCCGCGCTTCGTTCTGTACGACTTCTTCCATATCGTCTGCCGTTCCTTTCCTATGGTCTGTGGAGCCAGCATACGGGAGGAAGTTAAAACCAACCTGAAAGGACCGCCAAAAAATTTGTAAAGTTTTTGGTAAAAGCGCAGAAAGTTCCGGAAGTGCAGAAAACCGCCCGGCCGCAGCGCGGCCGGGCGGTGCGCCGCCGGGAGGGGTCAGGTTGCCGGTGCCAGGTCCGTCCGGGGCTGGGCGCTCATCTCCCAGAAGCGGTATTCGTGGAGGGAGCAGCTGCGGAAAATCTCCCGGCACCGGGCCTCCCGCTCCGGCGTCAGACCGGCGCAGGCCCGCTCCGTAAAGGCGGCCCAGGTTTTGCAGATGCTGTCGTAGCGTCCGCCGGCGTAGTCGCTGACAAACGGGCGGTAGGGGGTTTCCAGCACGCCGGGGTGCAGCCGCAGCATCTCGCCGAAGATCCAGCCGTAGCTCAGCATACACGGCAGGCACGCCATCATGCACTCGGCGGCGCCCTGGCCGTCCCGGGCGGCGGCGAGCATGTAGTCCACGTAGGCCCGGTTTTCCGGCCGCAGGGGCAGGGACTGAATGGCTTCGTCCCGCAGGCCGTAGCGCTTTAAGTAGTACCGCCGGGTGGAGTCCTCCGCCTCGTTGACGAAGGCCAGCAGGGAGTAGTAGGTGCGGATCTCCTCCATGTTCCGGGCGTGCAGCATTCCCCAGGCGAAGACCTTGGCGTACTCCCGCAGGTAGAGGCTGTCGTCCACAATGTAGCCCATAAAGCGGTCCTCCGGCAGCGTGCCGTCGGCCACGCCCTGGAGAAACGGCGTCCCCAGGCAGCTGCGCCAGATGGGCAGGCTCTGCTGGATGCAGGTGTCCAGAAAGCTCACAGTGCCCCTCCTTTCGCGGCTCTGCGCAGTGTTCCCAGGGGCAGGGCCAGCAGAATCAGCAGCGTGAGGGCGCCCTCCGGCACCTTGGAGGAGAGGTGGTAGGTCAGGCTGTAGCCCCAGGCGCCCCAGCCGTCCCAGGCGTTTTGGGAGAAGAAGACCACGCCGCTGAGAACCTGGCCGGTGAAGCGCAGGAGGATGGCCAGCAGGGAGCCGCACAGCACTTTTTTCCGGCTGTCGCCGCCGAAGATGCCGGCGTAGCCCAGGCAGGAGAAGCTCACCAGGTGCTCCACGAAAATCTGGGCCCAGTGGACCGGCTGCCAGACGGGAATCAGCACCATGGCCAGAATGCCGCACACCCAGCCGGAGACAAAGGCCAGCCGGTGGTCGTACACCAGGGCCAGCAGCATCAGCGGGAGCCAGGACCCGCAGGTGATGGTGGAGCCGGTGGGCAGGGGGATGAGGATGGAGGAGAGCACCAGCGTCAGTCCGCAGGCGAGCCCTCCCATGCACAGGGCCTTGGTATTCAGCCGCAGTCCCCGGCACAGGTACAGCGTGGCGGCCAGGTAGAGCGCGGTGAATACGGCGGCGATGAGGAGAGAGATCATCCCACGAAATCTCCCTTCAGATCAAACATGTGGTCCATGGGGCCGGGCCCCCGGCCCAGATCCAGCATGGCCCCCAGGGCGCCGGAGATGTAGGCCTTGGCCCGCTCCACGGCGGTGTCCAGGTCCATGCCCTTGGCCAGGTTGGAGGCGATGGCGCTGGAGAGGGTGCAGCCGGTGCCGTGGGTGTTGGGGTTTTGGATGCGCCTGCCGTGGAACCACCTGCCCGCGCCGCCGCGCCACAGCAGGTCGTCGGCGTCGCTGATCTGGTGGCCGCCCTTGCACAAAACGGCGCAGCCGTACCGCTCGCCGATGGCCCGGGCGGCGGCCTCCATGCCGGCGGCGTCGGTGATGGGCAGGCCGGAGAGCAGCTCCGCCTCCGGGATGTTGGGGGTGAGGACGGTGGCCAGGGGCAGAAGGCACTCCTTCAGCGCCTCCACCGCGTCCTCGGAGATCAGCCGGTCCCCGGAGGTGGCCACCATCACCGGGTCCACCACCAGATTCCCCGCGCCGTACTGCCGCAGCTTCCGGGCGATGGTCTCGATGAGGGCGGTGCTGGCGACCATGCCGGTTTTCACCGCGTCGGGAAAGATGTCGGTGAACACGCAGTCCAGCTGCTCCTCCAGAAATTCCGGAGTACACTCCACGATGCTCTTCACGCCGGTTGTGTTCTGGGCCACCAGGGCCGTGACCGCGCAGGTGGCGAAGACGCCGTTTGCCGTCATGGTCTTGATATCGGCCTGAATACCGGCGCCTCCACTGGGATCGGTTCCCGCAATGGTCAATGCTGTTTTCATAAAAAGCTCCTCTCTTTGACAGCACAGTTTTATGAGGCGATACAAGGTGGTGCCCCCAATGTACCGCCGGAAAGCGGCGCAGTGCCGCAGGTTCCCTATTTCTCGGGGCGGAGGTCCCCGTCCCGCCTGCTTGGGCGGCGGACGGCCGCCGGACAGCCCGCCGGGCGAGCCGTGCCGCCCAAACGGGCGCGGCTGGCGGCAGGGCGGAGGTACCG
>NZ_UQXD01000032.1 GCF_900544955.1 uncultured Oscillibacter sp.
CCCGCCGTCCGCAGCCTGCCGCCCGCAGCCAGGGGCGCCAGCCCCTGCAAAAACCGCTCCGTCAGCGCCGCCTCATGGCGGGCCACCCGGTCCATGCCCGTCTCCCGCAGCCACAGCAGCGCCGCCCGCAGCCCCATGATGCCCGGCAGGTTGGGCGTTCCCGGCTCAAAGCGGTCCGGCAGGAAGGGGGGCACCTCCTCCGTGTGGCTGAGGCTGCCGGTGCCGCCGGAGAGCAGCGGCTCCACCAGGGGGATCAGGTCCTCCCGCAGCAGAAAGCCGCCGGTCCCCTGGGGGCCCAGCAGGCCCTTGTGGCCGGTGAAGGCCAGGGCGTCGATGTGCATGGCCTCCATGTCGATGGGCAGGACGCCGGCAGTCTGGGCGCTGTCCAGAAAAAAGCGGAGGCCCCGGCGGCGGCAGAAGGCCCCCACCTCCGCCGCCGGAAGCACCGTGCCGCAGACGTTGGAGGCGTGGGTCATCACCACCGCCCGGGTATTGGGCCGGAGGCAGCCCTCCAGGGCCGGGAGGTCCAGGGCGCCGTCGGCGCCGCAGGGCGCCCGGGTGAAGGAGACCCCCGCCGCCGCCAGCTGCACCAGGGGGCGCATGACGGCGTTGTGCTCCATGGAGGAGACAATCACGTGGTCCCCGGGGCGCAGAAATCCCTTGAGCAGCACGTTCAGGCTCTCGGTCACGTTTTTGGTGAACACCACATTTTTGCAGTCCCCGCCGCCAAACAGCTCCCGCAGCAGCTCCCGGGTCTCGTAGACCCACTCCTCCGCCTGGTAGGCGCTGGCGTAGCCGCCCCGGCCCACGTTGCTGCCCACCCCGGTCATGTAGGTATAGACCGCCTCCGCCACCGCCTGGGGCTTTGGAAAGGTGGTGCTGGCGTTGTCCAGGTAAATCCGCTCCATCCATCTCCCTCCTTTTGAGGACAGCCTACCACAGATTTATTGAATTATCAAATGAATTCATTGATATTCCCGATAAATTAAATTGGTGCCGCCCGCCGCCCCGTGTTAAAATGGAAGCAGAAAGCATCCGCAGGGGGGAGAGGGACATGAAACTGGAACAAGAGACCCGGGGCATTCTGCTCTCGGGCGCGGTCATCGGCGTCACGGCGTCGCTGCTGGTGCTGCTGGGGAATCCGGCCAACATGGGCTTTTGCATCGCCTGCTTCCTGCGGGACACCGCCGGGGCCCTGGGGCTGCACGCCGCGGCGGCAGTGCAGTACCTCCGGCCGGAGATCGCAGGGCTGGTGCTGGGCAGCGGTCTGCTGGCCCTCTCCCGCCGGGAGTTCCGGCCCCGGGGCGGCAGCGCCCCCATGACCCGGTTTGCGCTGGGCTTTTTGGTGATGATCGGCGGGCTGATGTTCCTGGGCTGCCCCTTCCGGATGATCCTCCGCCTGGCCGGCGGGGACCTGAACGCCCTGGTGGGGCTGCTGGGCTTCGTCTGCGGCATTCTTGCCGGGGTGTTCTTCCTGAACCGGGGCTACTCCCTGGGGCGGACCTACGCCCTCTCCCCGGCGGAGGGCGCCGTCTTTCCGGCGCTGGCGGCATCGCTGCTGGTGCTGCTGGCGGCGGCCCCAGCCCTCCTCCGCTTCACGGAGGCCGGGGGCGGCCCCGGCGGCAGCCACGCCGCCGTCTTGGTGAGCCTGGCCGCGGGCCTTCTGGTGGGGGCCCTGGCCCAGCGGACCCGGCTGTGCATGGTGGGGGGCATCCGGGACGCGGTGCTGTTCCGGGAGTGGAAGCTGCTGGCGGGGCTTGCCGCCGTGCTGCTGGGCGCCCTGGCGTGCAACCTGATCCTGACCGCCGCCACCGGCGGCACCTATTTCTCCCTGGGCTTCTCCGGCCAACCGGTGGCCCACACCGACGGGCTGTGGAACTTCCTGGGGATGCTGCTGACGGGCCTGGGCTGCGTCCTGCTGGGCGGCTGCCCCCTGCGCCAGCTGGTTTTAGCGGGGGAGGGGAACACGGACAGCGCCGTGGCGGTGCTGGGCATGGTGCTGGGCGCCGCCTGCGCCCACAACTTCGGCCTGGCCTCCAGCGCGGAGGGACCCACCGCCCACGGAAAAATTGCCGTGGCGCTGGGCCTTGCGGCGGCCCTGGCCATCGCCTGCCTGCACACCCGTGCGGGCGGCAGTAAAAAAGGAGGCGTTTCCTGATGGAACAGATCGACGCGAGAGGGCTCTCCTGCCCGGAGCCGGTGATCCTGGCCCGGCGGGCCATGGCATCCGGCAAGGCGGCCTACCAAATCCTGGTGGACAATCCCGTGTCCCGGGAGAACGTGACCCGCTACGGGGAACACCAGGGCTACCGGGTGTCCGTGGAGGAGCGGGACGGCGTGTACACGCTGACGCTGACCAGGCCATGACCTACATCGCCACCTTTTATTCCCACTTCGGCGCCGTCCGCTTCAAGCGGAGCTGCGAGGCGGCGGGGGTCCCCGCCCGCCTCATGCCGGTGCCCCGAAGTCTGAGCAGCAGCTGCGGCACCTGCGTCTCCTACGAGGGCGCCGGGCCCCGGCTGGACCTGCTCCGCCCCGACGAGGCGGAGCAGGTGGTGGAGGCCGCCGAAACGGGCTACCGGACGCTGTACCGGGCGGCGGAGAGCGGAGCGGAGGGAGGTGCGGCGCCATGGAGACAGCCGTAAAGCTGACCAAGCTGGCCAGCTGCGCCGGATGCGGCGCCAAGGTGGGGGCGGGCACCCTGAGCCGGATGCTGGAGGGCTTTCCCACCCGCCGGGACCCCCGGCTCATCGTGGGCTACGACAAGAGCGACGACGCCAGCGTCTACGTGCTGGACGAGCAGACCGCCCTGGTGCAGACCACGGATTTCTTCCCCCCCATTGTGGACGATCCCTTCCTCTTCGGCCAGATCGCCGCGGCCAACGCCATCAGCGACGTGTACGCCATGGGCGGAGAGCCGAAGCTGGCGCTGAACATCCTGTGCACGGCGGAGGGAATGGCGCCCGCCGCCGTCCAGGAGATTCTGCGGGGCGGCTATACCAAGGCCTACGAGGCGGGGGTGCTCATCACCGGCGGGCACACCATCCAGGGGGCCGAGCCCATCTACGGCCTGGCGGTGTCCGGCTTCGTCCATCCCCAGCGGGTGCTGACCAACAGCGGCGCCCGGCCCGGCGACGTGCTGATTCTGACAAAGCCCCTGGGCATCGGAATCCTGACCACCGCCGCCAAGGCGGAATTGGTGGACCCGCCGGTGCTGGACCGGATTTACCGCCAAATGGCGGCCCTGAACAAGGCCGCCCGGGACGTCATGGTCCGCTTCTCCGTCCACAGCTGCACGGACGTCACCGGCTTCGCCCTGCTGGGCCACTGCTGCGAGATGGCCCAGGGCAGCGGCTGCACCATCCATCTCCACAGCGCCGCCGTCCCCTACCACCGGGAGGCCTATGCCCTGGCGGAGATGGGGTTCGTCCCCGCCGGCGCCTACCGCAACCGCTCCTTCGCCGAGTCGGAGGTCCGCCTGGCCGGGCCGGTCTCCCGGGCGATGCAGGATATCCTCTATGACCCCCAGACCAGCGGGGGACTGCTGTTCGCCCTGCCGGAGCAGGAGGCGCCCGCCTGCCTGCGGGCGCTGGAGAACGCCGTGCCGGAGGCCGCCGTGGTGGGCCATGTGACGCCCCGGCAGGAGACGGCCATCGTTTTGGAATAGCGGGCGATTCCCGCCGTACCCCCGCACAGCCCCCGGAGAACCGGTCCTGAAAGGACCCGGTTCTCCGGGGGCTGTGGCCGTATGCCGGGGCCGCCGGGATGTGTATTAATTTTAACAATGCCGCCCATCGGTTTTAACGTTTTGACTTTTTCCTCCTCCGGGCCTATGATAAAGGCACAAAGAGGGAACAAACCCCTCCAAAACCCAACAAAAAGGAGATGTTTGACATGATGGACCGGATGCCCAACCGCCTCGTCTACCGGAGGAAGTTCTCCTGCTCGCCCTACACAAGCTATGGCAACGCCAGCCTGGCCAGCATGAGCTGCTTCTCCCGCATGATAACTTGTCTGAAGCGCGGCGCGCTGCTGGGATGGAAAGGAGCACTCCGATGAAAACACAAAACGACCCGGTATTTGCCGCCGTCATCCGCAACTACGTCCGCTTCGGCGGGGTTCAGTAAGCCCTGCCGCATCGAAAGGAGCAGCGTTTATGAAGACCGTTCACGAGACCGCGTTTGCCGCTGTCATCCGCAACTACGTCCGCTTCGGCGGTTTACGATAATCCTCACCTCACATTCTCTCCCCTTTTCATCTCTCCGGCAGGCAGCCGAAAAGAGACCGGCGCGGACTTCTTCCCGCGCCGGTCTCTTTTTTAAGTTTCCTGATAGAGCTCCAGGATGGCGCCGTCCTTCCAGACGAAGGCCAGCCGGGCGGTGTCTCCGGCGGGCATGGGCCCGCAGATCACGCTGTCCGCGTCCGCCAGGTAGGCTTCCAGGTCGTCCACCCGGTAGGCCACGTGGGGATTGCGGTGGAGCACCTCCGGGAAGGGGGTTCCCTCCTCGAATTTCAGGTATTCGATCTTGTAATCGTAGTCATCTACATTGCTGACCCAGAACTTGCCCCCCTCGTTGTAGGTCATGCCGGGCTTTTTGTTGGTGACGGGGATGCCGATGTGCATATACGCTGCGGCCATGTCGCGTCCTCCTTATTCGGCGTTTTTGATCTCCTGATAGACCTCCAGGGCCTGCCGGGCGGTATAGCCCTCGTGGACCACCTTGCCGATGGCCTGGGCCATGCCGGCGGGGCAGTCGGACTGGAAGATGTTCCGGCCCATGTCCACCCCCCGGGCCCCCTGGTCGATGGCCCGGTAGGCCATCTCCAGTGCCTCCAGCTCCGGCAGCTTCTTGCCGCCGGCGATGACGATGGGCACCGGGCAGGCGGCGGCCACCCGCTCAAAGCCCTCGCAGTAGTAGCTCTTCACCACGTTGGCCCCGTTTTCCGCCAGAACCCGGGTGGCCAATTGGAAAAACTTCTCCGTCCGCTCCATCTGCTTGCCCACGGCCACCACGCCCAGGGTGGGGATGCCGTACCGGGCACCGGCGTCTGCCGTGCGGCTCAGCAGCTCCAGGGAGCGGGACTCCCCGGGGGCGCCGATGAAGGTCTGAACCGCCATGCAGTCCGCGTTCATGCGGATGGCGTTTTCCACATCGCAGGCGATGCCGCCGCCGTTGGACATATCGTCGTAGAGCACAGTGGAGTCGTAGGTCACCCGGACGCACTTGGCCACCGGGGCGGCGGGGGAGATGCAGGCGTGGATGACGCCCTTGGTGCCCATCAGCACGTCCACATAGGGAATCAGCGGCGGAATCACCAGGTCGATGCGCTCCAGCCCCGCGGTGGGCCCCATGATGTACCCGTGGTCAAAGGCCAGCATGACGGCGTTGCCGGAGCGGGCCTGAAACAGCCGGGCCAGGCGGTTTTTCATGCCCCAGCCGCAGTGGGCCGCGCCCTTGACGTAAAAGCCCTCCCGGGCCGCCGGAACGTCCAGGTGGTAGTCGTGGGCGGCCTTGTTTCCAATGTTGTCTGCCATAGATCCGTCTCCTTCCGGGCGCCCTCCGGCGCCTGCGGGAATGGGGTTATTTCGTCAGATAGGGGGTGCGGCAGGGGGCGTTCCACAGCCGCAGCAGCTCGTCGTCCATCCGGGCCATGAACATCTGGAAGCCCGCCTGCTCCTGGACGGTCAGCAGCTCGCCCACGTAGTTGGCCACGATCTCAATATTCTGGGCCCGGAGCACCTGCTCGCACTTGCGGTAGATAATGAGCTGCTCCATCAGCGTGGTGGCGCCGGAGCCGTTGATGATGAGCATGACCTTCTCCCCGGGCTGGATGCCGATGTCCCGCACCAGGGCGTTGACCATGATCTCGGCGGTCTCGTCGGCGCTCTTCATCAGTTGGCGGCCTCCGCCGCCCTCGCCGTGCTGGCCCATGCCGATCTCCATATCGTCCTCTCCCAGATCCGCCAGGGCGGCGCCGGTGGAGGGATGGGTGGCGCCTCGGACGGCCACGGCCAACGTGGCCATGTTGTCCGCGAAGCGCTGGGCCACAGCCGCCACCTCCTCCAGGCTCCTGCCCTCGGCAGCGGCGGCGCCGGCGATTTTATAGGTGGGGATGCAGCCCACCAGACCCCGGCGGTCCCCGGCGTTTTCCCGGGGGGGCGTTGGACACGTCCTCCTGGGTGACCACCTTCACCACGTTCAACCCCAGCTTTTTCGCCTGCTTCATGGTGAGGTTGCCGGTGAGCATGTCCCCGGCGTGGTTCAGCACGATGTACAGCACGCCCTTGCCTCTGTCCGCCAGCTTGATGGCGTCCACACAGGCCTGGGGGCCGGGGGCGGCGAAGACGTCGCCCACCACGGAGATATCCACCATGCCCTCGCCCACGAAGCCGGAGATGGCGGGCTCATGGCCGGAGCCGCCCTGGGTGACGATGGTGACCCGGTCCGCCCGGTCCAGGGCGTTGTTGATGATCATGTTCTGCTCCCCCCGGTGGAGGAGGTGGCGGTTGGCGGCGGCCAGGCCGTCCAGCAGTTCGTCGGTGAGGTCTTCCGGATTGTTGATGAATTTCTTCATGTTCATGGAATCGTCCTCCTGCTTTTAAATCAAATGGATGAGAGGCCCTGCGCCAGGCCCCGGAAAAACAGGGAAGTGGACACCGCTCCGGCGTCGGGCGTGCCGATGGTCTTCTCCTTGTAGCTGCGGGCCCGGCCATACTTGGACACAAAGCCCTCGCTGGCCTTGGCCCCGGCCTCAGCGGCGGCGGCAGCGGCCTCCAGAATCTCCGCCGGGCCGCCCTGGGCCGCCTGAGCCGCCTCCACGGCGGGGATCAGGGCGTCCATCATGGTCTTGTCGCCCACCTTGGCGTCGGTGATGTCCGCCATCTCCGCCAGGCATCCGGTGAACATCCGCTTCACGCCCTCGCCGTCCAGCTCCGTCTCCGCCGGCCCAAGCGCCGCCCCCAGGCCGGAGATCATGGTGCCGTACAGCGGCCCCGCGGAGCCGCCCTTCACCTCCATCACCGCCGTGCCCAGGCCGTCCAGGAAATCTTGGATGCTCTCCTCCCCCCACTGGGGAACCCGCTCCCGCAGGAGCCGTGCGATCTTCCGGATGGTGATGCCGTGGTCGCCGTCCCCAAAGCGGGCGTCAATCTCGCTGAGTCGGTCCGCATGGGCCTCCATCAGCGCCGCCGCCCCCAGAAACATGGCGGCAATGTGCGTGCGGTCCAGCATGCTGTCTCCTCCAATCCGCCGAATTTGTTACATTTGTAAGTTCATGATAGCGGAACCGGTGCAAAAAGCAAGAGGCATTTCCCATTTTCTCCAATTCCGGCAAGGAATTCCAGAATTTATCGGTAAGTCTGCACAAGAAAAACCACAGCGTTCCCGCCGGGCGGGAACGCTGTGGTTACTTATGTTACATTCTGTCCGCCAGCGCCCGGACCAGCTCCGCCCGGGCCACGATGTGGGTGAAGAGGCCGGTGCGCAGGGCGCCCCGCAGCGCCCGGAGGGCGGTGTTGGCGGAGCAGAGGCCCACCACGTTCCGGCAGCGGCTCATCTGCTCCAGGGGCATCTGGATGGCGAAGTCGTGGTCGGAGCGGATGATCTGGCCGCTCTCGTTGAAATAGTAGGCCAGCAGCCGCCCGCAGGCCCGCTGCCGGGAGAGCAGGTCCCCGTACCGGGCTACGGAGGCGAAGTCCGGCGTGGAGGGATAATTGCCGATGTTCACCAGGGCCGTGTCCACCGCCGCCCAGGTCTGCTCCATCTGGCGGTACAGCTCCGTGGAGCAGAGGACCTGCTTTTCCTCGTAGCTCTCCGGCAGGGCGGGGAGGTAGAGGAACCGGGGCTCCGCCCCCCAGGCGTGGGCCAGGATGCGGACGTTCTCATTGGTGTGGTAATTCCGGATGGGGATGCCCGCGTTGCCCAGCAGGGGGCACAGCTCCTCCACCGGACTGCGGAGGGGCGGCTCCCGCTCCACCAGGGACACCAGCTGCCCCACAAAGTGGCCCCAGCCGATGCCCACCCGCCGGGCGTCCAGCTCCTCCAGCAGAGAGAGGGCCCCCCGGCACAGGGCCAGGTTGGTCTCCTTGTCCCCGGCGCCGTCCGGCACCAGCACCCCGCCGGTGAGGGAGGTGGTCTCCCGCAGGCGGGGCGGCAGGGCCTCCGCCTCCCGGCCGGGGGCGTGGACGGTGATCTCCACCACGCCCAGCTCCCGGGCCTCCCGCAGCAGGCGGCTGACCATGGGCCGGGAGACGCCCAGCTCCGCGGCAATTTCGCTCTGCTTCCAGTCCTCCAGATAGTACCGCCGGGCCACGTGGGCCAGCCGCTGCTGCTTTTCCCGGGAAATCTGCATCTGTCCTCCCCCTCTCTCCGAAATGTTGGGTTACATAGGTTACTTATAGCACACGGCTTTCGGAATTGCAACTTCTCTTCCCGCCGCCGCTGTGGTATACTGGCGGCAACAACCACCATAGCGGGGAGGGACGCATCATGCTGGACTGGGAGCACCTTGGAAAATACCGGGAGAACAACCGCCTGGAGGCGAAAAAGGCCCAGGGCGGGCTGCCCCACAGCATCTGGGAGACCTACTCCGCCTTTGCCAACACCTTCGGCGGCCTCCTTCTGCTGGGGGTGGTGGAGGGGGCGGACAAGACCTTCACCACCGTCCCCCTGCCGGACCCGGACCAGCTGGCGGCGGACTTCTGGAACACCCTCAGCGTCCCCGGCACCGTCAGCGTCAACATCCTGGGCCGGGAGGACGTACAGGTGGTGGAGAGCGGCGGCAACCGCATTGTGGTGATTCAGGTCCCCCGGGCGGACCGCCACGACCGGCCAGTGTTCATCGGCCGGGACCCCTTCGCCGGCACCTACCGCCGCAGCGGGGAGGGGGACTACCGCTGCACCGCTCAGGAGGTCCGGGGCATGCTCCGGGACCAGGCGGACGTGTCCCAGGACACGCGGGTGCTGCCCCACATGACCGCCGACGTGTTCGACGGCGACAGCGTCCGCTCCTACCGCCGCCGGGCGGAGGCCCTCCACCCCGGCCTGGGGCAGGCGGGACTGGACACCTCCGTTTTTTTGCAGCGCGTGGGCGCCATGGCCCGGGACGGCGCCGGGCGGCTGCGCCCCACGGCGGGCGGGCTGCTGATGCTGGGCCGGGAGGCGGAGATCTGCCGGGAATTCCCCGGCTACTCCCTGGACTATCAGGAGGCCGGGGGCGCGGCGCGGATTCTCTCCGCCTCCGGGGACTGGAGCGGCAACCTCTTCGACTTTTACTTCCGGGTGTACCGCCGCATCGCCCGGAACCTCCCCGGCGGGGAGGCGGGGTCCGTCCGCCGGGCCCTACAGGAGGCCCTGGTGAACGCCCTCACCCACGCGGACTACCAGGACCGGCGGGGGCTGGTGATCCAGAAGCTGCCCAACCAAATCCGCATCGCCAACCCCGGCGCCTTCCGGGTGGACGTGCGGGAGGCCCTGGCCGGGGGCGTGTCGGACCCCCGGAACGCCACCCTCATCCGCCTGTTCCGCCTCATCGGCGCCGGCGGCGGGCAGGGGGGTCTCTCCGGCATCCGGGCAGTATGGCAGTCCCAGGGCTGGCAGGCGCCGGAGGTGGTGGAGAGCTTCGGCCCGGACCGGACGGTGCTGACGCTGCCCCTGCGGCCCCCGGCGGAGAGGCCCAGCCTGCGGCAAGCCGTGGTGGTCTACCTCACCGAGGCCGCCGACGCCGGCGCCGGAGAGGTGGCCCGGGCGGTGGGCCTGGAGGAGGCCGCCGCCCGGGACCTGCTCCGGCGGATGGAGCGGGAGGGGACGCTGGCGGCGGAAGAGACGGCGGGGCAGCGGCGGTGGCGGCTGCGGTCCTGACGGCAGATTTTCGTTGCACCGCCGGGGCGGGTATGGTATGATGGCACCAGAGAACAGCCGCCCAGGCGGCGCGGCAGCGGAGGAGAGGACTATGAACAAAATCATCACCATCAGCCGGGAATACGGCGCGGGCGGGCACTCCATCGGCAAGCGGGTGGCCGAGGCGCTGAACATCCCCTTTTACGACCGGGACATCGTGAAGGAGACGGTGAAGGCCAGCGGCTTCGACATGGACACGGTGGAGCACGACCAGGAGGAGGTCTCCAAGGCGGACTTCTTCCTCAAGAGCATCTGCTCCCTCTCCGCCCCTTCCTATAACGACACCCAGGACGCCATTCACGACGTGCAGCGGGCGGTGATCCTCCACCTGGCCCAGAAGGGGCCCTGCGTCATTCTGGGCCGCTGCGCCGACGACATCCTGCGCACGGCGGGCGTCCCCTGCGTCAACGTGTTCATCCACGCCGACGACCGCCTCCGGATGGCGCGGGCCGGCGAGCTCACCGGCTGCACCGACGCCGGGGAGCTGCAAAAGCTGCTGTCCAAGAAGGACGGCAGCCGCCACACCTATTACGCCCACTACACCGGAAAGAAGTGGGGCGACAGCCACAACTACCATATGACCCTGGACAGCGGCGCCCTGGGCTACGATCTGTGCGTGAAGCTCATTGTGGAGGCCGCCCAGGCGGCGGGGTAAGGAGGCGTCCGGCCCGGAGAGAGGAGGGGGTCCCGGTGTTCTTTTCGCGGTATCGGAACAGCTTCTGGCGGGTTCCGCTGATCGCCCTGGTCGCGGGATGGCTGTATACGCCGTGCTACGTCCGCATCGTGCTCCGCTTCGGCGTGGTGTCGCCGGGGGTGATCGACGAGGGGGTGTCCCTGCTGGCCAGCGGCGGGCTGCTGGCGGCCACGCTGGTTTTGGGGTGGGCGGCGCTGCTGCGGCGGCAGACCCGGGCCGAAATCGCCGTCTCCGCCTCCCTTGTGGTGGCCTACGGCTTGGCGCTGTACGCCCTTCAGGCGCTCTCCGGCAGCACGACGGGCCCCGCCGCGGTGGTGTTTTTGCACCTGGAAACCCCGTTGGAGTGGACGGCGTTTCCCTCCACGCTCTCCCATTACCTTCAGCGCCGCGGCGCCGGGACGGTTCCCGGGCTCGGCCTGCTCCGATTCTTCGTGCCCTGGCTGTTCATCGCCTTTGGCCGGCGGGCCCCGGCGGCGTAGACAGGGCGGCAGTTGGCGAGAAAAAGACACCCGGATATCCGGGTGCCTTTGTTTATGTCTGGGGCAGCCCCTCCAGATAGTGGACGAACTGCTGGGCGGTGCGGCCGGAAAAGCCGCTGTGGCGGACCTCCCAGGTGTTGGCCATGGCCATGAGCTTCTGGTCCTCCATGGCGATGCCCTGGCGGGCCGCCAGGGCCCGGACAATCTCCTGGTACTCCTTCTGGGTGGGGGCGTTGTAGTTGATGGCCACGCCGAAGCGGCTGGCCAGGGACAGCTTCTCCTCCACGGTGTCGGAGCGGTGGATGTCGCCGTGGTGCTCCATATCCGTCCGGTCGTTCCAGGTCTCCCGGATCAGGTGGCGGCGGTTGGAGGTGGCGTAGATCAGCACGTTGTCCGGCCGGGTCTCCACGCCGCCCTCGATCACCGCCTTCAAAAACTTGTACTCCACCTCGTTCTCCTCAAAGGACAGGTCGTCGATGAAGATGATGAAGCGGTAGTTCCGGTTCTTGATGTGGGCCAGGATGGCGGACAGGTCCCCGAACTGGTGCTTGTAAATCTCGATCATCCGCAGCCCCCGGTCGTAATACTCGTTGATGAGGGCCTTGACGGAGGTGGACTTGCCGGTGCCCGCGTCGCCGTAGAGCAGCACGTTGTTGGCCCGCTTGCCGTCCAGGAAGGCCTCCGTGTTCCGGCGGAGCTCCTGCTTCTGGTGCTCGTAGCCCAGCAGGTCGTCCAGCAGCACGCCGTCGATGTTGCTGATGGGCAGGAAGTCCACCCCGCCCGCCGCCTCCCGGCGGATGCGGAAGGCCCGGCTCATGGCGAAGACGCCGTAGCCGTAGCGGCGGTAGTAATCCGTCACCAGGTGGAACATGGTCTCCTCGTCCGGGGCGTCCGCCAGCTCCCGCCGCAACGTGCGCACCTGGCGGCTGATGTCCCGGTTGTACATCCGCTCCCGCTTGGGGATGGCCTGATACCGGCAGATCACAGAGAAGCAGTCGATACCCAGGTCCGCCTCCAAGGGGGCGAAGTCGAAGTGCATCAGGCGGCGGAACACGGCGAAGTCGTTTTTGGCGAAGTGGTTCACGCTGCCCTGGCTGGCCCCCACCCGCTCGCAGGTCTGGGTGAAGGAGTTGCGGTTGGTCATCAGCAGCCAGGTGAGGTAGCACTGCCACAGGTTCTCGTCAAAGCCGCAGGCGGTGGCCAGGTCCAGCAGCCGCTTGATCTGGGCGTAGATGCGGCCCACCAGGGCGTCGCGGTCGGCGCCGGCCTCCCAATCCCGGAAGACCTCCCCCAGGCGGACCAAAATCTCGTCCTCGCCCAGGTCGCTGTACAGCAGCAGGTGCGCAAGGTCTCGGTACATACGATCAAATCCTCTCGCGGGCCCGCCCCCTCCGGGGCGGGCCCCATGCGTTTATTCCAGAACCGCGCCCCGGTCGGCGGAGGAGACCATCTTGGCGTAGCGGGCCAGGTAGCCCGTCTGGATGCGGGGGGCGGGGCAGACCCAGCGGGCCTTCCGCGCCGCCAACACCTCGTCGGACACCTTCAGCTCGATGGTGTGGGCGGGGATGTCGATGGCGATGAGGTCCCCCTCCTCCACCAGGCCGATGGGCCCGCCGGAGGCCGCCTCCGGGGAGACGTGGCCGATGGAGGCCCCCCGGGTGGCGCCGGAGAAGCGGCCGTCGGTGATGAGGGCCACATCCTTGTCCAGCCCCATGCCGGCGATGGCGCTGGTGGGGTTGAGCATCTCCCGCATGCCGGGGCCGCCCTTGGGCCCCTCGTAGCGGATCACCACCACGTCCCCGGCCACGATCTTCCCGTCGTAGATGGCCCGGATGGCGTCGTCCTCGCAGTCGAAGACCCGGGCGGGGCCGGTGTGGACCATCATCTCCGCCGCCACAGCGGACTGCTTCACCACGCAGCCGTCGGGGGCCAGGTTCCCCTTCAGCACGGCGATGCCGCCGGTCTTGGTAAAGGGGTTCTCCACGGGGCGGATGATCTCCGGGTTCCGGTTCACCACGCCCTCCAGGTTCTCCGCCACGGTCTTGCCGGTGCAGGTGGGCAGGGAGGTGTCCAGCAGCCCGGCCTTGGTCAGCTCCGCCATGACGGCATACACGCCGCCGGCCCGGTCCAGATCCTCCATATAGGTGTCCCCGGCGGGGGCCAGGTGGCAGAGGTTGGGCGTCCGCCCGGAGATCTCGTTGGCCATGTCGAAGGAGAGCTCGATGCCGCACTCGTGGGCAATGGCGGGGAGGTGGAGCATGGTGTTGGTGGAGCAGCCCAGGGCCATGTCGATGGCCTCCGCGTTGTGAAAGGCGGCCTCCGTCATGATGTCCCGGGGGCGGAGGTCCCGCTTCACCAGCTCCATGATCTGCATGCCCGCGTGCTTGGCCAGGCGCAGCCGGGCGGAGTGGACGGCGGGAATGGTGCCGTTGCCCCGCAGGGCCATGCCGATGGCCTCGGTGAGGCAGTTCATGGAGTTGGCGGTGTACATGCCGGAGCAGGAGCCGCAGGTGGGGCAGGCGTTGTTCTCGTACTCCTCCACCCCCGCCTCGTCCAGCTTGCCGGCGTAGTAGGCGCCCACCGCCTCAAACATGTGGGAGAGGCAGGTGCGGCGTCCGTCGTTGAGGGTGCCTGCCAGCATGGGGCCGCCGGAGCAGAAGATGGTGGGCACGTTCACCCGGGCCGCGGCCATCAGGAGGCCGGGCACGTTCTTGTCGCAGTTGGGGATCATCACCAGGCCGTCAAACTGGTGGGCCAGGGCCATGGCCTCCGTGGAGTCGGCGATCAGGTCCCGGGTCACCAGGGAGTACTTCATGCCCACGTGGCCCATGGCGATGCCGTCGCACACGGCGATGGCGGGGAACTCCACCGGCGTGCCGCCGGCGGCCCGGACCCCGGCCTTCACCGCCTCGGCGATTTTGTCCAGGTTCATGTGTCCGGGGACGATCTCATTGTAGGAGCACACCACGCCGATGAGGGGCCGCTCCAGCTCCTCCTTCGTATACCCCAGGGCATAGAGCAGGGAACGGTTGGGGGCGGCGGGAATGCCCTTTTTTACCACATCACTTTTCATGGGCCGCGTTCTCAGTTGGAGGCGGTGTCGGGATCGGTGTCGTCGCCCCAGAGCATGTTCTTGCGCAGCTCCGCGCCCACGGTCTCCATGGGGTGCTTGGCCAGGATGTCCCGGGTGGCGTTGAAGAAGCAGCGGCCGTTCTTGTTCTCGGCGATCCACTTGCCGGCGAAGGTGCCGTTCTGGATGTCAGTGAGGACGGCCTTCATGTTCTTCTTGGTCTCCTCATAGGGCAGAATCCGGGGACCGGAGACGTACTCGCCGTACTCGGCGGTGTCGGAGATGGAGTAGTTCATCATCGCCACGCCGCCCTTGTTGATGAGGTCGATGATGAGCTTCATCTCGTGGATGCACTCGAAATAGGCGTTCTCGGGGGCGTAGCCCGCCTCCACCAGCGTCTCGAAGCCCAGCTTCATCAGCTCCACCACGCCGCCGCAGAGGACGGCCTGCTCACCGAAGAGGTCGGTCTCGGTCTCATCCTGGAAGGTGGTCTCCATCACGCCGCCCCGGGCGCCGCCGATGCCCGCCGCGTAGGCCAGGCCGATGTCGTAGGCCTTGCCGGTGGCGTTCTGCTCCACCGCCAGCAGGCAGGGCACGCCCTTGCCGCTCACATAGGTGGAGCGGACGGTGTGGCCGGGGCCCTTGGGGGCGATCATCAGCACATCCACGTCCTTGGGGGGGACGATCTGCTTGAAGTGGATGTTGAAGCCGTGGGCGAACATCAGCGCGTTGCCGCTCTCCAGGTTGGGGGCGATGTCCTTCTTATAGACCTCGGCCTGGACCTCGTCGTTCACCAGCATCATCACGATGTCGCCCCACTTGGCGGCCTCGGCCACGGTCATGACCTTCAGCCCGGCCTTCTCGGCGGCGGCCCAGTTCTTGCTGCCCTGGCGCAGGCCCACGCACACGTCGCAGCCGGATTCCTTCAGGTTCAGGGCATGGGCATGGCCCTGGGAGCCATAGCCGATGATGGTGATCTTCTTCCCGTCCAGCTTCCCCAGGTCGCAGTCCTTCTCATAATACATGTTTGCCATAATCATATTCCTCCTTCAATTTGTTGCCGTCATATATCGTGCTACGCCCTCTCTCGATTGCGATAGTACCGGTCTTTGCGATCTCCAGAATGCCGAAGTCCGTCAGCATCCCGATCAGCGCCGTGATCTTGCTGCCGCTGCCGAAGATGCCCAGCGTCAGGCTCTCCCGCCCCACGTCGATGACCTTGGCCCGGAAGATGTTGGCCAGCTGGATCACCTCGTCCCTGGCGCCCCGGTCGGCGGCGGCCACCTTCACCAGGGCGATCTCCCGCCGGATGGAGGTGTCCTCGTCCAGAATCTTCACCGCCGTCACCGGCAGCAGCTTGCTGCACTGGGCGGCGATCTGCTCCAGCATGGCCTCGTCCGCCAAAATGCCGATGGTGATGCGGGTGATGCCGGGGCGGTCCGTCTCGCCGGAGACGATGGATTCGATGTTGTAGCCCTTCCGGGAGAACAGGCGGGCCACCTGGCTCAAAACGCCGGGGATGTCCCGCACCAGAATGCAGAGGGTATAGAGCTTGCGCTCCGTGTCCAATTGCCGTTTCATCGCCGTCCCTCCCTCAGTTCAGCAGAAAGTCCGTGATGGCGGAGCCCGCGGCCACCATGGGCCGCACCATCTCGTCGATATCCAGCACGCAGTCGATCACCGCGCCGGTGCCCGCCGCCAGCGCCTCCGCCAGCGCCTGCTCCATCTCCGCCCGGGTCCGCACCCGGAAGCCCCGGAGCCCGTAGGCCTCCGCCAGCTTCACGAAGTCCGGTCCACGATCCAGGGTGGTCTGGGAGAAGCGCTTGCCGTAGATCAGGCTCTGCCACTGGCGGACCATGCCCAGCGTGCCGTTGTTGAAGATCACGGAGACGATGGGCAGTCCGTAGTGCTCCACGGTGCACAGCTCATGGCAGTTCATGCGGAAGCACCCGTCGCCGGTGATGTGGAGCACCCGCTTGTCCGGGTTCCCCATCTGAGCGCCGATGGCAGCCCCCAGGCCGAAGCCCATGGTGCCGAAGCCGCCGCTGGTGAGGAGCTGGCCGGGGTAGTCGAAGTGAAGGTATTTGATGGCCCACATCTGGTGCTGACCCACGTCGGTGGCCACAATGGCGTCCCGGGGGGCCCGCTGCCGGATGACCTCCAGCACCTGCTGGGGCGTCAGGCAGGCGCCGTCCCCCGCCTCGGGGGGCGTCCGCATGGGGAGGATGCGCTCTTTCCAGCCGGGGTGGCGGTATTGGGGCATCCCCTGATTCAGCAGTGCGAGCACCCGGCGGGCGGAGCCGATGATGTGGTGGTCCGTCACCACGTTTTTGTCGATCTCCGCCCGGTCGATGTCGATCTGGACGATTTTGCTCTGAGCGGCGAAGGTGGCCGGATCCAGGGCCACCCGGTCAGAGAAGCGGCAGCCCACGGCGATGAGCAGGTCGCACTCGTCGCAGGCCACGTTGGAGGCCCGGGAGCCGTGCATCCCGATCATGCCGGTGGTGAGGGGGTGGTTCCCCGGGAAGCCGCCGCCGCCCATGACGGTGATGGCCACCGGGACGTCCAGCTTCTCCGCAAACTCCCGGAACTCCCGGTGGGCCCGGCCCCGGACCACGCCGCCGCCGCAGATCAGCAGCGGCCGCTCCGCCTGGGCGATCATCTCCAGCAGCCTGTCCACGTCCTGGCGGTTCGGCTCCGGCTTTCCCGGGCCGTGGCCGTCCCCCAGGGTCTGGATGCTGCCGCAGGTCCGGTTCTCCCGCCAGGGGATAAAGGTGTAGTCAATCTCCTGGTCCGGGGCCGTCACGTTTTTCAAAAAGTCGATGAGCACCGGCCCGGGCCGCCCCGTGGCGGCCACGGCGAAGGCCTGGCGCATCACGTCGGGAATCTGCCGGGCGTCCCGCACCAAGAAGGCCGCCTTGGTGATGGGCATGGCGATGCCGGTGGAGTCCACCTCCTGGAAGGCGTCCTTGCCCAGCAGGCTCTCCCCCACGTTGCAGGTGATGAACACCACGGGGGAGGAGTCCAGGTGGGCGGTGGCGATGCCGGTGGTGAGGTTGGTGGCGCCGGGGCCGGAGGTGGCGAAGCACACGCCCACCTTGCCCGTGGACCGGGCGTAGCCGTCCGCCGCGTGGGCGGCGCCCTGCTCGTGGGCCGTCAGCACGTGGCGAATCCGGTCCTGGTAGCGGTAGAGCTCGTCGTAGAGGTTCAAAATGGTGCCGCCGGGGTAGCCGAAGACGGTGTCCACCTCCTGCTCCAGCAGGCATTCCATGATGGCCTGGGTTGCGCGAATCTTCAAGACGTATTCCTCCTCTTTGCCGCAGGCGGCCCTCAAATCTTGCCGCCGCCCTTTTGCAGGGCGATGACGCCGGTGCGGACCACCTCCAGGATGTTGAAGGTGCGCATCATCTCCTGGAAGCTGTCCAGCCGGTCCGGCGTGTCGGACAGCTCCATGGTCATGGAGACGGGGGAGATGTCCGAGACCTTGGCGCCGCAGATGCCGCAGATGGTCATGATGTTGGTCCGGGTTTTGCTGTTGGCGCTGACCTTCAGAATCATCAGCTCCCGGCCGATGAAGGTGCCCTCGTCCAGGGTGCGGACCTTGATGACCTCCACCAGCTTGTTCAGCTGCTTTTCCACCTGCTCCACCACGCTGTTGCCGCTCTCGACGATGATGGTGATGCGGGAGACGGCGGGGTCGTCGGTGACGCCCACCGCCAGGGAGTCGATGTTGAACGCCCGGCGGGAGAACAGGCTGGTGATGCGGTTCAGCACGCCTGCCTGGTTTTCCACCAGGACGGATATGGTCTGTTTCATGGCGTCCTCCTCATTCGTCGGTGTTGGCGTCCGGCGCCACCCGGGCGATCAGCAGGCAGGGGCCCTTCTCCGCCAAAAAGCGGTCCAGCACCGCCTCCGCCTCGCCGTCGTTCTCCAGCGTCAGGCTGGGAATGCCGTAGGCCCCCGCCACGGCGGCGAAGTCCGGACTGCCCTCCAGCGCCACGCCGAAGGGGCCGCGGTAGGGGGCGCTGCACTGGATCTGGTTCACCAGGCCCAGCACGCCGTTTTGCAGCAGGACGATCTTGAGGTCCATGCCGCCGCAGCGCACCGCCGCCAGCTCGTTCATGGACATCTGGAAGGACCCGTCCCCGCAGACCACCACCGTCTGCCGCCCGGGCTGGGCGGTCTGGACCCCCACCGCCGCCGGCAGGGCGTAGCCCATGGTGCCCAGCCCCCCGCTGGTGAGGAAGCGGCACCCCCGGAGCCACAGGTGGCGGCAGGCCCAAATCTGGTTCTGCCCCACGTCCACGCACACGGCGGCGTCCGGCCGGAGCCGCCGGCCCAGCAGTTCCAGCAGCCGCCCGGGGGTGACGCTGTCCGTCCGGCAGGGGAAGGGCTGCCCCAGCTCCGCCGCCCGGCGCTGGGCGAGCTGCTCCCGCCAGGGGCCGCAGTCCACCTGGATGTCCCGCTCCAGCAGCTGGCGGAGGATCACCCGGGCGTCGCCCACCAGGGGCAGCTCCGGCTGGATGTTCTTGCCGATCTCCGCCGGGTCCACGTCGATGTGGATGGAGGGCATCCGCCGCTGGATCTCGCCGGGGGAGAGGATGGCCCGGTCTGCCACCCGGGTGCCGATCATGATGAGCAGGTCCGACTTGGCCAGGGCCTTGTTGGCGCAGACGTTGCCGTGGCTGCCGATCATGCCCATGTTCAGGGGGTGGCCGGTGGGCAGCAGGGACAGGCCCATCATAGTGGTGACCACCGGGATTTGCAGCGCCTCCGCAAAGGCCGCCAGCTCCGCCTCCGCCTTCGCCAGGAACACGCCGCCCCCGGCGCAGATCACCGGCTGGCGGGCCTGGGCGATGGCCTCCACCACGTTGGCGATCTGCTTGTCGTTGCCCCGGACGCTGGGGTGGTAGCCCCGGATGTCCACCGCCTCCGGGAACGCCGCCTCCACCGTCTGGTTCTGGATGTCGATGGGGATGTCGATGAGCACCGGGCCGGGCCGGCCGCTCTCGGCGATGTAAAAGGCCTCCTTGATGATGCGGGGCAGCTGGGCGGCGTCCTTAACCAAATAGCTGTGCTTGGAGAAGGCGGAGACGGCGCCGGTGATGTCCACCTCCTGGAAGATGTCCCGCCCCAGGAGGTTGGAGGGCACCTGGCCGGTGATGGCCACCATGGGGATGGAGTCCAGATAGGCGGTGGCGATGCCGGTGATGAGGTTGGTGGCGCCGGGGCCGGAGGTCACCAGGCACACGCCCACCTTTCCCGTCACCCGGGCATAGCCGGAGGCCATGTGGCCCGCGTTCTGCTCCGTCCGCACCAGGGTGTAGCCCAGCTCCGGCATCTCCCGCAGCACGTCCACCACCGGGCAGATCGTCGCCCCGGCATAGCCGAAAATCTGCTCCACCCCCTCCCGCCGGAGTCCCTCCAGCAGGATCTGCGCACCTGTCATTTCCATTTCCATGTCCCCCTTTGACGGCCGGCCAGCCGGCCCTTGTTTCCCTTGTGGTAAGAAAAAACGCCTGTGGTTCGTCGGTCGAACCACAGGCGTTTGGGTGATCTTGCAATTCTTCCGGTTAAGCCGCTCTCGCCGCCGATAACCGGATGCCGCTCCCCCTGCTCCAGGCATGACCAAATGCACTATTCTCTTCCCGTACCAGAACTACCAGTACCAGAATCAGAATAATGCTCAGAGCCAGGATGCGAATGAGGGCGGACAACATGAACATGTCGGAAGACCTCTCTCTTGCTTGGATAATTTTTATTATACAAACCCATGCATCAAAATACAATACAAACCTCTTCGCCGCCGGTATCTTTGGCCGTTTCCACGAAGGTGTTCCTATTTTCTGTACTTGTCTTGTGAATTCTGCCGCGGTTCGCCCTGCCTGCCGCCGGGACCGCCGCCAGGGTTGTCTGTCCGGGAGAGCAGACAACGCGCCCCCACATCCCACCTTGTATCCCCGCCGCCCCTTGCATTTTTCCGCCGGGAAAGCTATGATGGAGACATCCCAACATAACCGTGAAGGAGGGCTTCCCATGACCCGTGAAGAACTGAAGGCCGCGGCGGTGTCTATGCTGGACCGGGCCTACTGCCCCTACTCCCACTTTCCCGTGGGCGCCGCCCTGGAGTGCAGCGACGGCACCGTGTACACCGGCTGCAACATTGAAAACGCCGCCTTTTCCCCCACCCTCTGCGCCGAGCGCACCGCCGTGGCCAAGGCGGTCAGCGAGGGGCACACCGACTTTGTGCGCATCGCCGTGGCGGGCCGCAGCGACGACTTCTGCGTGCCCTGCGCCGTCTGCCGCCAGGTGCTCCGGGAGTTCGCCCCGGAGATCGAGGTCATCTGCCTGAACAGCCGGGGGGAGGAGCTGGCCCTGCCTCTGAGCGCCCTGCTGCCCCACAGCTTCGGGCCGGAGTTCCTGTCCCACGACCCCGCCTGAGGCGGCGCGCCGCCCCGGAGAGCAATACGCCCCGGCGTCCGATGGACGCCAGGGCGTTTTCTTCTCTTATCCCGCCTGCTCCCGCAGCACAATGTCCCGGGAGGCCTCCATGTGCCGCCGCACCGCGGCGAAGGCCCCCATGTCCCCCCGGTCCCGGCAGGCGCGGACCGCGTCCACAATGGCCCGGTGCTCCTCCAGCGCCACCTCCCGGCGGTTGGGGCTGCGGAAGCTCCGCTTGGCGATGACGGACATCCGGTGGTTGTAACTCTCAAAAAGCTGGAGGAACTCCGCGTTCTCCGCCGCCTCCACCAGCAGCCGGTGGAAGGCCAGGTCCGCCGCCCAGAAGTCCTCGAGGGAGGCGGTGTCCCGCAGGGCCTCCATCTGGGCGATGCTGCCCTCCAGCTCCGCCAGCCGGGCCCGGCCCTCCGCCGTGTCCTTCCGGTGGGCCAGGTGCAGCACGCAGAAGCCCTCCACCGCCGTCCGCAGCTGGTAGGTGCCCCAGATGTCCTCCTCCGACATCCGGTGGAGGCGGAAGCCCCGGCTGGGCAGGATGTCGATGAGCTTCTCCTGGCTCAGCCGCACCAGGGCGTCCTTCACCGGCGTCCGGGAGATGCCGATCAGCGCCGCCATCTTCGTCTCGGAGTAAATCTGGTCCTCCTGGAGGGCCCCCGTCACAATCTGTTCCCGGATGTGGGCGTAGGCCTCCTCTTGCAGCAGTGTATAAACAGCCATAGGCTTGCTCCTTTGCGTTCTCTTTCCGTCCTGCTGGTATCTTACCAGAAGACCGGGAGGGGCTTCAAGGGCTATTCTCACAAAAAGAAAACATTTTTTCAGCAATAACGCCGGTTTTTAATTTTTTACTGGAAAAGACTGTTTTTTCTCTTGACCGGTATACCGGTATGCGATATACTGTCCCAGAAGACGCAAACGCAGGTAAGCGTTGCGTAATGCCCCACGTTTCAGCGGAAAACCGCGGCGGTCCGCAATCTGAACGGGGCGGAATACAGGAGGATGGTTTCATGAGCAAGATCGGTTTCATTGGCCTTGGCATTATGGGTCGCCCCATGGCGACGAACCTGGCGAAGGCGGGGCAGCCCCTGATGGTCAGCGACCTGAACGAGGACATCGTAAAGGAGCTGTGCGCCCTGGGCGCCGTCTCCGGCAGCTATACGGACATCGCCCGGGAGTGTGACCTCATCCTGACGATTCTGCCCACCGGCGCCATCGTCCGGGAGGTGCTGTTCGGGGAGAACGGCGTGGCCTCCGCCCTGACGGCGGGCAAGGTGGTGTGCGACATGTCCAGCGTCACCCCCGGCGAGTCCCAGGAGTGCTACCGCCGCCTCAAGGAGATCGGCGTGGGCTTTGTGGACGCCCCGGTGTCCGGCGGCGAGCCCGGCGCCATCGCCGGCACCCTGGCCATCATGTGCGGCGGCGACCAGGCGGATTTCGACCGGCTGAAGCCGGCGTTCGACATCATGGGCAGCAGCGCCCTGCTGATCGGCGACTCCGGCGCGGGCAGCGTCACCAAGCTGGCCAACCAGATCATGGTGAACCTGAACATCGCCGCCGTGTCCGAGGCCATGGTCCTGGCCGCCAAGGCCGGGGTGGACCCCATGAAGGTGTACCACGCCGTCCGGGGCGGCCTGGCCGGCAGCACCGTGCTGGACGCCAAGGCCCCCATGATGTGCCGGCGCGACTTCAAGCCCGGCGGCACCATCCGGGTGAACCACAAGGACATCAAGAACGTGCTGGCCACCGCCCACGACATCGACGTGCCCCTGCCCCTCACCGCCCAGCTCTTCGAGATTCAGCAGGCGCTGAAGGTCTCCGGCCACATGGACGACGACCACGCCGGCTATGTCCAGTACTTCGAGCAGCTTGCCGGCGTCACTGTCCAGTCCGACGGGCAGGCCTGAGGGGAGCGGGGCTATGGAGCAGACCATCCGGGCAGACATTCTCACCAGCTTCCCCCCCGTGGATGAGGCGGCGGTGGACGCCCTTCTCCGCCGGGAGATTGCCGCCGACGACACCAAGTTCATCGTCCTGGACGACGACCCCACCGGCGTCCAGACCGTCCACGACATCTCCGTGTACACGGACTGGTCCGTGGAGAGCATCCAGCGCGGGCTGCTGGAGCCGCAGAAGGTCTTTTACATCCTCACCAACAGCCGGGGGCTGACGGCGGCGGAGACCACCGCCGTCCACCGGGAGATTGCCGCCAACATCGTCACGGCGGCAAGGGAGACCTGCAAGCGGTATCTCATCATGAGCCGCAGCGACTCCACCCTCCGGGGCCACTTCCCCCTGGAGACGGCGCTTTTGAAGGAGGGCATGGAGGCCGGCGGCCTCTCCGTGGACGGGGAGATCCTCTGCCCCTTCTTCAAGGAGGGCGGCCGCTTCACCATCCGCAACACCCACTACGTGCAGTACGGCGACGACCTGGTGCCCGCCGCCCAGACGGAGTTCGCCAAGGACAAGACCTTCGGCTACACCCACTCCGACCTCCCCGCCTACATCGAGGAGAAGACCGGCGGCCGCTTCTCCGCCGCCTCCGTCACCTGCATCTCCCTGGAGGAGCTGCGGGCCCTGGACTACGACGGCATCGCCGCCAAGCTGGAGCAGGTGACCGGGTTCAACAAGGTCTGCGTCAACGCCGTGGACTACTGCGACGTCAAGGTGTTCGCCGTGGCGCTGTACCGGGCCATGGCCCGGGGCAAGACCTTCCTCTTCCGCACCGCCGCAGGCCTCGTGAAGGTGGTGGGCGGTATCACCGACATCCCCCTGCTGACCCGGCGGGACATGGTGACCCTGGACACCCACACCGGCGGCGTGGTGGTGGTGGGCAGTCACACCCAGAAGACCACCGCCCAGCTGGAGGCTCTTTTGCAGCTCCCCTGCGTGGAGCCCATTCAGTTCAACAGCGACCTGGTGCTCCAGGGGGACGCGGCCCTCTCCGCCGAGGTGGACCGGTGCGTGGCGCTGGAGGAGGCCGCCATTCAGGCGGGCCGGGTGGCGGTGTGCTTCACCAACCGCAAGCTGTTGACGGTGGAGAACGACACCCCGGAGAGCGCCCTCACCCGCAGCGTGAAAATCAGCGACGCCGTGCAGAGTCTGGTGGGCCGCCTCCAGGTCACCCCCGCCTTCATCATCGCCAAGGGGGGCATCACCTCCAGCACCGTGGGCACCCAGGCCCTGGGGGTGAAGAAGGCCAACGTGCTGGGCCAGATCTGCCCCGGCATCCCCGTGTGGCAGACCGACGCCACCAGCAAGTTCCCCAGCATCCCCTACGTGATCTTCCCCGGCAACGTGGGCGACGCGGAGACCCTCCGCCAGGCGGTGGAGATCCTCACCGCCGAATAAGCCCCGCCGGAAACCGGAAAGGGAGACGCCTCGCAAAGAGGCGTCTCCCTTTTTGTCCTTTGCCGCCGGGGCGTCACTGCTCCGTCTCCGCCGTCAGCTCCGTGGGGCACGCCTCCCCCCGGGCCATCCGGACGATGCCGCCGACGCCGCAGGCCACCATGCTGGCCACGGCGGCATCGGTGTAGAAGGCCATGTGCTGGGTCATGATGACGTTGCGGAACTGGTGGAGATAGAACCAATTCCGGTTGGGCAGGATGTCCACCCGGTGGTCCTCGTGGATGATGCCCTCCTCGCCCTCGGCGGTGTCCATGCCCAAGGCGCCGATCTTCCGGCTCTCGATGCCCTCAATCAGCGCCTCAATGTCCGCCAGCTCTCCCCGGGAGCAGTTGATGAGCACCACGCCGTCCTTCATCTTCCCGATGGCCGCCCGGTCAATGATGTGGAAATTGGAGGAGAGCAGGGGCATGTGGAGGGAGATCACGTCGGAGCGCGCCAGCAGCGTCTCAAAGTCCACATAGTCCACCAGTCCCGCCAGCGCCGGGTTCTCCTGCCGGTCGAAGCCCAGCAGCCGGCAGCCGAAGCCGGACAGGTTCCGCACCACCTGGGCGCCGATTTTCCCAGTGCCCACAATGCCCACGGTCAAATCCTTCATCTCCCGGCCCTGGAGGCCGTCCAGGGAGAAGTCGTTCACCTGGCCCCGCCACATGGCCTGCTTGTAATGGCGCAGGCACATGAGCATCATCATGACGGTGAAATCCGCCACGCCGTTGGGGTCGTAGCAGGCGTTGCACACCCGGATGCCCGCCCGGGCCGCCGCGGCCAGGTCGATGTGGTTGTAGCCCACGGTGCGGGTGGAGAGATACCGCACCCCCCGGGCGGAAAACGCCTCCAGCAGCGGCCGGTCGATGGTGCCCTGGCCCAGAATGGACACCCCCAGGCAGCCCTCCGCCAGCGCCGCCGTGTCCAGGGCGGGCACCGCCCCGGTGGTCTCCAGCTCCACGCCCAGCCGCGCCGCCTGGCGCTCCAGCTCCGCCAGCTCGTCGGGCCGCGCCTCGTACACCATGATCTTCATACCGCTGCCGTCCTTCCCATTGTTTGATAACATTTTGTCATTGTACCTCATGGGATTTCCGATTGCAACCGAAAAATTTCCGTAGTAAAATAAGAAAAAGTGATGTTACGGGAGGCCCTCATGAATCTGAATCAACTGCGATACTTTGTGGCGGTGGCGGAGCAGCGGAGCTTTACCAAGGCCGCCAATCAGTACTATCTGTCCCAGACCGCCATCAGCCAGCAGATCCGGGCCCTGGAGGACGCCATCGGCGTGCGGCTGCTGGACCGGGACAGCCGCCCCGTGACGCTGACCCCGGCGGGCAGCGTCTTCTTCCAGGAGGCCAAGGCCATCCTCTCCCGGATGGACACCGCCCTCAGCCGGGCGCGGGACGCCTCCACCGGCCTGGTGGGCACGCTGCGGGTGGGGTACACCAAGGGCTACGAGCGCAGCGACCTGTCCAATACCCTCCGGGCCTTCCACCTGGAGTACCCCAACGTGCTCATCACCTGCCACCGCTGCGACACGGACGTGCTGGCGGCTGGGCTCTTGAACGGGGAGTACGACATCATCTTCACCTGGGACAGCACCAACATCCGCACGGAGGCGGTGGAGGCCCGGGTGGTGGAGCGGGCGCCCCTGGTGGTGGCGCTGTACGGCAGCCATCCCTTCGCTTCCCGGGCGGCCCTGCGGCGGACGGAGCTGAAAAATGAGCCCATTCTCTACATGTCCCCCTCCGCCACCGGGGACAGCTACGGCGACAGCTTTTTCCTCTCCCTGTACCGCCAGGCGGGCTATCAGCCCAACATCCTGCTACGCAGCAACGACGTGGAGAGCATCCTAATGATGGTGGCGGCGGAGGAGGGCATCTCCATCCTGCCCGCCTACTGCACCGACAAGCTGACCAACGCCGACAACCTGGTGTTCGTCCCCCTGACGGGGTCCCAGGAGGCGGAGGAGATTCTGGCGGTGTGGCGGACGGCGGACGACAGCCCGCCCCTGCGGCACTTCCTCCAGCGGCTGTAAAAATAAATCCGTGCAACCAGTTGCCCCCTTCCGTCCCAGGACGGAGGGGGCGTTTTTTCTCTATTGGGGGCTAAGCCGGCTCCGTGGAAAACGGAGGAGCGCACATGAACAAGACCACGCATTACCACTTGAACCAATGGGAGGGGGAGGACCGCATCCTGCGGGCGGACTTCAACGCCGACAACGCCGCCCTGGACGGCGCCCTGCACCGGCAGGCGGAGGCCCAGGCGGCGCTGGAAGGGGCCCTGGAGGCGGAGCAGCAGGCCCGGACGGCGGGGGACGCCGGGTCCGTCCAGGCGGCGCGGGAGGCGGTGGCGGAGGAGGAGACCGCCCGGAAGGCCGCCGTGGCCGCCGAGGCGGACGCCCGGAGCCAGCAGGACGCCGCCATCCGGAGTGAGGTGTCCGCAGCGGTGGCGGGGGCCAAAAGCGAGGCCGCAGGCGCCCTGGAGGCGGAGCGGACCGCTCGGACCGGCCAGGACGCCGCCATCCGCCAGGAGTTTGCGGCGGCGGACCTGCTGGTGAAGCTGCGGGAGATCACCACCAGCGCCGCGGCCACGCAGGTGGATTTGTCCCTGGGGGGCATCGACCTGTCCCGCTACGCGGAGTTGATGATTCTGGTGCGGCTGAACTGCCCGGGGGAGACCATCAGCGTGCGGGTGAACGATGTGGCCCTCTCCTTTTATCTCAGCAGCAACAGCAGTTCCACCACGCAGATGGCCTCCATCGCCTCCCTGGATGCGGGGGGCTATACCCTTCTCCACTTCTATCCCCTGGGCGGGAGCATCAGCGCCAGATTTGACTGCGTTTTCGGGTTTGCCGGCACCGGCTCGACGACTTACGCCGCGCTCAAACCCGCCAGCGGCGTCACCCTGGCAAACCTGAGCGCCTTCAACTTCTACGGCAGCAAGGGCGGAGCCATCTCCGCCGGCGGCAAATTTACAATTTACGGGGTGAAAGTATGATGATTGACGTATTGGTGTGCCGGGAGGACGGCACCCAGATTCTGGAGCAGCGGGAGGTCCCGGAGGACTACTTCCAGTCTCAGGAGGCGCCGGAGACGGCGGAATGAGCACAAGGCCCCGCACCTTTCGGTGCGGGGCCTTCTTTGTTGCTCAGATGCGCTCAGTCCTCAGATTTCCGTGGAAATCAGGGTTTGACCAAGACGTACAGAGCGCTGTACTCGCCGTCGGCATTGTACACGCCGGTGACGGTAGAAGAGGCGGGCAGATCAGTGGTCTTGTACTTGGAGGCCAGTCTGCTCATGGAGATGGTGGACACCTCGTCGGTGTTCTCGATCAGATAGATCTTCGCGCCGTCCGCCATGTAGAAGCTGACTTCATCGGTACCACCGGTGAAGGTGATGGTCTTGTTCTTCTGGGTGACATTGGCGTTGCCGACATCTCCGAAGGTGAAATCGTCATCGTCATAGTAGGCGCTGTAAAGACCAGTCTTAATATCCATATCGCTGGCAGCGGGGGTGGCTCTATCAATGGCGGTCATGTCGGTGATATAGCCGTCACTGTCATACTCCACCTCGCCGTACAGGACGCCGCCCAGGTTCTTGTTGGTGACGTCGATCTTGACGGTCTTTTCCTCACCGTTCAGGATGGCCTTGTAGCGGTAGAACTCGTTGTCGTCCGCATCGTTACCGGCCTTGTCGAACTTCAACAGGAACAGGACGTCGCTGCTGGTGGCACCGCCCTTGACGGCGCCGTTGTTCAGGTCGATGAACACGTACTTGGCATAGGTGCTGGAGCCATCGGTGAAGACAGTGACCGCGGTTGTGCTGCCGGGAGTGACCTTGGCCACATTCTTGATGCCGGTGTAGACCTTGACGTCACCGTCATTCTCCAGAATCACGAACTTGGTATTCGCATTGCCCTTCAGGGAAGAACCGCTTCCGTCGTAAACGATGGAGACACCGTGGTCGCCATAGTTGACAACATAATCCGTGCTCGGGGAGCCGCCAAAGGCGGTGCCGCCAACATTGGTCAGAGAGGTCAGGGTGTACTTGCCGCTGCTCTCCTTGGAGCTGAACTTGTACCAGCCGGGACCGTAGGTGGTGGTGAGATCGGACATCGTAAGGACGCCGCTAACAACCGTAGAACCATTGGTCTTCTTGGTATCAATCTTCTCAATAGTGATCTCGTCGTCAGTGCCGTCCAAGAAGTAGCCGTAGCCAAGCGCCTTGGAGCTGGCGCTGGTGCCGCTGCTCTTGGCGAACTCGCCGATGTAGACATAGTTGCCGTCGTTCTCCACGCCGTCCACATACAGGACATAGCCGTTGGAATCCAGATAGACGTCATAGTCCGTCTTCAGATCGAAGCCCTTGGTATCGGCATAGTCATTGGCATAGCCGAGGCTGTACTCGGTGCCGCCGACAGTGACGGTATCCTGATGGACATACTCCGTCAGGGCGCCAGTGACCTTCTCAGCGGGAGCAATGGACTTCACAACGCCGTTGGCCACGGTGACCAGAACATAGTCCTCGTCCTTGAAGGTGTCCAGGTTGTCAAAATCGTCGGAGGACAGGTCGTAATCAGAGATGCCGCCAAGAGGAGCCTTCATCTCCGTGCCGCTGTCCACCTCGGTGATGGTCAGCTCTTCGTCCTTCTCATCATAATCGCCGGCAACCTGCATCAGGTAGGTGTTGACGACGGTGATGACCTGCTCATCCTTGTAGACCTCAACCAGGGAGCCGTTGCCCAGGTAGTTATAGGTGCTGGACAGAGCAAGCTGCACAACCTTGTTGATCTTACGGTCGGCATCATTGCCCAAAACCAACTGATCGTCACGCTTGATGACGGGGAAGGTGGTGAGCGTATCGTCGCCGTCGATGACCAGCTTATAGTTATAGGGATCGCTCAGGTCCAGAGCAGAGTAAATGTCCTTGGACTTAACGTCCTTGGTAAAGGTGGCGTCGGCTTCCTTGGCGTAGGTGCCGATCTTGTCCTTGTCGTTGTACCACACGTTGGCGGGACGGCCGAAGGCGTCCTTGGCAGAGCTGACGCGCAGCTCCAGATCGGTGAAGTACTTCTCGCAGAACTGCATGATATCGTCGATATCAGAACCGCTATCACGATAGTCCTTGGACTTGGAATTGCTCACGGGGTAGGCCTTAGAGTTGCCAATGGTGACGGTGGCGCCGTTGACCTGAACCTCGGTCTTGGAGTCATAGTCCACCATATCGGCCTTCAGGGTGTTGAAGGCATACAGGGCGGCCTCTTCACGGGTGACGGCCTGGACGCCGACAAAGTTGTCGTTGCCGTCGTCCAGCTCGATGCCCAGAGCCTGCTTGGCCACGTTGACGGACCAGTTGGCGCCGG
>NZ_UQXD01000033.1 GCF_900544955.1 uncultured Oscillibacter sp.
CCCATCCCGCCCGGACCGGGGCCCGCCCCGCCCGTCCGCCCCGGCAGAAGGGAAAGGGGCGGTGGGCGCGCCGTGTGGCCACCGGGGTGCTGGCGGCGGTGGCGGTGGTGTGCGCCGCCGGGCTGATCGGCTACGGATGGGAGGCCCGGCAGGCGGCGACGCAGTTCCGGGACCTGTCCGCCCAGGTCCATGCCCCCGCCGTCCTCCCTGCACAGGGCGGCAGGGAGACGGATCCCGTCCCGGAGGAGGACCCCCGCCCCGCGGCGCTGGAGGCCCTTCAGGCGGAAAACGGCGATCTGGCGGGCTGGGTGTCCATTCCGGGCACGGCGCTGGACTACCCCGTGATGTACACGCCCCAGCAGCCCCAGTACTATCTCCACCGGGACTTCTCCGGCGCCTACTCCTACAGCGGCACGCCGTTTTTGGAGGAGCGCTGCACCCTGGACTCGGACAATCTGATTTTGTGGGGCCACAACATGAAGGCGGGCACCATGTTCGCCGGATTGCTGCGCTACCGGGACGCGGCGTACGCCCAGGCGCACGCCTGGGTCTCCTTCACCACGCCGGAGGAGACCCGGTGGTACCAGGTGGTGGCCGCCTTTGCCTCGGAGGTGGACGCGGAGGGGGACTATTTCCGGTGGTACAACGCGCTGGAATTTCCCGATCCGGCCAGCTTTGACGCCTTTGCGGAGGGCCTGCGGGCCTCGTCCGTCCTGCCTGTGCCCGGCGACCTGGCGCCGGGGGACCAATTCCTGACCCTGGCCACCTGCTCCTACCACGACCAGAATGGCCGCTTTGTGGTGGTAGCCCGGTACAGCCCGGAGGGCCTGCCTGGATAATATTTTCCAGATGTGACCGTTTTGTGACCGCCGGATGCCATACTGAACCCATATGATGGAGTTGTTCCATGCAAAGTGCATGGATGGAGCCGCGCCTTTTGGCAAAAAGGCGGGAATGAGAGGTTATCATGATGAAAAAGCTGTACCGCGTGTGTGCGGGGCGCCGGTTTTTTGCACTGGCGCTGGCCGCTGTGATGGTGCTGGCCCTGCTCCCCTCGGCGGGCGCCGCGGGCTGGGATACCGCCATTGCCCAATCTGTGGTTGACGACGCCAACGATGCGGCGAGGGCCTTCTCCGGGGCGTTTGCGTTTACCGGCTACCGGGCCCCGGAGGGGCAGGAGGAGACGCCGGTTTCCGAGCGGGAGACGGGCACCCTTGCCGTCTCCGCGGATGGGACGGCCCCTGTGGAACTCTCCCTTCCGGCGGGCACCTATACCCTGGAGTGGGAGGCGGGATGGACCGGACCGGAGGGCGGGGCCCTGCCGGAGACCGTGACCGTCCGGGCGGGGGAGGAGACCGGGCTGGCCTATGCCGGCGCGGCGCCGTCCGGCCCGGACCTGGCGGACTTCATGACCAGCTACACCCTGGCGCTGAACGGCGGTGAGCCGATGGACGTGGACGGCGGCCTGGAGCTGACCGGCGTCCAGGCGGGGGATAAGATCACCGTGACCGGCTCCTTCGATATTCCGCTGCCGGGTGAGGCCGGGTTCCGGGCCGGGGAGGCCTACACCATCGACCTGCCCGCCGGGCTGACGTACAGCCGCACGGCCTCCGCCGCCATTTACGACGAGGGCGGGAAGAAGATCGCCGTGTTCTCCCTGGATGCCGTCAACAACACCGGGACCCTGCGCTTTGAGGAGAGCTTTGCCCCGGAGACCTACTCCCACTTGTCGGGCAACTTCTCCTTCAACGGCGTGGTGGCCGTTCCCCCGGGCGGGGAGGACGGCGAGCTGTCGTTTACCGTGGCGGGGCATCCGGTGATTGTGCCCATCATCTGGGCGGAGACCGCCGCCGAGGTGAAAAAGTCCGGCGCGATGGTGTCGTACAGCAACAACTCCGTGGTCCGGTGGACGGTGACCGTCCAGCCGCCCAACAAGAGCGGCGTGTTCCCGGCGGGGCTGACCGTCACGGATCACATGTCCCGCAAGGACGCCGCCGGCCCGGATATCCACGAGCTGCGGAAGCTGGAGTCGGTGAAGATCGGGGAGAGCACTCTTTCGGAGAAGGATTACACCCTGACCGATACGGGCAGCGGCTTCATTTTGACGCTGAACCGGGAGTTTGAAGGGGCGTCCATGAAGCTGGTGTTCACCTCCAACCTGTCGGACGCGGGACTGGAGAGCCTGGGCAGCGCGGTTAACAAGCAGCTCGAGGGCATCAGGGTCCATAACCACGTCAGCGTGGCGGCTGCCCAGGAGGGCGGATTCGACGGCGAGACCATCTCCTGGGGGCAGGCCGACGCCGCGATGGTCACCACCGTCAACCTGCTGCAAAAGACCTACGTAAAGCAGGAGTGGACGGCGGAGGGGACCTGCCAGGTCTGGCGGCTGTTTATCAACAAAAACCACATGAGCCTGGATGCGGGCACCGTGATTATGGACACTCTGCCCCAGGGGCTGACGTTTGACAGCGCCGTTTTCTACCGGCACAAGGGTGGCGATCTCACCAAGATCGGCAGCTATACGCGGGAGGACGATCTGTTTGAGACGGATGCTTCCAGCGAAGGGGAGGTTTCCTTCACCCTTCGGGAGGATATCGACGTCCCCATGGTGATCGAGGTCAAAACCAGCGGCGAGGTCCCGGCGGGCGGCGCCACCAACCGCGCCTCCATGACCGTGGAAAACACCACCTTCACCAGCCAGGCCACCACAGGCACGGGGGCGTCCATCACCTCCGTCTACAAGCAGGGCGCCGGCTATAATCTGAAAAACCGCACCGCCCAGTGGAACGTCTACGTGGGTCCCACCGACGGCGCGGCCATGCTGAGCGATACCCTGGAGGCCGAAAAACAGACGCTGATCGCGGCGGACGCGGCGCTGCAGGCCGAATTCACCAGCGACGCCATGAAGTATATCAGTATCCAGAGAATTCAGGAGCTCAGCCCGGGGCAGGTGGCCGAGACCGGCAAGGCCACGCTGGCGGGCAGTCCCATCTATCTGGATTTGTCCGGCGGAACGAAAAGCGGCACGCTGGACGGCGTGACCTTTACTGCCGCTTACAGCGGCAAAACCCTGACGGTCGAGACGGACGGTCCCCTGGCGCACGTCTACCGGGTTCAATTCCACGTCCGGGTGGCCGACAATGTGATCTACGGGACGATCAAGGCCCCCGGCGGGAATAAGCCCATCGGCCGCCATTCCGGCCGGAACCTGACGAACGAGGCGGTTTTGACCGTGGGCGGCAAAACATATACCTCCAAGGCCGCGCTGAGCAACAGCAACAGCAATTTCGACAAAAACACCGCGAATCCCAGCATGGCCGCGCAGACCATCTCCTGGAAGCTGCGGGCCAATCAGCAGGGCCTGAGCTATCGGGTGGACGACAACCCCGATAGTGAAAACTACTTCCTGATTCAGGACCGCCTCCCCGCAGGGCTGTTTTTCAAAGGGGCGGAGGACGTCACTCTGAATCCCAGCGCCGCGAAGCTGGAGGCGGCGGGGTATACGGTGGACATCCGGGTGGACGACAGCGGAACCCAGATGGACATTGTGATCCGCAGTGCGACGGGCGAAAAAATCTTCAACCAGAGCGTCACGGCGACGGTGGTCTCCCACATTACGGACGAGGCGGTGCAGGACCTCCTGAGCAAAGGCGACAAATCCTTCCGGAACAACGGCTACCAGCGGGGCGTGAGCCCGGACGGGAAAGCCCGCTGGGAGGGGGACTATGAGGACATCACTCTGAAGACCACTCCCGTCAGCAAGAATGCCAGCTACAACCCCCAGACCGGCATGATCGACTGGAGCATTACGGTCAATCCCAGCCACCTGCCGGTGCTGGATATGGAAAACGGCGTGGACCTGGCGGACCAGCTCACGGTGACCGGACTGACCTCCGGCACCCTGACCCCCGCCGACCTGGTGGAGTTTTCCACCGGCTCGCTGGTCATCACCCGCAAGGCGGCGGGCGGCGCCTCCACCACGATCGTCCCCCAGGCGGTGGAGGGCACCGCTCCGGCAACGGGCAGCTACTACCGCTATGATCCGGAGACGCTGCAGCTGGAGCTGCACATCGACGTCTCCGGCGGCGCGGCCAGCGACACCTATACCATCAAGTACGCAACCCTGCTCAACATCCCCGAGGGATACACCGGCAACGACACGGTGACGGTGGATAACAAAGTGGGCTGGTCGGGCCACAGCGGCGGGAGCAAGGTCACCAACATCGACCTTGCCGGCGTGAACGTGGGGCTGGACATCACCAAATTCGGCGCCCTCACCGTCCACAAGGCGGACGCCGTCACCAACCAGGCCCTGAAGGGCGCGGTGTTTGCCCTGTACCAGGTGACAAACGGCGTTGCCGCCCAGGAGCCCCTGACCACCGCCGTCACCCAGAGCAACGGCGACGCCCTCTTCCAGCGTTTGATCCCCGGGGAGTATCTGCTGGTGGAGATGACCGCCCCCGCGGGCTACCGGATCAGCGCCCAGGCGGGCGCGGGAATCGGCGTGACCATCCAGGCCGGACATACCGCGGAGGAGACGGTGAAGAACCAGCCGATTCTGGGGCGGATTGTAGTGACCAAGGTGGGCCCCGGCAGCACCGGCGGCACCGTCCTGCTGCCCGGCGCCGCCTTCCGGCTGCTGGCGGAGGACCAGGAGACCACGGTCCGTCCGGCCCAGGTCACTGACGAGAGAGGGCAGACCGCCTTTGAGAATCTGCCCATGGGCACCTACTACCTGCAAGAGACCGCCGCCCCCGACGGCTACGTCCTGTCCGGGGAGCTGATTCCGGTGGTCCTGCAGGACAACGGGACGGAGACCATCGCCGTCAATCGGACGGTCACCAACCTGCGGGAGGAGACGCCGCCCCCGGTGGGGCCGGTGGACCCCGTAGACCCGGACACCCCGCCGGTAGACCCGAACACGCCGCCGGTAGACCCCGATACCCCGCCCGTAGACCCCGATACCCCGCCGGTGGACCCGGATACCCCCACGCCGCCGCCGGACCGGCCCTCTACTCCGGGCGACAGGGATGACGACGATGACGACGTGATTCTCCCCGGCGATTTGACGCCGGGAGAGGTGGAGGACCTGCTGGAAAACGGCAAGGTTCCCCTCAGCGATATTCCCGATTTGACTCCGGAGGAGATCATTGAGCAGAACATCCCCTTGGTGGACCTCCCGGACTTGGAGGTTCCCCGGGCCGGTCAGCCCGGCATCCCCGCCACCGGAGACGACACGCCGGTGGAGCTGCTGGCCGCGGGACTGCTGGCCGCCCTGGGCGGGCTCTTCCTGCTGTACCGCAAGCCGCGCCGGAGCGAAACCCGGCGGCACTGACAACGCGCCATCAAAGAGAAGAAGAGGAGCGCCGCTGATGCGGCGCTCCTCTCGGCTTGTGCGGGCCCGCCGGGGCGGCGTCCCGGAAGCGGCGGCCTGCCGCCAAAAGAATTTCGCCATGTGACCGAAATGTAACCGGCGGTTGGTAAACTGGGACCATAAGATCAAGACGGAAAGCGCTTGGCGCTTTGGAACCAGGAGGTTTTTTATGAAGAAGCTGCTTCACACCGCGCTGGCACTGGGAATGGCGCTGACCCTCAGCGTCTCTTTGCTGACGCTGCCCGCCGCCGCCCTGGAGACCGCAGGCGATCCCGATCAGAGCACGGCCGCCGCGCCGGACGCCGGAACCTCCGGCGCCGGGACGGAACAGACCGAGAGCGCCGGCCAGCCGGGCGACGCGGATTCCGCGCCCTCCCAGCCGGAGGAGACGCCGGAGAGCGGCCTTCCCGGGCCCTCCGAGGGCGCCTGGCCGGAGCTGCCCGAGGCCCCCGAGGCGACTGTCCCCGAGACCCCGGCGGCGCCCGAGACGGAGACCCCGGATGCCGAGACCCCGGACAGCGAGACGGCCGATCCCGAGACTCCGGAGACCCCCGATCTAGAGACCCCCGATGCGGAGACGCCCGGCGTGGAGATCCCCGATACCGACGGAACGGACGCCGGGACCGATGTCCCTGAGACGCCGGAGGAGGACCTCCCCGACGCCGAGACCCCCTTGGCCCCCGCCCCCGAGGTGCCGGAGGCCCCGGAGCAGGTGCTGCCCGACCCGGAGACCCCGGCCGAGGACCTGCCGGAGATTCCCGAGATTCCCGAGACGCCTGTGGTCCCCGAGCTGCCGGTGCTGCCCGAATTGCCGGTGCTGCCGGAGCTGCCCCTGCTTCCCGAGCTGCCGGTGCTCCCCGAGCTTCCCCTGGTGGTGGAGACGGCCGCGGTGACCGTCCGGCAGATCCTGGTGTATGCCGGCGAGGAGTACGTGGAGTATGAGTACGAGGAGGCCACCGTGGGCGGGGAGCTGGACACCGCCGACTTCATCCGCCAGGACGCACGGGTGCGCTATACCGGCGGCGCGGAGCTGGTGGAGGTCTCCGGCGATCTGACGGTCAGCCTGTTCTACGAGATCGCATAACCCAGCCATCGAAATCAAGGCCGCCGGCGAACCTTCGCCGGCGGCCTTTTCCGCGTCTTTTCCGGTCTGGGCGGGGCGGGAAAAAAACACTACCCAAACCGGGGCGGATGGGGTATAATGATAGCATTCATACCGGCTGTCGTCAGCCGGTGTAGAGAGGTGCTCGCCGTGAACGATCATACCCCTTCCCCGGTGGCGGCGCAGGCCCGCGTCACCATGCTGGGGCACTTTGCCATCGAGGTGGACGGCCAAACCATTACCGACGAGACCAACCGCTCCCAGAAGCAGTGGAGCGTGCTGTGCTATCTGATTGCCCACCGGGACCGCACCGTGTCCCAGGGGGAGCTGATCGAGCTGTTCTGGCCGGACGAGGAGAACGCCAACCCGGCCAACGCCCTGAAAACCCTGCTGTACCGGGCGCGGGCAGCGCTGGCGCCGCTGTTTCCCCCACAGGTCAACCCGATCTTGTCCCAGCGCGGCTCCTACTCCTGGAACCCGGCCATCCGCTGCCGGGTGGACGCCGAGACGTTCGAGGAGCTGTGCCGCCGGGCCGACGATCCGGAGCTGTCCAGTGACGCCCGCGTCGAGCTGTACGCCAAGGCGGTGGAGCTCTACCGGGGGGACTATCTGCCCAAGCTGTCCGGACAGCTCTGGGTGACCTCGGTCAGCGCCCACTACCACGCCCTGTACATCAAGGCGGTGAAGGCCCTGGGCGCGCTTTTGGAGCGCTCCGAGCGCTATGGCGACATGGAGGCGCTCTGCACCGCCGCCACCCAGATCGATGCGCTGGACGAGGACCTGCACATTCTGATGATCCGCGCCCTCCTCAACCAGGGGAAGAACGCCGCCGCCCTCAAGCACTACCAGCAGGCCACCCAGATGCTCTCCCGGGCGCTGGGGATCCGCCCCTCCCAGGAGATGCTGAGCCTGTACCGGGAGATCATGGACGTGGAGGAGGCCCTGGAGACGGACCTGGAGGTCATCCAGCAGCAACTGTGGGAGACGGCCTCCCGCGCCGGGGCCTACCTGTGCGAGTACGGCTTTTTCCGGGAGTTCTACCGGCTGGAAGTCCGGCGCTCCGCCCGCAGCCGCACCTCCGTGCGCATCGCCCTGCTCTCCGTGGGGCTGCCGGGGGGCGGCACCCCGCCCCTGCCCGTGCTGAACGAGACCATGGACCTGCTGGAGGATGTGCTGATCCACAACCTGCGGCAGGGGGATGTGATCGCCAAGTACAGCGCGGCCCAGTTCGTCCTCATGCTGCCCGGTGTGGACAGCACCAACAGCGTGAACGTGATGGAGCGCATTGTGTCCTCCTTCTACCGCCTGCACCGCCAGGTATACCTCAAGCTATCCTATAAAATCAGGGCGCTGTAAGCCCGCCGCGTTTTGAAACAGGAGGTTCCCCTATGACTGCCCGTACCAGACCCCTCGCCGCCCTGCTGGCCTGCCTGCTGGCGGTGGCCGTGCTGACCGTCAGCGGCCTGAGCGCCCAGGCCGCCCAGACACTGCCCGCGCTGAAGACCCGCGTGACCGGCGTCACCGTCTACGCCGACCAAAAGGCGTCGGTGGACGCCTCCAACCTGGCGGAGGGATACGTGCTGGTCAGCTATTTGGGCGGCCGGAATGTGCGGATCAAAGTACAGATCATCAAGCAAAACGGCGTTACATATCTCTACGATTTGAACAACCGGGGAGAGGCGGAGGTCTTTCCCCTGACGGAGGGGGACGGCACCTATACCATCCGGGTCCTGGAGAACACCACCGGCACCAAGTACGCCCAGGTGTTCACCACCACCCTGGAGGTGAAGCTGCGCAGCGAGTTTTTGCCCTTCCTCTATCCCAACCAATACGTGAATTACACCGCCGACTCCAAGACCGCCGCCAAGGCGGCGGAGCTGGTGGGAGACAAGACCTCCGAGCTGGAGAAGGTGCAGGGCGTCTTCCAGTATGTGACGGGAAACATCTCCTACGACTACGCCCTGGCGCAGTCGGTCACCACCGGCTATCTGCCGGAGGTGGACCGGGTCCTGGAGGCCAAGAAGGGAATCTGCTTCGACTACGCGGCGGTGATGGCCGCCATGCTCCGCTCCCAGAACATCCCCTGCAAGCTGGTGATCGGCTATGCGGGGCAGGTCTACCACGCCTGGGTGGACGTCTATATCCAGGGCACCGGCTGGGTGGATAAGGTGATCTACTTTGACGGGCAGAACTGGACCTTGATGGACCCCACCTTTGTCTCCAGCGGCGGCCACAGCGATTCCATCATGAAGTACGTGACAACCAAGAGCAATTACACCCAGGCGTTCGCCTATTGACCGGGACCGGGTGTTGATCCATGAGAAGGAGGCGGCTTCCCTATGCTGCATCGAACCGACGGCGCCCCCGTCCTGACCCGTACCCAGCTCTCCGATTTCTGCTACCAGCTCTCGCTGCTGCTCCAGTCCGGCGTCTCCCATGAGGAGGGGGTGGGGCTGCTGTGCCAGGAGGCCCAGGGCACGCCCGTCCACGGGGCGCTGGAGCGATTGCACGCGCTGCTGGCGGAGGGCGCGCCCCTGGACCGGGCGCTGGCGGAGACGGGGGCCTTCCCCGCCCACCTGGTGCGGATGGTGGAGATCGGGCAGGTGTCCGGCCGGCTGGAGGAGGTGTTCTCCGCCCTGTCCGGCTACTACCGCCGGGAGGAGGAGCTGTGGCAGAGCATGCGGCGGACGGTGGTCTATCCCGCCGCCATGTCCCTGCTGGTGGGCGCCGTCTTTCTGGTATTGGTGTCCCGGGTCCTGCCGGTGTTTGAGCAGCTGCTGGGGCAACTGGGGGTGGGACTGGGCTCCGTGGCCTATACGCTGCTGCGCCTTGGCTCCGCGGGCCGCGGCGCGGCCGCTGTGTTTCTCGCGCTGCTGGCCGCCGTCTCCCTGTTTCTCTTCTGGGCCTTCCGGTCCGGAGGGGGCGGCGCCCTGCGGCTGTTGTCCAAAACCGCCGCGGGCCGGGCGGCGGACCGCAGCCGCTTCGCCTCGGCCATGGCCCTGATGATGTCCAGCGGCCTGCCGCTGGACGAGGCTATGGAGCACACCTGCCGGATGCTGGAGGATTCGCCCCTGTCCCCGGGGCTGGCGGATTGCCGGCGGCGGATGGAGGCGGGCACCCCCTTCCCCCAGGCGGTGGAGGAGGCCGGACTGGCCAGCCGCCTCCAGGCGGGGCTGCTGTCCGTGGGCACCCGCGCCGGCGCCGCCGACCAGGCCATGGGCGAGCTGGCCCGCCGGTGCCAGGAGGAGGCGGACGCGGCGCTGGAGAGGATGATGAGCCGCTTCGAGTACGCGGTTTTGATCGTCCTCTCCCTGGCGGTGGGGCTGGTGCTGCTCTCAGTGATGCTCCCCCTGCTGGGCGTGCTTTCCGCCATAGGAGGGTAGGAGATGGAGAGAAACGGGCGCACCGCCGTCCGGACCGCGCTGTGGCTGCTGCTGGCCGCGGCGCTGCTGGCGGCGCTGTATTTCGGCAGCGCGGCGCTGGGGCGCCGAGCCGGAGAGGAGGCGCTGTCCCTCACCCGGGAGTCCGTCCAGCGGGCGGCGCTGCAATGCTACGCGCTGGAGGGGTCCTATCCCGCCAGCCTGGCGTATTTGACGGAGCACTACGGCCTGCGGCTGGATGAGCGGCGCTATTTTGTGGATTACCGCTTTGTGGGCTCCAACCTGATGCCGGAGATCACCGTTTTGCCGGTACCGTCCGGAAACTGAGCGAGGGAGGGGCGCCGATATGAGACATCACGGGCGGGGGCTGTCCTTCCCGCTGGAATTGCTGCTGTGCACGCTGTTTCTGGTATCCGCCGTGCTGCTGGCGCTGTTCTCCAGCCGGCTGTACCGTGAGACCACGGCGGGCGCCCAGTGCAACTACACCCAGCGCACGGTGCTGTCCTACCTGGTGAACCAGGTGCGGCGCAGCGACGCGGCGGGGGGCGTCTCCGTGGGCCGCTTCGGCGAGGCCGACGCACTGTTCCTGCGGGAGGAGGGCTATGTGACCATCCTGTACTGCTGGGACGGGCAGCTCCGGGAGCTGTACACCGAGGAGGGGCTGACCTTCGCCCCGGCGGACGGCATGGCGCTGCTGCCTCTGGCGGATCTGGCGATGGACGTCCGTCCCCAGGGGGACGGCCAGGTGCTGGAGCTGACGGGGACGGCGCCGGAGGGCGAGCGCTGGTCGGTGGCGCTGTCGCCCCGCTGCGGCATACGGAGGGAGGCGGAATCATGAGACCATTTGCGCGGCGGCGCGGGCCGTTTTTGGTGGAGCTGACGGTGGATATCCTGCTGTTCGGCATCTGCGCGGCGGTGTGCGTCTGCCTGCTGCTCCAGGCCCGGTCGATGAGCCGGGAGAGCCGGGAGCTGACCCAGGCCGTCTATCTGGCCCAGTCCGCGGCGGAGAGCTGGAAGGCCAGCGGCGAGACGCCCGTCCTCTCCGGGGCGGACGGCTACTCCGGCGTCTTTCAGGTGCGCGGCAGGGAGCTGGACCTCTCCATTTGGCGGGAGGGCCGGCTGCTCTATACGCTGGAGGGGGTGACCTTCCTTGGCTGAACGTCCCGCCCCCTTTTCCGGACTGGGCGTGCTCTCGGTCCTGACGGTGCTGCTGGCCCTGTGCCTGACGCTGTTTTCCGCCCTGACGCTGGCGGCGGCCCGCTCCGATCTGGCCCTGTCTGAGAAAAATGCCGGCACCGTCACCGCCTATTACCAGGCGGACCGGGCGGCGGCCCAGGCCTACGAGGCCTTTTGCGCCGGCACCCAGGCGGAGCTGGAGACGGAGCTGCCCGTGCTGGAGGGGCAGGTCCTCTATCTGCACCTGGTCCGGGACGCGGACGGCGCGGTCCGGGTGCTGGCCTGGCAGACGGTGGCCCAGGAGAACGAGGAGACGTTTGACGATCACCTCCCGGTGTGGGATGGAACCCTGCCGGGGCAGGGAAGCGGAGGAAGTGCCCCATGACGATCACGGAAATTTTGCAGCAGGCGGTAGCGCGGAGCGCCTCGGACGTCCTGCTGATCGCCGGACTGCCGGTGACCTATAAGGTGGACGGCGTTCTGCGGCGGGAGGGCGACCCCCTCTCCGCCCAGGACTGCGGACAGCTGACCCAGGCCCTCTACCAGTTGGCCGGGGACAGGGAGCTCAGCCGCCTGGAACAGGGCGGGGACGACGACTTCTCCTTCTCCCTGCCCGGCCTGTCCCGGTTCCGGGTGAACGCCCTGCGCCAGCGGGGCAGCCTCGCCCTGGTGATCCGGGTCATCTCCTTCCGCCTGCCGGACCGGGCGGCCCTGCATATTCCCGACAATGTGATGCGCTTTGCCGACTGCCCCCGGGGACTGGTCCTCTTCACCGGCCCGGCGGGCAGCGGCAAGACCACTACGCTGGCCTGCATCGTGGATGCGGTCAACTCCAGCCGGAACGCCAACATCATCACCATCGAGGACCCCATTGAATACCTCCACCGCCACAAGAAGAGTGTGGTCATCCAGCGGGAGCTGGCGGTGGACACCCGGTCCTATCAGATGGCCCTGCGGGCCGCCCTGCGGGAGATCCCAGACATCATCCTGCTGGGCGAAATCCGGGATCCGGAGACCACCCAGGCCGCCATTACCGCGGCGGAGACCGGCCATCTGGTGATCTCCACCCTGCACACCGTGGGCGCCGCCAACTCCATCGACCGCATCGTGGACTCCTTCCCGCCCGTGCAGCAGAGCTATATCCGGGTGCAGCTGTCCATGGTGCTGGAGGGTGTCGTCTCCCAGCAGCTGCTTCCCAGCCGCTCGGGAGAGCGGCTTCCGGCGTTTGAGGTGATGGTCATCAACAGCGCCATCCGCAACATGATCCGGGAGTCCAAGTCCCACCAGCTGGACGGCATGATCGCCCAGTCCGGCGCGGAGGGGATGGTCACCATGGACCAGAGCATCCTCAAGCTGGTGCAGAGTGGACAGGTCTCGCCGGAGGACGCGCTGCGGTACTGCGTCAACCCCGACTGGCTCCGCAAGCGCATGGCCATGTAGCGCCGCAACCGCCTGGATGCCCCACGGCAACCGGCAGTTGCCGCCCAGTTGGTGGCTTCCCGCCGTGCGCCGTGGTATCCTGTGCGGGAGGTGATGGGAGATGACATTGGGAGACCGCATTCAGGAGTAGCGGAAGCGGCGGGGGCTTTCCCAGGAAAAGCTGGCCGAGCTGGTGGGCGTCAGCAGGCAGGCGGTGACCAAGTGGGAGGCGGGGCAATCGGTCCCCACCTGTGAGAATCTGATGGCGCTGTCGGACCTGTTTCAGCTGCCGCTGGACACCCTGGTGAGCGGGACGCCGCCGGGGGGAGAGGCGGAGCGGGGCAGGCGGCGGCCCAATCCGATTCTGCGCGCCAATCTGACGATGCTGGCCATCTCGTTTCAGGCGGGGGCGCTCCATGCCTGCACCCAGGCCGCCTATACCTGGGCGGATGGGGTGCGGGTGCCGGACCGGGCGGTGCCGCTGTTCAAAATCGCGCTGCTGTTTTTGACCTCGGTGTGGATGGCAAGCAACCTGCGGTTTGAGGAGGACCTCCGGCAGCGGAGGAAAAACAGCCTGATCGAGCTGGCCTACTGCACGGTGCAACTGGCCGCCGCGCTTCTCACCTACCGCTTCGGCATGGGACCGGTGGGCCTGCTGCTGACGGTCCTGATCTGCCTGGGGTATCTTCTGATTGTGAACCCCCGCTATATGAACCGCAAGCTGACCAGATAACGGGGTAGCGCCCCCCTTGCCATTCGGCAAGGGGGGCGCTTTTGCGTCGTCTCTCACGGGACGCATCTCCGGTTTCGGCGAAAATGGCCGACGGGAGGAGTACGCCGGTGAGGCCGGGGAGGGGCAAGACTGCGGCCCAAGACGGGGAAATTCCTGCCGCCTCTTTACTTTTGCAGACCGGTCGATTATAATAGCTAATCACATGGGATACTTCTAAAATTTGGTGAAACCGCGACGGCTTTGGACGGCGTCGCGGCGCCGGGACCGAGAGGAGATGCCCACAGTTCAGGAAAGGATGAGGTCAATTGGATTTATCGGCATTGAGCAACATCAAGGGATACCACTTGTCTCTGGCGGAGCAGATCGCAGAGCGGATCAATCAGCTGATTATTGACCAGCGGCTGACGGAAAACGACAAATTGCCCACAGAGTTCGAGCTGATGGAGATTTTGAACGTCGGCAGAAGCACGGTGCGGGAGGCACTGAAAATTCTGGTGGCCCGCAATGTTTTGGAGATCCGGCGGGGGAAGGGGACCTTTGTCAGCAAAAACCCGGGGATGAACGAGGACCCGTTGGGATTTGCGTACATGCAGGACAAGATGAAGCTGGCCCAGGAGCTGATCGAGGTCCGGGCTCACATTGAGCCGTGGACGGCTTATCTGGCGGCGCAGCGGGCGACGGAGCGGGACATGGAGCAGCTTCGCGGCTACTGCGAGAAGGTCGTTGACCTGAGTTTGCTGGGAGACGCCCACCAGGAGGTGGACAAGGCCTTTCACGAGTGCATCGCCCGGTGCACCCACAACCGCGTGATCTGCAATCTGACCCCGATCATCATCTACTCCGTTCAGGTTTTCAGCGACATCAGCGAGAGCACCCTGCGGCGAAAGACCAACATCTCCCACCGGCAGATTTGCGAGAGCATCTGCGCCCACGACCCCGTTGGAGCCAGCCAGGCGGTTTTGGCCCATCTGGAGGCCAACCGGAACTATTGGGAGGAGATGGCAAGCGTGGAATCCAAGAACTGACCCCCTTCCCCCGACTGGGAAAACCCACAGTTTCGATGTCAAGAGCGTGTGAAAAGTTCGACATATTTTACAAGTATTTCTTGACAAAGAAAAGTGGGTCTTATATAATGTCTGTATTGTCTGACGTAAGACAATGAGACGACGAGAGTCTTAGGGAAGACGAAACCATTGACCGTGTGGAATGAAGTTGAGGAGGAACGTATGATGAGAAAATTTTTGGCATTTGCGCTTGCCCTTTCCATGCTGCTGGCCATGACCGCCTGCGGCGGATCGGCCACCACCCCGCAGCAGGGAAGCGGAACGGGGGAGACGGAGACCGGCGGGGACGGCGCGGAGCAGTGGGGGGAGGCGGAGAACACCTGGCTGTCCTGCATCTCCTCCAACCTGTTGGACGGGGAGCATCCCTTCTACCAGGCGCAGGTGTTCTTCGACCAGTGCCTGCGGGAGGAGACGAACAACAAGTACGGCCTGGACATCTATGTGGGCGGCCAGCTGGGCTCCGACTCCGAGATGGTGGAGGGCTGCCTGAACGGTACATATGAATTTGTCCTGAACAGCAGCGGCCTGTTCGCCAACATCTCCGAGGATTTCAACATTTTCGACCTGCCCTATCTGTTTTCCAGCAATGAGCACGCCTATGCGGTGATGGACGGCGAGATCGGCCAGAATGCGCTGAAGAGCCTGGAGCAGTACGGCATGGTGGGCCTGGGCTACGGCGAGAGCGGCTTCCGCAACATCACCTCCAGCTTCCAGATCAACGGGCCCGCGGATATGAAGGGCATGAAGCTGCGCACCATGGACGTGCCCATGCACATTGAGTTTTTCAACCTGCTGGGGGCCAATGCCACGCCCATGGCCATGACCGAGGTGTTCACCTCCTTGCAGCAGGGCACCATCGATGGCCACGAGAACCTGAGCATGGGCATCCTCTCCAACCGCATCTATGAGGTCAACCCCTATGTGACCGTCAGCGAGCACATCTACACCCCCATCGTGTACGCCATGAACGCGGACTACTTCAACAGCCTGCCCGAAGAGGACCAGGCGGCCATCCGGAGAGCGGCGGCCCGCAGCATCGAGATGCAGCGCCCCGACGCCCAGCGGCAGAACAACAAGGCGCTGGAGGTGATGGAGCAGGAGTACGGCGTGACGGTGACCAAGGTGGACAAGGCGCCCTTTATGGAGATTGCCGACCAGATGTATGCAAACCATCCGGAGTACAGCGATCTGGTGTCCCAGATCCGCGCGGCGGACCCGGCGAACGGCTGACGAGAGGCGCCGCCCCGCAGCGGGCGCCGGAAATAAAGGACGTATGCCATGAAATTTTTTAAGAAACTCTGCGCCGCCTTTGAGTCCACGATTGACGTGATGATCGTGGTGGCGGCGGTTGCGATGATGGTCATCGGCATTTTGCAGATTTTGTTCCGCTATGTGTTTTCAGCCTCCCTCTCTTGGTCGGAGGAGTGCATCCGCTACCTCCATGTGTGGCTGGTGACCATCGGCGGCACGGTCTGCTTTTACCACGGGACCTTCTCCGTCATCACCCTGATCTCGGACAAGATTGAGGCGAAGCTCCCCCTGGCCGGCAAATTCCTGGCGGTGCTGCGCTTTGTGTTTCCCGTGATCTTCTATGGGATCATGCTGGTACAGGGCTGGCAGGTGTGCGCGGCGTACATGGTCAAGCGGGCGGCGGCCACCCAGATTTCGATGGGCCTGGTCTATGCCTGCATTCCCCTGACGGGGCTGATCGGCATCCTCTTCAGCGTTGCCAAGTTCCCCGCGTTTCTCAAACAGCTGACAGGGAGGGAGGAGCCATGAGTCTTGCCGCAATTGTCCTGGTGGCGTCTTTGATTCTGTTTATGGCCATCGGCATCCCCATCACGTTCAGCTTGGGCATGTCGTCGGTGCTGGCGATTCTTCTGAGCAAGCCGCTGTCCTTCTCCCTGATTGCGACCAAAATTTTTGCGGGCGCGGATTCCTTCCCCATTCTGGCCGTGATCTACTTCATGATCGCCGGGGATTTGATGCTCCAGGGCGGCCTCACCAAGCGGCTGGTGGCCCTGTTCCGCAAGGCGCTGGGCTGGCTGCCCGGCAGCATGGTGGTGATCTCCTTTGTGACCTGTGCCTTCTTCGGCGCGATTTCCGGGTCCGCTCTGGCCACCACCGCCGCCATCGGCAATGTCATGTATCCGGAGATGACGAAGGACGACGAGTACCCGGTGCCGTTTGCCGCGTCCGTACAGGCGGTGGGCGGGACGCTGGGGACCATGATCCCGCCGTCGCTTCCGCTGATTCTCTTCGGCTGCCTGAGCGGCACCTCCGTGTCCAGCCTGTTCATTGCAACCATCGTCCCGGGCCTTTTGATGATGGCGATCTACACCGTCACCGGCCTGGTCATGGCCCACCGGAACGGCTACGGGAAAAACGATCAGGCCAGCCGGGCGGACGGTAAGAGCTTCTGGGAGGTCTTCAAGGAGGCCATCTGGGCGCTGCTGTCCCCCGTCATCATCCTGGGCGGGATTTACGGCGGCATCTTCACCGCCACGGAGGCGGCCATTGTGGCCTGCCTGTACTCCCTGATCGTGGGCATTTTCATCTACAAGGAGCTGGATTTCAAGACCGCGTTCCGGGCGATTTTGTCCGCGGCCCGCTCCAGCGCGTCGGTGATGTTCCTCTGCTGCTGCGCCACGCTGTTTGGATACTGTATGACGGTTTTGGGCCTGCCGCAGATGGTCACCAACGCCATGACCCAGGCCATCGGCAGCCCGATCGTCTTCCTGCTGGGGGCCAACATCATCTATCTGCTGTGCGGCATGTTTGTGGATGCCACCACGGCCATTCTGCTGGTGTGCCCGCTGCTGTATCCGGCCGCCGCCGCCTTCGGCATCGACCTGGTACACTTCGGCGTGATTACGGGCATCAACCTCTCCATGGGAATTGTGACGCCCCCCTTCGGCGGATGCATGTTCGTGGCCACCGGCCTGGACAAGCGGATTACGCTGGAGGGCCTGTACCGGGGGGTTCTGCCCTACTGCCTGATGGGTATGGTGGGCATTCTCCTGGTCACCTATGTGGAGCCCATCTCTATGTTCCTGGTCCATGTCATGCGGTGAGGGCGCAGGCCGCCCTTGCCATACGAGCCAAAAACCGGCGTCGCTTTTTGGCGGTGCCGGTTTTTGCAATAAAGGAGGAAACGCGATGTTTGATCTGTTGTTCCGCAACGGGCAGGTGTTCGACGCGGAGAACCGCCGCTTTGTCCGGGAGGATGTGGCGGTTGTGGGAGACCGGATTGCAAGAGTGGGAGACCTGTCCGCGGAGAGCGGGCGGGTGGAGGTGGACGCCGCGGGCTGCATGGTGGTCCCGGGACTGATGGACGGGCATCTGCATCTGTTCACCAAGGGCTCGGACGAGGGCATCCCGGCGGACCTGGCGCTGCTGCCCAACGGCATCACCTCCGCCGTGGACGGCGGCACGGCGGGGGTCTCCACCTACGACGCCTTCCACCAGATTGACGTGCAAAACAGCATTGCCAGCGTGAAGGCCTATTTGAACGTCTCCTCCCTGGGGATGCTCCACGCCCGCGTCTTTGAGAACACCCGGGTGGAGGACTACGAGGAGGAGCGGCTGCTGGAGACCGCCCGGCGGTATCCGGGGGAGATCGTCGCCCTGAAGCTGCGCTACAGCCTGGACCTGAATCCCCAGATGCCGGTGCACGCCCTAGACCGCTGCCTGGAGCTGGCGGAGCGGATGGAACTGCCGCTGGTGGTCCATGTGACGAATCCGCCGGTGGATATGGAGGAGATCGCCGCAAAGCTGCGCCCGGGGGACATCTTCTGCCACTGCTTCCAGGCGAAGGGGGATTCCATCCTGGGCGCGGATGGGCGGGTCAAGCCCGCCGTGTGGGAGGCCAAGCGACGGGGCGTCCTGTTCGACGCCAGCAACGGCACCAACAACTACTGCCACCAGGTGGCAAAGCAGGCCCTGGCAGAGGGCTTTGAACCGGATTTCATCACCACGGACGGCAGCCACGTGTTCCACTCCTTCTACAAGCCCCGGTGCTTTGCGCTGCCGTACATCCTGTCCAAGTACCTCGCCCTGGGCATGTCCCTGGAGGCGGTGCTCCGGCGCACCACGCTGGACGTGGCCCGCTTTGCCGGGTGGGAGCGCAAGGGAGCGCTGAAAGAGGGGTACGACGCGGATGTGGCGGTGTTCCAGCTGGAGGAGAAGCCCCTGGTCTTCGCGGACTACCGGGACGACACCCTCCCGGGCAACAAATTGCTGGTGCCGCAGATGACGGTGAAGGCGGGGACGATTGTCTACCGCCAGATGACGTTCTGCTGAGGGGCGCCGCCCGCCCCATAGGACGAAAGAATGCAGCCCCCGGCCATCTTCGGATGGCCGGGGGCTGCGGTATGTTCGCCGGAGGACGGCGGGGCGGTCAGGACGCGCGCCGCCGCTGTTCGTAGTCCCGCAGAGAGGCCAGGGCCTCTCCCGACATGGGGTACAGCACCGCCAGGTTGAAGATGGTCATCAGGCCGATGCCCACGTCGCCCAGGTCCCACACGAAGGTGTAGGCCGCCATGCCGCCGATGAACAGCATCACCAGGGCCAGGACCTTGTAGGCCGTCTGGGAGGGCCAGTTGTCCCCGCAGAGGTAGGCCACGTTGGGCCGGGCGTAGAAGAGGATGCCGATGAAGGTGGAGAAGCTGAACAGCCACAGCGTCACGGCGATGAACACCACGCCGAACCGGCCCAGGTGGTAGTTCATGGCCGCCTGCAGCAGATCCATGCCCGCCAGGCCCTCCACCGCCCCGGCGGGGGCCAGCAGCATGATCATGGCGGTGCAGGTGCAGATGATGATGGTGTCGATGAACACCCCCAGGGCCTGCATCAGCCCCACCTTGGCGGGATGATCGGTCTCCGCGGCGGCGGCCGCGCAGGGGGCGGAGCCGGACCCGGCCTCGTTGGAGAAGAGGCCCCGCTTCACGCCGTTCATCACCACCGCGCCGAAGCCGCCGGCCACCACCTGCCGCAGGCCAAAGGCCTCCTCAAAGATGCGGGCGAAGACGGCGGGCAGCAGGGGGAGGTTCTTGAGGATCAAAAACAGCGTGAGGAAGAAGTAGCACCCCGCCATGATGGGCACCAGCACGTCCAGCACCTTCACCGTGGCGTTTTTCCGCAGCACGATCACCGCCGCCGTGGCCACCAGCAACAGGGTGGTCCACAGGGGCGGGATGTGGAAGGCGTTTTCAAAGGCGGAGGAGACGGAGTTGCCGATGACCTGGCTGATGCCGCACCAGCAGATGAGGCCGGACACGGCGAACAGCACCGCCGTCAGGGACCGGCGCTTGGGGTCGCGGCCCCGCTTCCTGGCGAAGAAGTGGTGGATGAAGTAGGCGGGGCCGCCCCGGTAGCCGCCGTACAGCGGGTCCTTTTCCTGATAGAGCTGGGCCAGCGTGGCCTCGATGAAGGCGGTGGAGGCGCCGATGAGGGCGGTGACCCACATCCAGAACACGGCCCCGGCGCCGCCGGCGGAGATGGCCGCCACCACGCCCACCAGGTTGCCCATGCCCACCCGGGTGGCGGTGGACACCACCAGGGCCTGGAGGGAGGACAGGGCGCCCCGCTCGCCGCCGGTGCGCTTTTCCAGCGTGACCCGGAGCATCTCCGGGAACATCCGGATCGGCAGAAAGCGGGTGCGGACGGTGCAGTAGATGCCCGCGGGAATCAGCAGCAGCACCATCAGGGACAGGCCCAGGGTGCTGCCCCCCGGCAGGGGCAGGGTAATCAGGTCTCCCCAGAGAAATTGGTATACGGTCTCAATCAGCGCGATCATACAGCCTCCAAAAGCAAAGCAGCCAGTTGTCGCCCGGCGCCGGGCGCAGAGAGAGTGCCCGGCGCGCCGCCGGGCAGGAAGTCTGCGTCAGTCTCCGCCCACCACCTGGGGCAGGAAGTAGCGGATCTGCTTTTTCCACCAGGGCCAGTCGTGATTCACGTCCAGGCCCCAGTAGTCCACCCAGGCGCGGATGCCTTTTTGCCGCAGCACCGCGTCCAGCCGCCGGGTGCCCGCCAGGAGGGGCTCCTCCCAGGCGCCCTGGCCCACGCAGATCATGATGCGCCGCTGGTTGAACAGCTGGATGTAGGGGTGGTCCGGCGGCATGCCGGAGAGGCTGGCGCAGGGGTCGTTGGCGTACACCACCTCGTCCATATAGCCGCCGTACATGTCGTGGGTGTCGTAGACGCCGGACAGGGCGATGACGCTGTCAAAGAGGTCCGGCCGGCGGAAGAAACAGTTGGCCGCGTGGTAGGCCCCCATGGAAAAGCCGGTGGAGAGAAGGGACGCACCGGTGCCGTTGATCTCCCGGATCCGGCGCACCAGCTCCTCCGTCACGTATTGAAACCAGGCCTCGTGGCGGCGAACCCGGTCATGGGGATTGCCCTCCGTCTGGGAGACGGTTTCGGCGTCGATGGAGTCCACCGTGAAGAGCTGGAGCCGCCCGCTCTCCAGATAGTCCCCCAGGGTCTCCAGCATGCCGAAGCCCTCCCAGTCAAAAAAACGGCCGTTTTGGCAGGGGAACGCCAGCGCGGGCTTCCCGCCGTGGCCGTATACCTTGAATTCCATGTCCCGCCCCAGACGGGGGCTGAACTCCCTGTGATATTCCGTGTGCATGATAACCGCCTCCATTCGCCCTCCCATCCTACCATAAAAGGGGCCACGGGGCAAGGGAAAGGGACAGGAAGTGGGAGATTCCGGTTTTTTTCTTGCATTTTACCGAGGAGCTGTCTATAATTTCAACTAGAAATGGATCAAGGCAGGAAGGGGAAAAGCCGTATGAATTTCGTGTTTATCTCTCCCAATTTCCCGGAGGCCTACCGGTGGTTCTGCATCCGCCTGCGGGAAAACGGCGTGAATGTGCTGGGCGTGGGAGACGGGGCCTACGATGGGCTGCACCCGGATTTGAAGCGGGCGCTGACGGAGTACTACCGGGTGGACAGCCTGGAGGACTACGACCAGGTTCTCCGGGCCCTGGGCTACTACACCGGCCAGTACGGCAAGATCGACTGGGTGGAGAGCAACAACGAGTACTGGCTGGAGCTGGACGCCGCCCTGCGGACGGATTTCAACATCACCACCGGCCTCAAGGCCCATGAGATTGAGAAGTACAAGAGCAAGCTGCGGATGAAGGACTACTACCGGAGGGCGGGCCTGCCCTGCGCCCGGTGCGCCCCGGTGACGGACCTGGCGGCGGGGCTGGCCTTCGCGGCGGAGGTGGGCTACCCCGTGATTGTGAAGCCGGACAACGGCGTGGGGGCCATCGCCACCTGGAAGCTGCGGAGCGACGGGGAGATGGCGGCCTTTTTCCGGGAGCCGCCCCAGGTGCCCTATCTGATGGAGGAGTTTGTCCCCGGCGTGGTCACGACCTACGACGGCGTGTGCAACTCCCGGGGGGAGGTGCTCTTCGCCGCCAGCCACATCACCCGCAACTCCATCATGGACATGGTGAACGAGGGCGTGCCCACCTACTACTATGTGGACAAGGCGGTGCCCGCCGACGTGGAGGCGGCAGGCCGGGCGGTGCTGCGGGCCTTCGGTGCCTCCAGCCGGTTTTTCCACCTGGAGTTCTTCCGCCTGACGGCGGACAAGGCGGGCCTGGGGAAGACCGGGGAACTGGTTGCCCTGGAGGTGAACATGCGCCCCGCCGGCGGCTACACCCCGGACATGCTGAATTTTAGCCAGAGCGTGGATGTGTACCAGATTTGGGCGGACATGGTGGCCTTCGACGAGCTGCGCCACCAGTACGACGGCCCCCGCAGCTACTGCGTCTACGCCGGGCGGCGGGACGGGCAGCCCTACGCCCGCACACTGTCCCAACTGAAGGAGCACTGCCGGACCTATGCCCGGCTGTTCACCCGGATGCCGGACGCCCTGGCGGGCACCATGGGCAACCAGGTGGCCATCGCCTGTTTCGACACCCTGGCGGAGGTGGACCAATTCGTCCAGGACGCCTTTGCGCTGGCGCCGGTGGCCCAGCGGCCCTGAGAGAAACAAGCACAGCCGGCCGTACCGCCTACGCGGTGCGGCCGGCTGTTTGCCGGGGCGGGGCCGCCTGCCCCGGCCCCGCTTCTGGGGTTACAGGTTTGGCTGGGCGGCGGCCTCGGGCAGGTCCGTCAGGGGGGCGAAGGTGTAGCCCATGTCCTCCCACTTGGTCAGAAGGTCGTCCAACAGCTCCGCGTTGGTCTTGGAGGTGGAGTGGAGGAGGACGATGGCTCCGTCGTGGATGCGGGGCAGCAGCTTGGAATAGGCCTGCTCCGCCGTGGGCTGGTTGTCCACGTACCAGTCCACATAGGCCAGGCTCCAGAAGATGGTCTTATACCCCAGGGCCTGGGCCTGCTTCAGGTTCTCCGTGCTGTACTTGCCCTGGGGCGGGCGGTAGAACATGGGGAGCGTCTCCCCGGTGGTCTCCTGATACAGCGCCGCCAGGTCGTCCAGCTCCTTCTGGAAGGCGGCCTGATCGCTGATGGCGGACATGTCCGGGTGGTGGTAGGTGTGGTTGCCCACGATGTGGCCATCCGCCGCCATGCGGCGGATGATGTCCGGCGCGGTTTCGATCATGTTGCCCACCACGAAGAAGGCGGCGGGGGCGTTGTGCTTTTTCAGGGCGTCCAGAATCTGCTCCGTGTAGCCGTTTTCATAGCCGCAGTCGAAGGTCAGGTAGATGACCTTCTTCCCGGTGTCCCCTAAATAGTAGGCGTTGTACCGGGCCAGGTCCGCCGCGGTGGCGTTTCCCACCGGGGACTCCCCCTCCGTGGGGAAGGACAGGCCCCAGTTGTCGGCGGAGGCGGGGATGGCGGCGGGGGCGGCGGCAGGCAGGGAGCGGCCCTTGAGATAGAGCATTCCCGCCAGAAACAGGCAGGGCAGAAGCAGCAGGGATGCGCGGCGGATAGACATAAAACGACCTCCCAATCACGGTTTTGGGGATAGTCTGCCCGCGGCTTTGCTGCTTATGCGCGGTTGAAAAAAGAACCGGAACATGGTAAAATGCAGATTCCAAATTTGCAAGGACGGCGCCGGGGGCGCCGGAGGAGGATGCTTTGATCGCTGCAATTTGCGTGGATGACCGCGGCGGCCTGCTGTTCAACGGCCGCCGGCTCAGCCGGGACCGGGCCCAGCGGGAGGACCTGCTGGCCCTCTGCGGGGCGGGGCGGCTGTGGATGAACGGATTTTCCGCCCCGCTGTTCGCGGGGCTGGAGGACCGGATCGCCGTGGACGAGAATTTTTTGACGCTGGCGGGGCCGGGGGAGGTCTGCTTTGTGGAGGACCGGCCCCTGGGCCCGGTGCGGGACAGGCTGGAGGCGGTGGTGGTGTACCGGTGGAACCGGGCCTACCCGGCGGACGTCCACCTGGATTTGGACCTGGCGGAAGCGGGCTTTTCCCTGGCGGAGCGGCGGGAGTTTCCCGGCACCTCCCATGAGACCATCACCCGGGAGCAGTACCGGCGGGGAGGTGCCTATGGCCAGGCGTAAGCACGGGCGGAAGAAGGGGATTGCCAAGCGCCTTGCGGCGCTGGTGCTGGCGGTGGCGGCGGCCGCGCTGCTGCGCTGGTACCAGCAGGCCACGTCCATCTCCCTGGAGGAGGTGCCGCCGTATGGCGGGGCGCCCTATGTGGCGCTGAACGGAAATCTGCCGGACTTCGGGGCGGACACGCTGTCCGACGAGGTGTTTGAGCTGTACAGCCCGCTGGACGTCCTGGGCCGGTGCGGCACCGCCTACGCCAACATCTGCCAAGAGCTGATGCCCACGGAGGCCCGGGGGGACATCGGCCAGATCCGCCCCACCGGCTGGCAGACGGTGAAGTACGACGTGGTGGACGGCGGGTATCTCTACAACCGCTGCCACCTGATCGGCTTCCAACTGGCGGGGGAGAACGCCAACGAGCGCAACCTCATCACCGGCACCCGCTACATGAACGTGGAGGGGATGCTGCCCTTCGAGAACCTGGTGGCGGACTATGTGAAGGAGACGGACGGCCACGTGCGCTACCGGGTGACGCCGGTGTACCAAGGAATGGAGCTGGTGGCCCGGGGGGTGCAGATGGAGGCGATGTCCGTGGAGGACGGCGGGGCGGGGGTGTGCTTCAACGTCTTCGTCTACAACGTCCAGCCCGGCGTGGAGATCGACTACGCCACCGGGGAGAGCCGCCTGGCGGCGTGAGATGTGAAGAAATTGTAAAATATGGCGGACCCCCCTTGCAATATGACAACTTGTCGGGTATGATACCTGACAGGTTGTCGTATTTCTTTTTGGGGAAAACACTTGACATTCCACCTGGTGGAAGGCGTAAAGTGAAGCCCGGTTGAAGAAAACCGCGGCCCTATTTCGTATCATGGAGAGAGGATGAGGCCGATGCCCACCGCCACCTTTACCAATCTGCCGCCGGAAAAGCAGGAGCGGCTGCTCAGCGCAGCCTCCCGGGAGTTTGCCCAGCGGCCCTACAACGACGCCTCCATCAACAAGATCATCCAGGAGGCGGGCGTGCCCCGGGGCAGTTTTTACATGTACTTTGCCGACAAGGAGGACCTGTTCCGCTACCTGCTCCAGGGGTACATGGATCAGCTGACCATGGTGCTGGAGGAGGCGCTGCTGCGCCAGGGGGGAGACGTGTTCGCCGCGCTGGTGTACCTGTACGACTACATCGTAGAGAAGCGGGAGGAGCAGTCCCTGGGCGGCATGGGGGCCATGGCGGCCATCGTCAGCCGCAACAGCGGCATGCAAAAGCACGTGCTGCTGGACATGGTGGACTCCGGCGGCGTGCTGTCGAGGCTGCGGGAGCTGGTGAACCCGGAGCTGCTGGACCTGCGGCGGGAGCAGGACCTGGGGGATCTGCTGGGGGTGCTGCTGAGCGTCACCGTCCCGATGCTGTATGCCGGCCTGCAGGCCGGAGGTGCTCCCGGTACCCGGGAGCACCTCGAGAACCTACTGGACATACTCAGACGCGGCATGGCCGCGAAAAACAAAACGTGAGGAGACTGGAAGATGGAAGAACTGAAGGATCAGACCGCCGCGCCCGCGGCGGAGGAGAAGAAACCGGCCAAAAAGCGCAAGCTGGCCCTGCCCAAGGGCAAGAAGCAGCGCAGGCGCCTGGTGGCCGCGGTGGCCGTGGTGCTGGTGGCGGTGCTGGGCTGGCGCCTGCTGGGCGGCTCCGGCGCGCCCCAGGCGGCGGGGGCATTTTACCAGCCGGAGCAGGTGGTCCGGCGGGATTTGACGGTGAAGGTCTCGGGCTCCGCCACGCTGGAGCCCGCGGACTCCTACCAGGTCACCACCTTGCTCTCCGGCGAAATCCAGAGCTCCCCCTTTGAGGAGGGGGACCTGGTGGAGAAGGACGCCCTGCTCTACACCCTGGACAGCGGCGACGCCCAGAGCAACGTGAACCGGGCCCAGATCTCCGTGGAGCAGGCCCGTCTGAGCTATGCCCAGGCCCAGGAGGCCCTGAACCCCACCGCCACCATCTCCGGCATTCTCAACGAGGTGTACGTCCACGACGGCGACAACGTGACCGCCGGCACGGCCCTGGCCAAGATCGTCACCGACACGGACCTGGTGATCGACTTCGTGTTCACCTACGTCTCCCCGGACCAGTTTTACATCGGCCAGAGCGCCACGGTGTTTGTGGGCAACTTTGACGGCCCCGTGCAGGGCACGGTGACCTCCGTCTCCAACGCCACCACCGTCACCTCCAACGGCAAGGAGGGCTGCACCGTCCGGGTGAAGGTCTCCAACCCCGGCATCGTGTCCGACAGCTTCACCGCCTCCGCCGTCATCGGCAGCTACTCCAGCTACGGCAGCGCCCCCATCTCCATGGCGGGCTCCTCCACGGTGTACGCCTCCGGCAGCGGCACGGTGTCCGGCTTCAACAAGCTGGTGGGCAACACCGTCTCCAAGGGCGAGGTCCTCTGCACCGTAGAGTCCGAGAGCACCCGGACCGGGCTGAAAAACGCCCGGCTGGCGGTGGAGTCCGCCCAGCTCTCCGCCGGCACCGCCGCCGGAAATCTGGACGACTACCGCATCCAGTCCCCCATCTCCGGCACCGTGATTGAGAAGAACTTCAAGGCCGGGGACAAGGTCAACGGCGCCGACTCCGGCACCCTGGCCGTGGTGTACGACCTGAGCTATCTGAAGATGCGGATGAGCGTCAACGAGCTGGACATCGGCAAGATCAAGGCGGGCCAGACGGTGGAGCTCACCGCCGCCGCCCTGCCGGGCCAGGTGTTCCTGGGCACGGTGGAAAAGGTCAGCATCAACGGCACCACCACCGGCGGCTTCACCACCTATCCCGTCACCATCCGGGTGGACGACTACGGCGACTTGAAGCCCGGTATGAACGTCTCCGCCGACATTCTGGGCGAGACGGCGGAAAACGTCCTCTCCGTGTCCGTGGGCGCGGTGCAGCGGGGGGACACCGTGCTGGTGCCCGGCCCCGGCGCCATGAGCGAGGACGGCGCCACCGTGGCGGACCCCACCAAGCTGGAGAGCCGCCAGGTGGTCCTGGGCCGCAACGACGAGAGCTACATTGAGATCACCTCCGGCCTGGAGGAGGGCGACACCGTGCTGCTGCTGGATCCGGCAATGGCCGGGATGGGAGGCTGACCGCGGTGGAGCACCTCATCGAACTGAAAGACGTCTATAAAATCTACCAGATGGGCGAGGAGGAGGTCCACGCCCTGGACGGCGTGAGCCTGACCATCGACCAGGGGGAGTTCGTGGCCATCGTGGGCTCCTCCGGCTCCGGCAAGTCCACCGCCATGAACATCATCGGCTGTCTGGACGTGCCCACCTCCGGCACCTACCACCTGGGGGGCATCGACGTGTCCACCATGAACGACGACGAGCAGGCGGACATCCGCAATAAAATGCTGGGCTTTATCTTCCAGCAGTACAACCTGATTCCAAAGCTCACGGTCCAGGAGAACGTGGAGCTGCCGCTGCTCTACGCCGGGGTCTCCGCCGAGGAGCGCCGCGCCCGGGCCCTGGAGTCCCTGGAGCGGGTGGGCCTGGCCGAAAAGCGGAAGAACCTGCCCAGCCAGCTCTCCGGCGGCCAGCAGCAGCGGGTGTCCATCGCCCGGGCCCTGGCGGGCAATCCCTCGGTGATTTTGGCCGACGAGCCCACCGGCGCCCTGGACTCCCGGACGGGCCGGGAGGTGCTGAGCTTTTTGCAGAAGCTGAACCGGGAGGGGGACACCGTGGTGCTCATCACCCACGACAATGCCATCGCCGTGCGGGCGAAGCGCATTGTCCGCCTTCAGGACGGCTGCATCGTCTATGACGGCGACGCCGGCGACCCCAAGGCCGTGGTTCGGCCGGAGGAGATGCTGGAGGAGGTGAAGAGATGAATTTCGGACAGTCCTTCAAGCTGGCGGTGAAGGCCCTGCGCACCAGCAAGATGCGGGCCTTCCTCACCATGCTGGGCATCATCATCGGCGTGGGCGCGGTCATCGTCATCATCTCTCTGGGCAACGGTCTGCAGGGAATGGTGGACCAGCAGGTGGAGAGCATGGGCGTCAACCTGATCCAGAGCATGGTCTACGGCCGGGGCGACGGCACCACCATGAACCTGGACCCCCAGGAGATGTACGACCTGGTGGATGCGCACCCCGACGTCCTCACCGGCGTCTCCCCCTATGTCTCCGCCCAGACCACCGTCCGCCACAACGACACCCTCTATGAGCGGACCCGGCTTTACGGCGTCAGCGAGGTCATGTACAAGGCGGAGACCGGCGCCACCCTGGACGGCGAGACCATCGCCCAGGGCCGCTTTCTCCAGTACATCGACGTGGCCCGCAGCCAGAATGTGTGCGTCATCGGCGCCTTCCTGGCCCAGGACGCCTTCAACGGCGACGCCCTGGGCCAGTCCCTCACCATCGGCGGCGTGCCCTATACCGTGGTGGGCGTGCTGAAGCAGAGCGGCGATACCCTGACGGAGGGGGGCCGGGACGACCAGGTGTACCTCTCCTACAACAACGCCCTGAAGCTGATGGGCACCCGCAACGTGAATCTCTACCTCTTCACCAGCACCAACCGGGACACGGCCGCCGCCGCCAAGGAGCTGATTGATGCAAAGCTGTACGACTTCTTCCAGGACGACGACGCCTACTACACCATGACCATGGCGGAGCAGGTGACCCAGATCAACGCCATGATGGGCGTGGCCATGCTGGTCCTGGTGGCCATCGCCGCCATCAGCCTGCTGGTGGGCGGCATCGGCATCATGAACATCATGCTG
>NZ_UQXD01000034.1 GCF_900544955.1 uncultured Oscillibacter sp.
TGCTGCAAGTGGCCGCGCTGCTGCGGGACCACTGCGGCGCCGACGCCGCGGCGGCCCGGGTGGGGGACGCCCACTTCGCCGTGCTGCGCCGGACCGCCGGCGGCGGGGAGCTGACCGTCTGGCTGAACACCCTCTTCTCCCTCCTCCACCGGGTGGACCAGGACCCAGCCGCCGGGCGCCGCAGCCTGGAAATCCACGCGGGGGTCTATGAGCTGACCCCCGCGGACCGGGACGCCGCCGCGGCGCTGTTCAACGCGGAGCAGGGCTGCTGGCAGGCCCGGGAGGCGGGGAAGGACTATCTCCTGGCCGGGGCCTCCCTCCTCAGTGCCTCCCATCAGCTCTCCAGGGACCTGTGGGAGAGCCGGCAGGCCCTGGACGAGCGCCAGTTCCGCCTCTTCCTCCAGCCCATCACCGACGCCCGCACCGGCAGCATCTACGGGGCGGAGGCTCTGGTGCGCTGGCAGCACCCCCGCCGGGGGCTGCTGGGGCCGGACCAGTTCATCGGCACCATGGAGCGGGAGGGCACCATTCAGCAGCTGGACTTCTACATGTTCGAAGAGGTCTGCCGCCTGCTGGCGTCACTGTCCCGGGAGGGGCTGGGGCGGCTACTGGTCTCCTGCAACCTCTCCGCCCAGACCATCGACACGGCGGAGTGCTTTCCCCGCCTCCGCGGGATTCTGGAGCGGTACGACTTCCCCCGGGGCAATTTGATTGTGGAGATCACGGAGAGCGTCCTCTCCCGCAGCCCGGAGACCCGCCTGGAAAACATCCGGGCGCTGCGGCACCTGGGCCTGCGCCTGGCCCTGGACGACTTCGGCAGCGGCTACACCTCCTTCAGCGACCTGTCCCTCCACGCCTACGACTACGTGAAACTGGACCGCAGCCTGCTGGAGGACTCCGGTGACGCCGACCGCCAGACCACCCTCTCCGGCCTCATCGACTTCAGCCACCGGCTGGGCCTCCGGGTCCTGTGCGAGGGGGTGGAGAAGGAGGCCCAGGCGGACCTCCTGGGACGCCTGGGCTGCGATTTGATGCAGGGCTACTACTTCTGCCGCCCCCTCCCCGCGGAGGAGGCCCGCCGGTTCTTTCTGCGCGAACCCGGCAAAAACGAAACCTTGCATTGAATTCTCCCGGGTTTTCTAGTATGATGGGTGCAGGCCGCCAAAATTTTCCGCTTCCGGCCTGCAATGCCGCCGTCAGGCGGTGAGAAAGGACGCTTGCTATGAAACGATTTCCCCTTCGGGCGGCCGCCGCGGCCCTCGCCCTGGCGCTGCTGTCCGGCTGCGGACAGTCCGTCCCCGCCTCTCCGGTCTCCCTCACCGTCTGGACCTACTACAACGGCGACCAGCTGACGGCCTTCAACGGTCTGGTGGACCTCTTCAACCAGACCGTGGGCACGGAGCAGGGCATCTACGTGGAGTCCTCCAGTTACGGCTCCGTGGAGGACCTGCAAGACAGCGTGCTCTCCGCCGCGGCCCAGGAGCCCGGCGCCCGGAACATGCCCAACATCTTCGCCGCCTACGCCGACACCGCCTACGCCCTGGACCAGATGGGCCAGGTGGTGGACCTCCAGAACTACCTGACCCAGGAGGAGCTGGACCAGTACGTGGACAGCTACCTGACGGAGGGCAGCTTCTCCGGCGACGGCAGCATCCAGATTTTCCCCACCGCCAAATCCACGGAGCTGCTGCTCCTCAACGCCACCGACTGGGCCCCCTTCGCCCAGGCCACCGGCGCCACGCTGGAGCAGCTCTCCACCATGGAGGGGCTGGTGGAGACGGCGGAGGCCTATTACAACTGGACCGACAGCGCCACCCCCGCCCCCAACGACGGCAAGGCCTTCTTCGGCTGGGACGCCATGGCCAACTACATGCTGGTGGGGGCCATGCAGATGGGCACGGAGATCTTCTCCGTCTCCCAGGGGCACATGACCCTGCACTTCCCCAAGGAGACCGCCCGCCGGCTGTGGGAGAACTTCTACGTCCCCTTCGTCAAGGGCTACTTTGAGGCCTCCGGCCGCTTCCGCAGCGACGGCGTGAAAACCGGCGCCATCATCTCCTTTGTGGGCTCCTCCTCCGGCGCCACCTTCTTCCCCACCCAGGTGATCGTCAACGACACGGAGAGCTATCCCATCGAGATGCAGGTCCTGCCGGTGCCCCGGTTCCGGGGCGGCGAGGCCGTGGCAGTGCAGCAGGGCGCCGGCATGGTGGTAACCAAGGGCTCAGAGGAGGAAATCCGGGCGTCGGTGGAGTTCCTCAAGTGGTTCACCAGCCCGGAGCACAACATCACCTTCTCCGTGGAGTCCGGCTATCTGCCCGTCACCAAGGCCGGCAGCCAGATGGACGCCATCCTCGCCAGCGGCGTGGAGATCAACGGCGTGATGGAGCAGATCCTCACCGTGGCGGTGGACACCGTGAACCAGCAGCGCCTCTACACCCCCAAGGCCTTCCCCGGCGGCACCGACGCCCGGGCCATTTTGGAGCACACTCTGCGGGACCGGGCCACCGCCGACCGGGAGGTGGTCCTGGAGGGGCTGGCCCAGGGGCAGGGCCTGGAGGAGGCCGCCGCCCCCTTCGTCTCCGACGCCTCCTTTGAGGCCTGGTACCAGACCCTGCTGGCACAGCTCCAGCCCTTTGCGGGCTGAGCGGCGCCCTATACCATACGATACGATAAAGACTGGTGATGACAGCGATGCACGAGAAGCCGAAAAGTAAATCCCTCTTCCGCACCCTCCTGCTCCCGCTGCTCTCTGTGCTGGCAGCGGAGGCGGCGCTTCTGCTGCTCAGCATCCCCTTCACCGGCATCAGCACCCGGCTGGACCAGAAATACCGGGACACCCTGTCCCAGCAGGTGTCCAACCGGGCCTCCTACCTGGAAAACTACATGGTCCACAACTGGTCCAACCTCTCCGTCCTGGCCTCGGACATCACCTCCGCCGTGCAGGACCGGCTGGCGGACGGCAGGCTGTCTCTGGAGGAGCTGTGCACCAGCGGGGGCGGCTGCTCCGCGCTGCTGCTGGACATCAGCGACGAGCTGATCTCCACCCTCTATGCCAGGCAGGTCAACGGCATCTACGTCATCTTCAACACCGCCGACCCCGCTTCCCTCCCCCAGGGGAGCGCCCTGCCCGGGCTGTACATCCGGGACCTGGACCCGGTCTCTCCCCCCTCCTCCCGGAACAACGATTTGCTGCTGGAACGCGCCCCCATTGAGGTGGTCAGCGCCATCTCCATCGCCACGGACAGCGGCTGGCAGCCCATGTTCTCCTACAGCCCGGAGGACGCCTATTTCACCCAGCCCTTCCAGACCGCCTACCACGCCGGAGTCTCCGCCGCGGACGCCGCCCTGTGCGGCTACTGGACCTCCGGCCTCTACACCCTGGGCAGCGGCGACCGCTCCGCCCTGTCCTACTCCATCCCCCTGATTCTGGACGACGGGACGGTCTGCGGCGTGCTGGGCGTGGAGCTGCTCACCGACTATCTCTACACCCTCCTGCCCTACCGGGAGCTGCTGGAGACCCAGCAGGGCGCGTACCTGCTGGCCGTGGAGGGAGAGGCGGAGAACACCGTGGTCCCCGTACTCTCCAACGGCAACCTCTTCTCCCGGCCCCTGCCCGCCGAATCCCTGTCCCTGGTCCCCCAGAGCGATGCCTGCTACACGCTGGAAAAAGAGGGGCGGGACTACTTCATCTCCGCCCAGTCTCTGTCCCTGTACCCCAGCGCCTCCCCCTTCTCCGGCCAGAGCTGGACGCTCCTGGGCATGGTCCGCTCGGACCAGCTCTTCGCCTTCTCCAAGGAGATCACCCACCTGCTGGCCACCGCCGCCTTTTTGACGCTGCTTGCCGGCGCGGTGTGCAGCATTCTGGTCAGCCGCCGGCTGGCCAGGCCCATCTCCCGCCTGTCCCAGGAGATCGTCCGCGCCCAGCGCCGCCAAAACGGCGTCCCCACCCTCCCCGGCACCGGCATCACCGAGATCGACCAGCTGTCCGACGCCTTCACTCAGATGAGCCGGGAGGTGGTGGACGTGTCCACCAAGTTTCTGCGGATCATGGACATGGCCAGCATCGAGCTGGGGGGCTACGAGCTGCGGGAGTCCACCGGCAGCGTCTATGTGACGGACAACTTCTTCTCCCTGATGGGCATGGACAGCGTGGACACCGCCGCCCTTAGCGCCGCCCGCTTCAGTGAGCTGCTGGACCAGCGGCGCCGCGCCCTCCAGGTCACCGCCTTCCCCGACGGCAGCCAGCTCTATACCATCCCCCTGCCCGACGGCGGCGTGCGCTATCTCCGCTTTGAGAGCACCCGGGAGGGCGAGCGCATGGTGGGCCTGGTGGAGGATGTCACCGCCGCCACGCTGGAGCGGCTCCGCATCGAGTACGAGCGGGACTACGACGCCCTCACCGGCCTGTACAGCCGCCGGGCCTTCTACCGGGAGGCGGGCAAGCTCTTCGCCCACCCGGACCGGCTGGGCCACGCCGCGCTGCTGATGCTGGACCTGGACGACCTGAAGGGCACCAACGACCGCTTCGGCCACGACTGGGGCGACCAGTACATCCGCAAGGCGGCGGAGTGCTTCTCCGCCAGCATTCCCCCCGGCACACTGTGCGCCCGGGTCTCCGGCGACGAGTTCTACATCCTCTACCACGGCTTCTCCGACCGCAGCAGCATCCGCGACGCCGTCCAGAAGCTGATGGAGACCGTCCACGCCGCCAGCATCCCCCTGCCCGGCGGCGATCCCCTCCCCGTCAGCGCCTCCGGCGGCGTGGCCTGGTACCCCGAGGACAGCCGCCAGCTGAGCGAGCTGATGAAGTACGCGGACTTCGCCATGTACCAGATCAAGGATGTGCAGAAGGGCGGGGTGGCGGAATTCGACCAGACCCTCTACAACCAGGACGCCTACCGCCTCCAGAGCCGCCGGGAGCTGAAGCAGCTGCTGGAGCAAGAGCTGGTGTCCTACCACTTCCAGTCCATCTTCCACGCCCGCACCGGCGAGATGCCGGCCTGCGAGGCTCTGATGCGGGTGGCGCTGCCCGCGCTGAACGACCCCGCCGCCGTGCTGCGCCTGGCAAAGGCGGAGGGCTGCTTGCACCAGGTGGAGCGGCTGACCATGTTCAAGGCCGCCGAGGCCTACCAGTCCCTGCTGGACCGGGGGCTGGTGCCGCCGGACATGCTGCTGTTCGTCAACTCCCTGGCCAGCCAGCGCCTGACGGACGAGGAGTTCGACGACTTCCACAGCCGCTTCCGCGCCCTGCTGCCCCACATGGTGGCGGAGATCACCGAGGAGGAGTCCATCGATCTGGAGGCCCTGGAGAGCAAGCGCAGGGCCCTGGACTTCTCCGGCATGTTCGCCCTGGACGACTACGGCAGCGGCTATAACAGCGAGAAAAACCTCCTGGAGCTGAACCCCAAATTCGTCAAGGTGGACATGGCCTTCATCCGGGGCATCGACACCAGCGTGGACCGGCGCCAGCTGGTGGCCAGCCTGGTGGCCTACGCCCACGAGCGGGAGATGTACGTGGTGGCGGAGGGCATCGAGACCGCCAGCGAGCTGCTGACGGTGCTGGAGCTGGGCGTGGACCTGCTCCAGGGCTTCTTCCTGGCCCAGCCCGCCCCCGCCCCGGAGCCCATCTCCCCCGCGGCGCTGGAGATCATCCGGACCTTCGCCCGGCGGTCCTGAGCTCTCTCCCCCCGCGCCGGCCGCTTGCTGCGCCCGGCGCCGCGCCGTTGCATTCCGGCTTACCAAGTGGTATACTGGGTCATCAGCGGAGGTGAACGACATGCTGATTTCCACAAAGGGCCGGTACGCCCTCCGGGTCCTGGTGGACCTGGCCGAGCACCCGTCCGACGGCTGGATTCCCCTGAAGGAGATTGCCCGGCGGCAGGAGATTTCGGAGAAGTACCTGGAGCTCATATTGAAATCCCTGGTGCGGGGCGGGATCCTCACCGGCGTGCGGGGCAAGGGCGGCGGCTACCGGCTGAACGGCCCGCCGGAGCAGTACACCGTAGGCGCCATCCTGCGCCTGACGGAGGAGTCCCTGGCGCCGGTGGCCTGCCTGAGCCGGGACGCGGCCCCCTGCCCCCGGGCGGCGGCGTGCCGGACCCGGGACCTCTGGGACGGGCTGGATCAGGTGGTTCGCACCTACCTGGACAGCCGCACCCTCGCCGACCTGATGGCCGCCCCGCCCGACGGGGACGGCCTTTGACCCGGCGCGCCCGGCGGAAGGAAAACCTTCCGCCGGGCGCCTTTTTTCTCCGCGGCGCTTGACAAACCCGGGGTTCCGGCTTATAATCCCTATTATCCTAGTTGAAAGATAGGTAATTGAGATGCACCTGTTCCCCCCCGTCTTCCGATGTCGCCTCCTGTCCCCGCCGTTTGACCGAAACATTTGACAGGAGGAACTTTTTGATGAGCCATATTTATACCTCAGCCGATCAGTTGGTCGGCCGCACGCCCCTGCTGGAGCTGACCCGCCTGGAGCAGGGCCTGGGGGCCCGGCTGCTGGTCAAGCTGGAATCCTTCAACCCCGCCGGGTCCGTAAAGGACCGCATCGCCAAGGCCATGCTGGACGACGCCGAGGCCAGAGGACTGCTGGGCCCCGGGTCCGTCATCGTCGAGCCCACCTCCGGCAACACCGGCATCGGCCTGGCCGCCGCGGCCGCCGTCCGGGGCTACCGCCTCATTCTGGTGATGCCGGAGACCATGAGCGTGGAGCGCCGCCGGCTGATGAAGGCCTACGGCGCGGAGCTGGAGCTCACCGACGGGGCCAAGGGCATGAAGGGCGCCATCGCCCGGGCCGAGGAGCTGGCCGGGACGCTGCCCAACAGCTTTCTCCCCGGCCAGTTCGCCAATCCCGCCAACCCCGCCGTGCACCGCTCCACCACCGGCCCTGAAATCTGGGAGGACACCGATGGCCAGGTGGACCTCTTCGTGGCCGGCGTGGGCACCGGCGGCACCCTCACCGGCGTGGGCGGATATTTGAAGGAGCAAAATCCCCGTATCCGGGTGGTGGCGGTGGAGCCCGCCGCCTCCCCCGTCCTCAGCGGCGGCGCCGCCGGGCCCCACAAAATCCAGGGCATCGGCGCCGGCTTTGTCCCCCCGGTGCTGGACTCCGGCGTTTACGACGAGATTTTCCCCGTGGAAAACGAGGACGCCTTCGCCGCCGGGCGGCTGCTGGCCCGGCGGGAGGGGATTCTGGCGGGCATCTCCTCCGGCGCGGCGGTGTGGGCCGCCATCCAGCTGGCCCGCCGGCCGGAGAACCGGGGCAAAACCCTGGTGGCCCTGCTGCCGGACACCGGCGAGCGCTATCTCTCCACCCCGCTGTTTGCGGAGTGAACCCTGGGCGGAACGGCACTTTGCCGTTCCGCCCAACCCGCGTTCCGGCGGTTGCATTTCCCGGCGGGGGACGGTACAATAGGGCCATCCCACCAAAGGAGACTGTTTCCATGAAACTGATGATCGCATCTGATCTCCACGGCTCCGCCCTGTACTGCCGCCGCCTGCTGGACGCCTTCCGCCGCTCGGGGGCGGAGCGGCTGGTGCTGCTGGGGGACCTCCTCTACCACGGCCCCCGGAACCCGCTGCCGGAGGGCTACGATCCCCCCGCCGTCACCGAACTTCTAAACGGCGCCGCCGGCCGCCTGCTGTGCGTCCGGGGAAACTGCGACGCCGACGTGGACCAGATGGTGCTCCGCTTCCCCATCCTGGCGGACTACGCCTTCCTGGCGGTGGACGGCCTCACCATCTGCGCCGCCCACGGCCACACCTGGGGGCCGGACAACCCGCCGCCCCTGTGCCCCGGGGATCTGCTCCTCTGCGGCCACACCCACCTCCCCGTCCGCCGGGACTGCGGCGCCTTCACCTATCTGAATCCCGGCTCTCTGTCCCTGCCCAAGGAGGGCACGCCTCACAGCTACCTGCTGCTGGAGGACGGCGCGTTCACCTGGCACGACCTGCTCAGCGGCGCCGCCTTCCAGCCCCTGAACTGAGCCGCAGAAAAAAGCCGCCCCTCCGGGCGGCTTTTTGGCGCCGGTCCCACGGCGCCCCCATGGAGCAGCCACCCTTTCCCGGGGCGGTCTTGTTCCAAAAGTGCCCGTGGCACTTTGGGAGAGCGCGGCGGTCCGCTTCGCGCTGACTGGCACACAAATTGCGTGCCAACAAGTCAAACTGGACGTCCAGCCGCGGTGTGTCCGCGACTGGACGCCCGGTTCTTCGCTTTCACCGCTTCGCGGCGGAAGGCCGCAGGACCCTTGCCAAGTCGCCCTCCCAGGCGGCTCTTTTCCACAAAGACGGCGCTTGCAAGCTGCCTTCACGGCAACTCCGCCAGATTCTGCAAAAACGCCGTCCCTCGGGACAGTACCGCTCCGCCGTTAAAGTCAAAGGTAAAGCCCGGTTCTTCGCTTCCGCCGCTCCGGCGGCAGAAGACCACAGGACTTTTGCCGAACCGCCCTCCCGGCAGCCCTTCTCCACAAGGGCGGCACCTGTCAGCCGCCCTCACGGCAGCTCCATCAGACGCTGCAAAAACGCCACCCCTTGGGGCAGCACCGCTTCGTCGTCAAAGGTAAAATCCGGTGCATGGAGCTCCGACGCGTCCCCGGTCCCCAGGAAGAAAAACACCCCCGGCACCCGCTGCTGGTAGAAGGAGAAGTCCTCCGCCGCCAGAGCCGGCGCCTCCAACGCCGCCGGGGCGTCCGGTCCCAGGGCCCGGCAGACCGCCCCGTACAGCCCCTCGTGGTTCCACACCGCCGGATACCCCTCGTTGAGAAACACCTCCACGCCGCAGCCGCTCTCCGCCGCCAGCGCCCGTCCCAGCTCCTCCAGGCCCTCCCGGCAAAAGCGGTAGGTCTCCTCCCGGTAGGTCCGCAGGCTCCCCTCCAGCACGGTCTTGCCGCTGACGGCGTTGCGCACCGTGCCGGAGACCATTTTGCCGAACCGCAGCGCCCGGGGCTCCTCTGGCGGCAGGCGGTCCACCAGCCCATAGGCCCGCTGCAAATAGGCGGCCCCCGCCGCCAGGGCGTCCAGCCCCTCCGCCGCCCGGCTGAGGTGGACACTCCGCCCGGTGATGGTGACGGTGACCTCGTTGGCCCGGGCCATCAGGGGGCCGGGGCGGGAGGCCACCGCCCCCGCCGCCAGGCCGGGCCACAGGTGCAGCCCGAAGACCCGCTCCACCCGGTGCGCCTCCAGAATCCCCGTCTCACACAGCCGCCGGGCGCCGCCGGTGGTCTCCTCAGCGGGCTGGAAGAGGAGGAGAACGTTCCGGGGCAGGTCCCGGAGGCGGCCCGCCGCGGCCTCCGCCAGAGCCAGGGCCATGGCGGTGTGGCCGTCGTGGCCGCAGGCGTGCATCCGCCCGGGATGGCTGGAGGCATAGGGCAATCCGGTGGCCTCCGCGACGGGCAGGGCGTCCATATCCGCCCGGAAGGCCACGGTCCCCTCCCGTCCGGCGTCGAAAAAGGCGCAGACACTGCCGGGGATGGGGGCGGAGACGGCGCAGGGTAGTCCCTCCAACACGGAGCGGACGTAGGCGGTGGTCTCGGGAAGCTGGTCGTCCAGCTCCGGGATGCGGTGCAGGACCCGGCGGTGGCGGACGGCGGTTGGGAACATGGGCAGGACCTCCTGTTACTCGATAGCAACAATATAGCACGCCGGGGCGGGCGGGAACAGGGGAAACCCGGATTTTGTCGCATTTCACAAGAGTTTTTTCCCGGACGCCGCCAATTTTTTGAAAATTTCTCTTGAAACGGCGGCGGTGAGATGGTATGATAGCCAAAAATGAGATAGAGGCGCGGATGCGATGGACCCCCGGGAGCCGGCAGGCGAGGAACGGGGAGAGGGCAAATCCGCCGAACCTCTCCGACGGGCGCGGAGGAGGGGTGGGGCCGTTGGGGAACACCCGCGGGACTGTCTGCGGCGGAAACGCCGCAGGGGCGCTATCCGCTTACAGAGACTCCTTGTCTTTTTGGACGGGAATAGGCTGTCGGTAGGAGCGTGTCTCTACCGACTTTTTATTTTATCAAAAAGTATGGAGGGCACACACATGAAGTTCGACCATCTGAAGGGGTCCATTGTGGCCATGGTCACGCCGTTCCACGAAGACGGCAGCGTCAATTTCGAGGTGCTGACGGAGCTGCTGGAGCGGCAGATCGCCGCCGGCACCGACGGCATCCTCACCCTGGGCACCACCGGCGAATACTCCACCATGACCCACGAGGAGGACGCCGCCGTGGTGGCCCACACCATCCGGGTGGTAAACGGCCGGGTGCCGGTGATGGTGGGCAGCGGCTCCAACTGCACCGCCACCCAGGTGGAAAAGAGCATCCAGTACCAGGAGATGGGAGCCGACGCCCTGCTGCTGATCTCCCCCTACTACAACAAGGCCAACCCCGAGGGCATGTACCGCCACTTCGCCGAGACGGCGGACCGGGTGCAGATTCCCTGCATCCTCTACAACGTCCCCGGCCGCACCGGCTGCTCCATCCCGGTGTCCGTGGTGGAGCGGCTGAGCCGCCACTCCAACATCGCCGGCATCAAGGAGGCCTCCGGCGATATGAGCTACGCCATGCAGGTGGCCCGCTGCGTGGGGCCGGACTTCGCCCTCTACTCCGGCAACGACGACATCACCGTGCCCCTGCTCAGCGTGGGCGGCAGCGGCGTCATCTCCGTCTACGCCAACGTGATGCCCGCCATGTGCCACCAGATCGTGGCGGACTACCTGGAGGGCCGCCAGGCCCAGGCGGTGGCCAACCACCTGCGGTATCTGGAGGTGATGAACGACCTCTTCCTGGAGGTAAACCCCATCCCCGTCAAGACCGCCATGAACCTGATGGGCCTGCGGGTGGGTCCCATGCGCCTGCCCCTGTGCGACATGGGCGCGGACCACGCCGCCGTGCTGCGCCGCGCCATGGAGGAGGCCGGTCTGCTGTGAGAATGCTGCTGATCGGCCGGGGCAAAATGGGCAGGGGGATCGAGGAGACCGCCCGGGCCGCCGGGGACGAGATCATCGCCGCCCTGGGTCATGACGATCTGGACCGGCTGGGCGGGTTGGGACGGGTGGCGGACGTGGTCATCGACTTCTCCCGCCCGGAGGCCCTGGCGGAGGTGTGCGCCTACGTCCAGCGGACCAAGACCCCCCTCCTCTCCGGCACCACCGGCTATACCCCAGACCAGCTGGCCCGGCTGGAGGCCCTGGGCACCGCCGTCCCCGTGCTGTGGAGCGCCAACTACTCCCTGGGCGTGGCGGTGTTCGTCCGGGCCCTCCAGGCGGTGAGCGGCGTGTTGCAGCCGGACTTTGACATTGAGATCACCGAGACCCACCACAACCAGAAGGCGGACGCCCCCAGCGGCACCGCCAAGCTGCTGCTGGCCGCCGTTGACCCCCGGGGCGAGCTGACGGCGGTGTACGGCCGGGAGGGCAACTGCGGCCGGCGGGGGGCCCGGGAGGTGGGCATCCACGCCCTCCGGGGCGGCACCGTGGCCGGGACCCACACCGTCCACTTCTTCGGCCCCGACGAGGAGCTGGAAATCACCCACCGGGCCGCCAGCCGCCAGATTTTCATCAACGGCGCACTGCACATGGCCCGGCTGCTGCCCGGCAGGCCCGCCGGGGTCTACGACCTGCAAAAAATTCTATTCAAAGACTAAATGGTGAGGAGACGCCTATGAATGCCCAGGAGATCATCGACTATATCGCAACCTCTGAGAAAAAGACCCCTGTCAAAGTCTACGTGAACACCACTGCCCCGGTGGACTTCGGCGCCGCCAAGGTGTTTGGCCGGGAGGGCAGCTATGTGGTGTTCGGGGACTGGAGGGACCTCCAGCCCGTTCTGGAGGCCAACGCCGCCCGCATCACGGACCTGGTGGTGGAGAACGACCGGCGCAACTCCGCCGTGCCCCTGCTGGACATGAAGCAGGTGCAGGCCCGCATTGAGCCCGGTGCCATCATCCGGGAGAAGGTGGAGATCGGCGAGGGCGCCGTCATCATGATGGGCGCCGTCATCAACATCGGCGCCGTCATCGGCAAGGGCACCATGATCGACATGGGCACCGTGCTGGGCGGCCGGGCCATGGTGGGCGACCACTGCCACATCGGCGCGGGCACCGTGCTGGCCGGCGTGGTGGAACCCGCCTCCGCCACCCCCGTCGTGGTGGAGGACAACGTGGTGATCGGCGCCAACGCCGTGGTCATCGAGGGCATCCGCATCGGCGAGGGCGCCGTGGTGGCCGCCGGCGCCGTGGTCATCGAGGACGTGCCCCCCCGGGCCGTGGTGGCGGGCAGCCCCGCCCGCATCGTCAAGATGAAGGACGAGAAGACCGAGGGCAAAACCGCCCTGGTGGACGCCCTGCGCAACCTGTGAGATCGCTGATCCCCCCGCCTTGGGGCGGGGGATCAAGCTGCCGAGCGGCGTTCGTTCGGGAAAGCTGCGGCCCGCTGCGGGCCGCACTTGCAGGCCGGAAAAACTGCTCCGCCGCGCACACGCCGCGGCAAAACAGGCACTCCTCTGCGAACCCCCGCCGGGCTGCTCCGGCGCCCCGGGCCCTCCGCCGCAAGGCGGGGGGCTTTCGCTTTTTATGGAACCTCCAAATTTGACTCCCAAATTTTGGCGGTTGGCGGACAAGTTCCGGTTGTCACGGCCCGGGCAACTGTGCTATGGTAAAAGCACAATAAGGGGGAGTGCGTATGCTGACGCTGGATTTCATCAATGTGGGCAATGGGGACTCGATTCTCATCCGGGAGCTGCAAGGCGGCGCCCAGCGCTTCGCCATGCTGGTGGACTGCGGCCACGACAACCTGATCCGGGACGACCACCCCGCCCCCCGGGACCCCCGCTCCTGCCGCATCTATGCCGGGGACTTCCTGGCAAAGCAGGGGGTGGAGCGCCTGGACGTGCTGCTGCTGACCCATTTCCACCGGGACCACATCGGGGGCCTGGACCGGGTGCTGGAGGCCGCCGCCGTGGACCGCCTGCTCACCCCCTACGTCCCCCCGCTGGACGCCCCGCCCCTGGACCCGGACGGCGATCCCGCCCTGCCCAAAGCCGCCCGGAACGTGCTGCGGTGCGCGGAGCTGTACGCCGGGGCCCTGCGGCGGCACCCCGGCCGCATTCGGGAGCTGGTGGAGCTCTCCGGCGACCGCACGGAGCGCCTGGCGCTGACGGAGGACCTGCGCATGGACATCCTCTTCGGGGAGCCCGCCCTCTACCCCCGCCAGCGGGCGGTGTACGACGCGGCCTTCCGGGGGGAGCGGAACGGCTATGACCTGGTCCACTGGGGCAAATCCATGAACGTCTCCAGCCTGCGCCAGCGGCTGTACTACCACGGGCGGGAAGTCGTCCTGGGCGGCGACGCCTACGCCCACATGTGGGAGACGGACACCGCCACCCCCTGCGACATTTTGAAGGTGCCCCACCACGCCTCCCTGTCCTCCACCACCCGGAAGCTCCTTCTGCTGCTCCGGCCCAAAACGGCGGTGGTGTGCGTGGCGGCGGACCGGCCCGACGAGCGGCCCCACCCCTACATCCTCTCCCTGCTCCGGGAGTTCACGCCGGACCTGCGCTTCACCGACGCGGTGGACCTCCCCGGCCTGGCGGAACCGGCGTTCCACGAATCCGTCCACCTGGAGATCGACTGACCCCGGACCGGCTTTGGCCGGTCCCTTTTCTGTTTGGGAGGTCCCGGGCTAAACTCATACTTGACAAGTGGGATTTCTTGTGGTATCACTATATCATAGTAAAAAGATAGGAATAGGAGGAATTCTATGTACGTCTATGCGGACAACGCCGCCACCACCGCCGTCAGCGAGACGGCCCTGGCCGCGATGCTCCCCTGCTTTCAGGAGGTCTATGCCAATCCCTCCAGCCTCCACAGCCCCGGCCAGCGGGCGGCGGAGAAGCTGGCGGCGGCCCGGGCGCTCTTCGCCCGGCACCTGAACGCCTCCCCCCGGGAGATCACCTTCACCTCCGGCGGCAGCGAGGCCGACAACCAGGCCCTCCGCAGCGGCGCGGCCCTGGGGGCCCGGCAGGGCAAGCGCCACCTGGTCTCCACCCGGTTTGAGCACCACGCCGTCCTCCATACCCTCCAGGCGCTGGAGAAGGAGGGCTTCGAGGTGACGCTGCTGGACATCCCGCCCGACGGCGTGGTGACGGCGGAGCAGGTGCGCGAGGCCCTCCGGCCGGACACCTGCCTGGTCTCCGTCATGTTCGCCAACAATGAGATCGGCACCGTGCAGCCCATCGCCGAAATCGGGGCGGTGTGCCGGGCGGCGGGGGTCCTCTTTCACACCGACGCCGTGCAGGCGGGGGGCGTCCTGCCCCTGGACGTGGAGGCCCTCCAGGTGGACCTGCTCTCCCTCTCCGCCCACAAGTTCCACGGCCCCAAGGGGGTGGGGGTGCTGTACGCCAGACGGGGCGTCCCCCTGGCCACCGTCCTCTACGGCGGCGCCCAGGAGCGGGGCAAGCGGGCCGGCACGGAGAATGTGCCGGGCATCTGCGGCGCGGCGGCGGCCTTTGACGAGGCCTGCGTCCAGATGGAGCGGAATCGGGCCTATCTGACGCCCCTGCGGGACAAGCTGATCGCCGGCCTCACCGCCATTCCCCACACGGTCCTCAACGGGGACCCGGTCCGGCGCCTGCCGGGGAACGTGAACGTCTGCTTTGAGGGCGTGGAGGGCGAGTCCCTCCTGCTGCTGCTGGACGACCGGGGCATCGCCGCCTCCTCCGGCAGCGCCTGCACCTCCGGCTCCCTGGACCCCAGCCACGTGCTGCTGGCCCTGGGGCGGCCTCACGAGGTGGCTCACGGGTCCCTGCGCCTCAGCCTCAGCGCCTGGAACCGGCCGGAGGAGATCGACCACATTCTTAAGACCGTGCCGGAGATCATCGCCTACCTGCGGAACATGTCCCCGGTGTGGGACGAACTGGAACAGGGCCTGCGGCCCCACCTGATTTGAAAGGAGTATCCCTATGGCATTATACAGTGAGAAAGTGATGGACCACTTCCGCAATCCCCGGAACGTGGGCAAGCTGGAGGACGCCGACGGCGTGGGCGAGGTGGGCAACGCCAAGTGCGGCGACATCATGCGCATGTATATCAAGGTGGACCCCGCCACCCAGATCATTACCGACGTGAAGTTCAACACCTTCGGCTGCGGCAGCGCCATCGCCACCAGCTCCATGGCCACGGAGCTCATCAAGGGCAAGCCCATCTCGGAGGCCCTGGCCCTGTCCAACAAGGCGGTGGTGGAGGCCCTGGACGGCCTGCCCGCCCAGAAGCTCCACTGCTCCGTCCTGGCGGAGGAGGCGGTCCGGGCCGCCGTCCGGGACTACTTCGACCGCAGCGGCATCCCCTACGGCGACGAGCTGCGGGAGTGCCCGGGCCACTGCGACACCTGCGGCCACGAGCACGGCTGAAAAACGCCCCCGGAACTTTCGTTCCGGGGGCGTCCCTTTTCAGTCCTTGGGGTCCTCTTTTTCGTGGAGGCGGATGGTGTCCTCCGGATCGCCGTCGGCGGAGGGATAGCAGTCGGCGTAGGCCTCGTCGAAGTTGGCCTGGTTCTGCTCGTTGTTGGGGGTCATCCGTTTGATGGAGAGGACAAAGGCCAAAATCATGCCGAAGAGATATCCGGCGGTGGCGGCTATGGGCGTAAAGTGGATCACCAGGACGGTAATCAGCGCCACCAGGACGATGACCGTCACAGAGACCAGCAAAATCCGGCGGTGGGCCCGCTTGAGATCAAAGGCGGGGTTTTCCCGGTACCGCCGCTTGGCCAGGGGGACAGATGAGAACAGCGCCACCAGCGCCTGGATGCCGATGGCGGCCATCACCACGAAGCCGCCGGCCGCAGCGCCGAAGAAGTAGGGGATATTCATAAGGCTCCTCCTGTTTTGAACGAGAAAATCGTTTCTAACAAGATAGTATACACGTATTTTGTCCGTTTGGCAAGTAGGGCTACTCCAGCAGCGCCGTGCGGCCCGTCACCCGGCCGCCGCTGATGGTGACGACGGCGTAGGAGGGGCGGAAGGGGTCCCCGATGCTGCCCGGGTTCAAAAAGAGGGTCTTGCCCCGCTTGTCCACCGCCGGGCGGTGGGTGTGACCGTAGAGAAAGAGGTCCAGGTCCCGCTCCTCCGCGGCCAGGCCCGCGGCCACCAGGGACTGCTTTACGCCGTAGGTGTGGCCGTGGCACAGCAGCAGGCGCTTGTCCTCCAGGCAGAGGAGCTTTTCCGCAGGCTCCCCCGGGCGGAAGTCGCAGTTGCCCGGCACCTGCTCAAAGGGGATGCCGGGAAAGCGCAGGTGCAGCTCCCAGCCGTCCCGCCAGCAGTCCCCCAGGTGGAAAATCATCCGGGGGGCGGCCTGCTCCACCGCCCGCTCCATGTTGGAGAGGATTCCGTGGGAATCGGAGAGGATCAGAATGTTCATGGCGGCGCTCCCTTCCTGGAAATGAGACCAGTATACGCCCCTTCCGGCCGCGGCGCAACCAAAACGGCATCGGAAATTTTTTTCGCCGGGGGATTGACAAACCGGGCCGGAGCTGGTATATTATATGCATAGTTAGTTTTAGCTAACTTCGTGCAGCCGGCGTGTTGCATCCCCGGCCGGAGCCTTCCGTCCCGATCCTCACGGAAGCCGCTCCGCCGGACCGCGCCGAAAGCAACTGTGCAGACCTCCGATTTGTGCCGTACGGACCCGCGGATAGGCAGCCGCGGGTCCGTACCCGCGTTTTCTCCTCTTGTACATCCCGATCAACGAAAGGGGGCCGCCGGTTTTCCGGCGGCCCCCTTCCCTATAAAAATCAGTGGCCTGCTTTGGAGGGGCGGTTCGCCGTGCCCCGTTTGACAGACCGGGGCGGATTTGGTATGCTGGTGGGGCGAGAGAAAGGAGCGGCCCATGGACGAGCAGTTTGATTTTTTAAATGTGAGCTTTTTCACCAAGGCCTCGGTGTACCCGGGGAGCCTGGGCACCTTCCGCTACCGGTTCCAGCGCACCGGCTGGCCGGGAAAGCCGGACTCCACCGTGCAGGCCTGGGTGTATGAGAACGTCAGCTTTGAGCTGGCTCAGGACGTGGAGACGGAGACCTTCCCCTGGACGGAGGAGGGCGTGGAGGCGCTGAAGGCGTGGCTCCGGCAAAAGCTGCAGGAGCGGGGCACCGCCCCCTACCGCATCCCCTATCCCCCCGCACAGGCCCCGGAGAACCCATGAGAAAAGCCCGCCGCACGGCGGGCTTTTCTCATGGGGAACACGCTTTTTCTGGGGGACGGGCGCGGCGCTCAGCGCAGCGTCCCGATAAACCGCTCCACCCGGTCCAGCCCCTCTTTCAGGTCCGCGTCGGAGTAGCAGTAGGACAGCCGCATATATCCCTCGGTGCCGAAATACACGCCGGGAATCAGGCCCACCAGCCCCTCCACCAGCATCTTCTGGCAGAAGGACAGGGAGTCCATGCCGTACTTTTGGATGTTGATGAACATGTAAAACGCTCCCTCGGGCCGCTGGACCTCCAGCCCCATATCCACCAGCCGCCGGTAGACCGCGTCCCGCCGCCGCCGGAACGTCTCCACCACGCCGCTGGTGTCGCTCTTCAGCGCCGCCGCGCAGGCGGGCTGGACGAAGGAGGGGGCGGAGACCACGCTGTACTGGTGGAAAATCTGCATCCGGTCCCGGATGGGGGCGTCCGCCAGGCAGTAGCCCAGGCGCCAGCCGGTCATGGCATAGGGCTTGGAGAAGCTCTGGATGACGATGATCCGGTCCCGCATGTCCTGATACTCGGAGAAGCTGTGGTAGCCGTCCGTATAGACCAGGGTGCGGTACACGTCGTCGCACAGGACGAAGATGGGCCTGTCCTTCAAGATGTCGTGGACGGCGTCCAGGGTCTCCTTCGTATAGATGCAGCCGGTGGGGTTGTTGGGGGAGGTGAGGATGACGGCCTTGGTCCTGGGGGTGATGGCCCGCCGCAGCTGCTCTGGGTCGATCTGGAAGCGATTGCGCTCCGTGGGCAGCGCCACGGGCACGCCCCGGCAGAGCTGGGTGATGGACTCGTAGAGGCTGAAGGCCGGGGTGGGGATGATCACCTCGTCGCCGGGGTTCAGCACGGTGGAGAGGGCGAGAAACAGGCTCTCCGTGGCGCCGATGGTGAGGATGATCTCCTCGGGGGAGTAGTGCAGGCCGTGGGCCCGGGCCTCAAATTCGGAGATGGCCTCCAGCATATAGGGATAGCCGTTTCCGGGGGGATAGTGGGTGTCGTTGGCGTCCAGGGCGGCCTTGGCGGCCTCCTTCACCGCGTCGGGGGTGTTCAGATCCGGCTCCCCGATGGTCAGGGCGCAGGCGCCGGGGGTGTCCCGCACCTGAAAGGTAAACCGGCGGATGCCGGAGAGCTCTACGCCTAAAACGGCGCTGTTCAACGTCAGGTCCATGGGTCTCACGCTCCTTTTTGGAATAATCCCAGTATATGCGCCCGGAAAAGGGATGTCAACGCCGTTTTCCCCAAAAAAGGGAGCGCCCCAATGGGGCGCTCCCTTTCCTGTTCTTTCCTTTTTGGGGCCTCCGAAAGCCGCTTACGCACCGGGGTTCGGGCCCTCCTCCCCCTCGAACCAGAAGTCCCTGGCGGGGACGATGCCGCTTGCCGGGAACTCGGCGGCGTTCAGCGTGTAGGTGTACCAGATGCGGTCCCCCACGTCCAGCAGCACCGCTCTGGGCACCTCCGCCGCGGAGAAGTCCAGATACCCCACGCCGTGCTCCATCCGCACGAAGTAGTGGGTGTCTCCGCCGATGACGGCGGAGCGGATTTCCGAGATGACGCCGGTCTCCGTCTGGTTCTCCCCGGCGGTCACGTCCGCCTCCCCGGCGCCGATGAGGCCCGCGTGGGCCAGGGCCTGGCGGTAGTTCACCTCGCAGTCCGCCAGGGTGCCGCCGGTCTCCACGATCTGGTACTGCTCCACGTTCACCATGGCGTACATCTTCACCAGGCCGTCGTTGCCCTTCAGAGCCATGAAGTAGGTGGGCTGGTCCGCGATGTTCAGCAGCAGCGGGAAGGTGGCCTCGTAGCGCATCTGCTGGACCTGGCTCTGGGCGGAGTCCATGGCGGAGGTCTCCGTGGCGCCGGCGATGGGATAGAAATGGGTCTCCTTGGTCCGCTGGTTGGAGAGGATGAAGCCAATGTTGGACTGGTCGGAGGTGACGGAGGTGACGCCGGTGTACATATACACGTCGTCGTTGATGGCGATATAGTTCCAGCCCTCGGTGGTCAGTGTCACGTCCCGCTGGCCGAACATGGAGTTCAAAAAGCCGTTGTGGTACATGCCGTAGTAGTCGTACTGCTCCATGATGATGTCGTAGGAGTACACCCGGTCCACCCAGTTGGGGACCTCCTCGTAGTACTGGCTCTCGCCGGTGATGGCGTTGACCAGCACGGCGCCCTGGACGTCCTTGCCGCCGAAGAGGCCGATGGTCTTGACGATGCGGGAGCAGACCCAGTAGGGCACGCCCTGGTCGTCGATCTCAAACACCGGGTCGTCGAACATCATGGTGGGGTAGTGGAAGCGGATGTGGCGGGACAGATTCCGGCCGAAGTGCTCGGCGGGGGTGTACTTCATGCCCTCCTCCAGGCGCACCACCTCCGCCTCCTGGGTCACCATGTCGATGATGAGGTAGGCGGGCAGGCCGGCGGAGCGGTTGGTGAACCACTTGATGAGATCCCCGTAGGCCAGGGAGGTCACCCGCACCGGGCGGCCCTGGTAGTTGATCTGGGTGTAGGTGGGCAAAATCTCAAACTGAGACACCATGTCGCTCAGCTCGCCCAGCTTCCGGCTGCCCAGGCGGGCGGCGGAGTCCGCGTCCAGCATGGGAATCTGGTCGTAGGAGATCTCCTCGATCTCCGCCGTGAAGTCCCCGGTCTGGATGGGCAGCAGCTGGCTGTACGCCCCCGCCCGCAGCACCACCCAGGAGCTGAGGGCGCCCAGGGCGATGGCGGCGATCAGGGCGATGAGCGCCACGAAGGGTACGGTGCACTGCTTTTTCACAAAGTGGATATACCCCTTCGCCCCGTCCCCCTGGAAACCGGAGGTCAGCACCGCGCAGCCGCAGTACACGGCGCACAGCAAAAAGGCGAAGACGTAGAACTCCTCGGCGTGGAGGTTGATGGCGGGCAGCTCCACATAGAAGTAGGCCAGCCCGAACAGCAGCGTCACGCCCAGGTTGATGAGGGTCCGGGTGAAGGCGTTGCCGATGGCCTTGCGGGGCTTTCTGGGCTTCCGGGGCGCGGCGGCGCCGCCCTCCCCGCCGCCGGGAAAACCGCCGGGGTTGAAGCCGCCGCCGAAGGCGTTGGGGTCGAAGCCGCCGAAGTTGAATGTGAACGGCATGGTAAAATTCCTTTCCTGTCCATGGTTTGGGAACCGGTTAACGCAGCACATAATGGAACCAGTATAGTCTATTCTGCCCCAAAAGGCAATGAACTTGTTGTGAATTTCCCCGATTCTTCCAAACATACCGTCAAAAATTGCCCCCCGGGAGGCGGCTGTCAGCAGTCGAAACAGCCTGGCGGCCAGCGCAAAGAGAGGGATGCCCTGCCGCGGCGTGTGCGCGGCAGAGCATCCCTCTCGGCCCGCAAGTGTGCGAACCGTGCACGCAGGCGGCCCCCTGTCTCACCGGGACTCCGGCACGGCCTCGCTGCTCTTCGCCCGGGGGATGGCGCCGGAGCGGACCAGCGCCAGCTTGGCGCAGGCCGGGCCCACCAGCTCATAGAGCACGGAGGAGGCCAGAATCACCGACAGCAGCAGATTCCCCACCCCGCCGGGGAGCATCCGCCGCCCCAGAAAGGCCAGGCCGATGGCCACCCCCGCCTGGGGTACCAGGGCCAGGCCCAGCCAGTTCCGGACAGAGGCCGCCGCGCCGGTCCACCGGCAGCCCAGCCAGGCCCCCGCGTACTTGCCCAGAATGCGGACGATGCAGTACCCCACGCCCGCCGCGCCCAGGGCCTTCAGCGACCCCGGGTCCAGATTCATGCCGGAGACGACGAAAAACAGACTCAGCACCGGCGGCGTGAAGGCCTCCACCTGGTCGAAGAGGGTCTGGTCCCCGGTACAGTTGATGTACACGCCGCCGCAGGCCATGCAGGCCAGCAGCGGGGACACCTCCAGCCGGGCGCACACCCCGCACAGCCCCAGCAGCAGCGCGATGGTCAAAATCAGCCGGTTGCCCTGGCTGCGGCTGGGCGGCGCCAGCAGCCGCTCCAGGACCCACCCCAGCGCCCCGCCCAGCAGCAGCATGGCGCCGTTGCTCACCAGCGGCATCACCAGCGTCCGCAGCGTGAATCCCCCGCCGGCCGCCGCCGTCACCGCCACGGCGGCGGCGCTGAACGCCAGCAGGCACACCCCGTCGTCCAGGGCCACCACCGCCAGCAGCAGCCGCACAAAGGGGCCGTCCGCGTGGTACTGCCGGATGGTCATCAGGGTGCTGGCCGGCGCGGTGGCCGTGGCGATGGCCCCCAGCAGCAGCGAGAGGCCGAAGCTCTCCCGGAACAGCCAGTACATCACCCCCGCCACCAGCAGCCCCGGCAGCAGCGACTCCGCCAGCGTCACCACCAGCAGCCCCCCGCCCAGCTGGCGGAGGGTGTCCCGCCGGAACCAGCGGCCCACGCCAAGGGCGATGAAGGCCAGGGCCATGTCGCTGACGAAGTCCATCCGCTCCAGAAGGGCCGCGGGCACCAGGCTCAACCCGCCGGGGCCGATGAGGATGCCCGCCAGGATATAGCCGGTGACGTCCGGCAGCCGCAGCCGCTTGGTCATCCGGGTCAGCACGAAGCCGGAGAGCAAAATCAGCGACAGGCTCATCAAAATTTCCGCCGGCGCAACCTGTTCCATGCCGCCGTCCCCCTCTCTTTCCTTGCATTCCCCGCGGAGCGGGTGTATGCTTATCTCAGTTCACTATATGCCCTGCGGCCCAATTGTCAAATCATGAATTTTTGATAATCCATAAATTTTTGTGATACCGGAGGTGCCCGGATGATTGACCCCAAACTGAACACCCTGCTGCGGGTCAGCGAGACCGGCAGCTTTACCCGGGCGGCGGAGCAGCTCTCGCTGACTCAGCCCGCCGTCAGCCAGCACATCCGCCAGCTGGAGCAGGAGCTGGGGGTGCAGCTGTTCCACCGGGGCGGCGGCGCCCTGAAGCTGACGCCGGAGGGGGAGATCGCGGTGCGCTACGCCAAGCGGATGGTGGCGCTGACCCACAACCTCCACCGGGAGATCCAGGACCAGCAGCGCCAGCTCACCCGCATCGCCGTGGGCCTCACCCACACCTCCGAGAGCAACCCCGTGGCGGAGGCCCTGGCCCGCTACTGTACCGAGAACCCATCAGTAAAAATCATGGTCATTACGGATTCCATAAAAAATCTTTATAGTAAGCTCCGCACCTACGAGATCGACCTGGCGGTGGTGGAGGGCCCCGTCACCGAGCCGGGGTACAGCTCCCTGCTGCTGGACACGGACAGCCTGGTGCTGGTGGTGCCCAACGACCACCCCCTCATCCGGCAGGGCATGGTCACCATGGAGGAGCTAAAGCGCCAGCGGATGCTGCTGCGGCTGCCGGAGTCCGGCACCCAGAACCTGCTGGTCTCCCACCTGGAGAGCCGGGGCATCTCCCTGGACGAGTTCAATGTGGTGCTGGAGGTGGACAACATCGCCACCATCAAGGACCTGGTCCGCCGGGGGTACGGCGTGTCCATCCTGGCCCGCAGCGCCTGCCTGGACGAGCTGAAAAAGGGCAAGCTCACGGCCCTGCCGGTGGAAAATCTCAGCATGGTGCGGGAGATCAACCTGGTGTACCACACGGACTTCTCCCACGGCGAAATCCTGCGGGGCATCTCCCGCACCTACAACGAGGCGGCCCGGCTCTACCGGTAGCGGCGCCCCGGCTTGTCCCAACAGCCTCCCGGCGGTTCGCCGCCGGAGCGGCGGGGGCAGAGGGCGGGCAGTTCCGCCGCGGCGCGTGCGCGGCAGAGCAGCCCTCCCGGCCCGCAGGTATGCGGACTGCGCATCTGCGGCCCACTGCGCCTTGCACTTGCGGGCCGCCGCCCGGCCGAAAAAGTACCTGCGGCACTTTCCCGACAGCGCCAGGCGCCCGGCCTCCCCATAGGGGAAGCCGGGCGCCTACTCTGCGTCGGGAAGTTATTTGGTGAGCAGCAGCTTTGCGTCCTCCACCGTGAGGCGGGCGGTGTCCCCCGCCTGGAGGGTGCCGTCCAGCATCCGCTCCGCCACGGCGTCCTCCACCTTGCTCTGGATGGCTCTGCGCAGGGGCCGGGCGCCGTACTTGGGATCGAAGCCCTCTTTGGCCAGCTCGGCCACGGCCTCGTCGCTGGCGTCCAGGTGGATGCCCATGGTCTCCATCCGGGCGGAGACCACCCGCAGCATCCTGCGGGCCACCTCCCGGATGTCCGCTTCCGTCAGCGCCCGGAAGACGATGATATCGTCGATCCGGTTCAAGAACTCCGGGCGGAAGGTCTGGCGCAGCTCCGCCAGAACCGTCTCCCTGGCCCGCTGGAAGGCCTTCTCCGCGTCGGGGTCGCTCCGCTCCTCCGTAGAGAAGCCCAGCTTGGACCCGGCAGCGGTCAGGGCCTTGGCGCCGATGTTGCTGGTCATGACGATGACGGTGTTCTTGAAGTCCACCGTCCGGCCCTGGGAGTCGGTGATGCGGCCGTCGTCCAGAATCTGGAGCAGCACGTTCCACACGTCCTCATGGGCCTTTTCAATCTCGTCGAACAGCACCACGGAATAGGGCTTCCGGCGGACCTTCTCCGTCAGCTGGCCGCCCTCGTCGTGGCCCACGTAGCCCGGCGGGGAGCCGATGAGGCGGGAGACCGTGTGCCGCTCCATATACTCGGACATGTCGATGCGGATCATGGCGTTCTCGTCGCCAAACATGGCCTCCGCCAGGGACTTGCACAACTCCGTCTTGCCCACGCCCGTGGGGCCCAGGAACAGGAAGGAGCCGGTGGGCCGCTTGGGGTCCTTCAGACCCACCCGGCCCCGGCGGATGGCCCGGGCCACGGCCTTCACGGCCTCATCCTGGCCCACCACCCGCTCATGGAGGGTCTCCTCCATATGCAGCAGGCGCTGCCCCTCGTCCTCGGTCAGCCGCGTGACGGGGATGCCGGTCCAGCCGGACACCACCGCGGCGATGTCCTCCCCGGTGACGGGGCGGTGCCGGCGGGTGCTCTTGCGGCGCTTGTCCCGCTCCAACTCCACCTGCTCCCGGTAATCCTTCTCGATGTCCCGCAGCTGGGCGGCCTTCTCGTAGTCCTGGGCCTCGATGGCGGCGTCCTTGTCCTTGACCAGGGCGGCGATCTTCTCCTCCAGGCTCTTCAGCTCGGGGGAGATCTCCTCCGTCTCCATCCGGACCCGGCTGGCGGCCTCGTCCATCAGGTCAATGGCCTTGTCCGGCAGGAAGCGGTCGTTGATATACCGGCTGGACAACTCCACGGCGGCCTCCAGTGCCTCGTCGGTGATCTGGAGCTTGTGGTGCTGCTCGTACCGCTCCCGCAGGCCCTTCAAAATCTCCAGGGTGGCCTCCCGGCTGGGCTCGCCCACCTGGACGGGCTGGAACCGGCGCTCCAGGGCGGCGTCCTTCTCGATATACTTGCGGTACTCGTTGAGGGTGGTGGCGCCGATGACCTGAATCTCGCCCCGGCCCAGGGCCGGCTTGATGATGTTGGCGGCGTCCACGGCGCCCTCGGCAGAGCCGGCGCCCACGATGGTGTGCAGCTCGTCGATGAAGAGCACCACGTCGCCGGAGCGCTTGACCTCCTCCAGCACCTTCTTGATGCGCTCCTCAAACTCGCCCCGGTACTTGGTGCCCGCCACCATGCCGCTGAGGTCCAGGGAGAGGATGCGCTTGTCCAGCAGGTCGTCGGGCACGTCGCCCAGGACGATCTTCCGGGCCAGGCCCTCGGCGATGGCGGTCTTGCCCACGCCGGGCTCGCCGATGAGGCAGGGGTTGTTCTTGGTGCGGCGGGAGAGAATCTGGATAACCCGCTGAATCTCGTCGTCCCGGCCGATCACCGGGTCCAGCTTGCCCGCCCGGGCGTCCGCCGTCAAATCCCGGGTGAACTCCTTCAGGGTCTTGTTTTTGCTGCCGTCCTCCTTGGCGGCGGCTGCCGCCTTGGCCTCGGCGGCCTTGCCCCGGGGGGTGTCGTTCAGCTTCTGCATGAGGGCGGTGTACAGATGCTTGGCGTCCACGCCGGCGGTGCGCAGGATGCGGACAGCCATGTTGTTGCCCTCCCGCAGCAGTCCCGCCAGCAGATGCTCCGTGCCCACGTAGTTGTACCCGCCCCGGACGGAGTCCTCCATGGCGATCTCCACCACCCGCTTGGCCCGGGGGGTGAGCCCCTGGGCGGGGTTGCTGCCGGGGAGCCCCGCCCCCACGCTCTTTTTGATGATCTCCACGATCATCTCGTCGGTGAGGCCCGCCTCGGTGAGGACGGTGTGGGCCATGCCCTCGTCCTCCCGGATCAGGCCCAGCAGCAGGTGCTCCGTGCCCACGTAGCCGTGGCCCAGCTCCCCCGCCGCCTCCTGGGAAAGCCGCAGGGCCTCCTCGGCCCTGGGCGTGAATTTGTTCTCATTCATAGATGTTTACCTCCCTTTTCCGGGTTTATTTGTTGTCCTTTTGCTCCTTGTGCTGTTCCTCCAGCGTCCGGATCTCGTCCCGCAGCTGGGCCGCCCGCTCGAAGTCCTCCTGGCGGACCGCCTTCTTCATCTCCATCCGCAGGGCGTTCATCTGGCGCAGGTAGGCGAAGCGGCTCTGCTCCTCCTTCCCCACCAGGTCCTCCTGCCGCTGGGGCTCCTGGGCCTCCTGCCGCCGGGGCGCCCCCAGGGCGGGCATGTCGGCGAAGAAGTCGTCAAAGGGGTCCTCCAGCAGCCAGTTCCGGCCGCCCATAAAGTTGGGGGAGAAGAAGTCCTCCAGGAAGCCGCCGCCAAACAGGCCGTTTCCAAAGAAGTTCTGCATCATCCGCTGGTTCTGGGCCGCCAGTCTCCGGGTGAAGCCCAGCTTCTCGGCGCATTCGCCGCACAGGTGCTTTTCGGTGATCTGGCCGTTGACATTGCTCTGATAGACAAAGGTAACTTCATTCTTACCGCAGTTCTCGCATTTCATAATCAATTCCTCCTTCAGGATGTTCAAATTTTTCCAATCGGGGATACGGCCCGGGGGAACTCAGGTTCCCCTAGACTTGCAGGATCAATACCTGCCGCAGGATGTCCGCCCGGACGGCGTCCCGGTTCTCCCGGGGCACGGCGCCCAGGGCCTTGTCGCCCACGGCGGCCAGCACCGCCCTTCCCAGCTCCTCCTCCAGCGCCCCGGACTGCACCAGGTTGCCGATGATGGCCCGGGCTGAGGGCAGGTCCATCCGCTGGCCCAGGGAGTTGATGACGTGCATCATCAGCGTCTGCCGGTCCACCCGGACCCGGGTGATGCGGATGTAGCCGTTGCCGCCCCGGCGGCTCTCCACGATGTAGCCCCGCTCCGGGGAAAAGCGGGTGCTCATCACATAGTTGATCTGGCTGGGCACGCAGTTGAACCGCTGGGCCAGATCGCTGCGCTGGACCTCCAGCACACCGTCCTCCGAGGTCTCCAGACTGCTCTGGAGAAACTCGGCGATCAAATCGGAAATTCCCACTGGACCACCTTCCTTCCCAAAAGCCTCCGCCGCATTTCTTTGACTTTGACTTTCTTTAACCTTTTGTTCTGACGCCAGTATACCACTTCCCGCCGGAATGTCAAGGGGTGATCTTTGACTTTCTTTGACCAAATTGAAAACAATTGATGAACGGCAGCTTTGGGCAAACCATATTTGCTAAATTTTTTTGAAAATCTTAGCGGATTTTTTCTGTTATGGCTTTAACAAAGACTTGCTTTTTCTAAATTGTATGGTACAATGAAAAACACAAATCTTATGGAGGTGCACTTCCCATGGCTTACAAAATCACTTCTGCCTGCGTGAGCTGCGGTGCCTGCTCGGACTCTTGCCCTGCCGGTGCCATCAGCCAGGGTGATGACCAGTACATCATCGACGCTGCCGCCTGCCTGGACTGCGGTTCTTGCTGCGACACCTGCCCCAACGGCGCCATCGTCCCCGAGGAATAATCGACGGGATACATAAACACACCGCAGGCCAAGGCTTGCGGTGTGTTTTGTTTTCCTCTATAATGGTCCTATTCCAACCACCAGAGGAGGCCGCGCCATGGAGCACTGGGAGAGCCTGAAACCCGGCGGATACCGCTTCGTCTACGACGATGCCCTCTTCCGCCCCAGCACGGACACCTTCCTCCTCTCCTCCCTGCCCCGGCTGCGGCCGGGGCTGCGGGTGTGCGACCTGGGCTGCGGCACGGGGCTGCTGGGGCTGCTGCTGCTCCAGCGGCAGCCCGGGCTGGCCGTCACCGGCGTGGAGCTCCAGCCCCAGGCCCTGGCCCTGGCGGAGCGGGCGGCGGCGGAGAACGGCCTTGCCGGGCAGCTGCGCTTCCTGCCGGGGGACCTGCGCCAAATCCGCACCCTTCTCCCCGGGGGAAGCTTCGACCTGGCGGTGTGCAACCCGCCCTACTATCCCAACCTGTTCGGCGGGCGCCGTCACCTGGAGCCAGCGGTTCTGGCCGTCCTTCATCACCTTGACGTTCACCGTGTCGGGCACGATGTACTGCGCGGCGACGTTCTGCGGATTCTGGTTCTGCGCCGCGGCGGCCTGGCTCCTCCGCTGGGGGGGCTGCTTCTGCCTGGTCCACAAGCCGGAGCGGCTGACGGACCTGCTGACGGCGCTGCGCCGGGCGGGGC